>CACXCN010000010.1 GCA_902766095.1 uncultured Selenomonas sp. | reverse complement strand
CTCTGGGGGAGGAGGACCGCGCTAGCGGTGGTGGGGGTGGCGAGCTAGTAACTTTACTCGAGTACTATCGCATAAACGGCCCACTAATAAATGGCCTGAGCAGCCGATTCATCAATGTGTTGCCGAACGCTACATAGCGCCTCGCCACCCCTATCGCCTCGCTGTGCTCGGCACTTCCCCCAAAGGGGGCAGCTTGTATTACGACACCTTTCCCTCAGGGGAAGGCTCCTTTATTCATTCATCACTGTCCTGTCGCACGAGGTTCATGATGGTGCCGGCGATGGAGAGCAGCGGGACCTGATGCTCGACGGCGCCGAGTTCGTAGGCGGCCCGCGGCATGCCGTAGACGACGCAGCTGGATTCGTCCTGGCCGATGGTCCGGGCGCCGGCGTCGCGCATGAGCTTCAGCCCGCGTGCTCCATCGCTGCCCATACCGGTCATGATGACGCCGAGCGCATGGGCACCAGCCGTCCGCGCCACGGACGTGAACAGCACATCGACCGAGGGGCAGTGGCCGTTCACATTCGGCCCCGGCAGACAGGATAGCGACCAGATCCCGCCGAAGCGCTTGACGCGCAGATGGCGGTCGCCCGGCGCCACATAGACATGGTCCGGCAGCAGGCGATCGCCGTCGGCCGCCTCCTTGACCGCCAGCCGGCTGTCGCGATCGAGATGCAGGGCGAACATGCTGCTGAAGCGCGGCGGTATATGCTGCACGATGACGATGGGCGGCAGCGGCGGCCGCAGGGCGGTGATGACGGTCGACAGGGCCTCGGTGCCTCCGGTCGAGGCACCGAGCGCTATGAGCTTTATCTGGCCGGCACCGCGCGGACGCGCCAGATTGGCCCGCACCTCCTGGACCGGCCGCAGGGCCGGCCCCTCCGGCTTCACATAGACGCCGGCACCGCGCTCTACCGCCTGCGCCAGCTGGCGCAGGAAAGGCTCGATGTTCCGCGACCGGGACGGCTTCGTCAGGAACTCCAGCGCGCCGGCAGCCAGGGCCTGCTCCTGATAGATGGCATTGGCTGACACCGCGATCGTCGGCTGGCTGTACTGCACGAGCAGCCGCCGCAGGAACTCCACACCGTCCATGCGCGGCAGCTCCATATCGAGCACCATGACATCCGGATCGAACGTCAGTATCATATCGCGAGCCGCGAAAGGATCATCCGCGGTCTTTATCTCGCTGCCGCCCGGCAGCAGCCGGGACAATCCCTCCGTCACCACGCTGCGGAAGAACGCCGAATCGTCCACGACCAGCACTCGCATCGGACGCATAGACTTCACCCCCTGATACTAGATTTTCCTGTACACGGACGGCATGACATGGCGGAATGGCGCCCCCTCCTGCCGCTCCACCACTTCGGAGTGGCCGACGAACAGGAATCCGCCCGGCTCGAGGAAATCGTAGAACTGCCGGGCCAGCTGCTGCCGCACCTTCCGGTCGAAATAGATCATGACGTTGCGGCAGAATATGGCATGGAAAGGCCGGCGGAACGGGAATACCGGCGTGATGAGATTGAACCGCCGGTACAGCACCTGCCGGCGCAGATCCGCATTGACTGCCAGATGGGCATCATCCTTGCCCGGCCCCATATAGAGCGTACGCCAGCGCAGCGGCAGGGCCGCCACGTCATTCTTCAGATAGTTGCCCTGCCGGGCAAAATCGAGCACTGACTGCGACAAATCCGTAGCCAGCAGGGTTTTCTCCCAATGGCCCGGCCGGGCGCCGAAATAGTCCTCGAGTAGCATGGCGAGCGTGTAGGCCTCCTGCCCCGTCGAGCAGGCCGCACACCAGGTGCGGATATCGCCGTTTGGGCTCACCTGCTCTACCCAGGGCAGCACAGCATCGCGGAAATACCGGAAATGGTCAGCCTCGCGCATGAAGAACGTATGATGCGTCGTTATCGCCTCGGCGAACATGCGCAGCAGCCGCCCGGTCCGGTCGTTCTTCAGGTGGTGCAGGAACTCGGTCTCGCTGCCATAGGCAGCCGCCTCGCCGCCGGGCCGCAGCAGGCGCAGCAGCCGCGTTTCGAGCAATGTCTTCTTCTCCGGCGGCAGCTGGATGCCGAATTCCCGATCCGCTATGGCAGCATAGGCCGCAAAGACCTTATCTTTCATAAGCGATCATACCTATTCTAACATCTTTTCCTGTCCGGATTCAGTATTTGCCGAAGCCTTCTTCCTCCGTCAGCGCGATCTTCTTCGGTTTCATCGGCTTCCCGATGCGCGTGAGCTGGGGCTGCGGTGCCGCTGCTGCCGGGGCCGCCGGCTTCATGATTTTCTGCGCCGGCGGCTGTGGCGCGCTATATTCATCCGAATGTCCCTCGAGCCGAAACCGGCTGACGGTCTCCTCGAGGCGGTCAGCCTGGGCGCTGAGCTCCTCGCTAGCGGATGCCGTCTCCTCCGAGGTGGCGGAGTTCGCCTGTACGACCTGCGATACCTGCAGGACGCCCTGGTCGATCTGCTGCAGCGCCAGCTTCTGCTCCTCGGACGCCTGCGCGATATTGTCGACGAGGTCGGCCACGTCGCTGACATGCTGCATGATGGACACGAGCGCCTTGGCCGTCTTGTCGGCGATGACCTGGCCATTCTCGACCTTGCTGATGGAGTCCTCGATCATATCCGTCGTCTCTTTGGCTGCTTTCGCACTGCGGGCTGCGAGATTCCTGACCTCCTCCGCCACGACGGCGAAGCCTTTGCCGTGCTGGCCGGCCCGTGCTGCCTCGACGGCGGCATTGAGCGCCAGGATGTTCGTCTGGAAAGCGATCTCGTCGATGACCTTTATGATCTTCGAGATATTGGTCGAGGAGACATTGATTGCCTCCATGGCCGCCAGCATTTCCTTCATGCTGCTGTCGCCGGCCTCGGCCTCCTGCCGCGTGACGAGAGTGAGCTCGTTGGCTTTCTTCGCATTGTCGGCGTTGCTGGCCGTCTGCGACGATATCTCCGAAATCGACGACGAGAGCTCCTCGACCGACGATGCCTGCTCGGCTGCGCCCTGTGAGAGCGAAACGCTCGCATCAGATATATTGCGCGCGCCGGCAGCTACCTGCTGCGCGGCGACATGGATATTGCCCATGGACCTGTTCAGGGACTGACGCATATGCTCGAAATTGTCGGCGGCCACTCCCAGCTCATCGTCACTGTCGGAGCTGACGGCATCGGCGAGATTGCCATCGGCGATCTTGCCGGCGGCCATGGATATCTCATCGATGCGCTGGCTGATGCGCTGCGACAGGCGCACGCCGACCGCCACGGCTATGATCACGACGATGATGGCAGCCACGAGGCAGGTCAGCATCAGCGTCTGGGTACTGGCGGCCTCGGCTGCCATATCCGACTGGGCGGCCTGCTCCGCCATCTCCGCGGTCTGGTCAAACTTCTTGCTCAGCGAATCGCCGCTCTGATGGACGGCCTTGGCCTCATTCAGCGTCTCGATCGGCGCACCCGGCGCCGGCTGGGCCTGGATGAGTGCCTGACGATAGACGCGGTACTGCGCGATCTCGTTCTTCAGCTCGGCCATGGACTGCTTGCCACTCGCACTCGTAGACAGCTCCTCGAGCTCGCTGACGATGCCATCGAGCTTCTGGTCGAAGCCCTGCATCGACTGGATGGACTGCTGGCGGGCCGCCGGGTCGACGCGGAACAGGTAGCGTGTGAGCTCGTTGCGCGCCTCGCTGAAGTATTTGCCGGTCTGAACCGCCAGCGTGGCCGCATAGGCGTCCTCATTGTATATGCGCTTATAGTCCGACTCTATGCTCGAGGCCAGCTTCATGCCGCCGGCCACGACGATGGCCAGCAGCAGCCCCAGCACCCCGACGAGCGTCAGGAGTTTCGTCTTGATCTTCATATCCGTCCCTATCTTCATTTTTCTTCCCCCATATCAATCTTCCGTCGCCGTTTCCTGCTGCTCTGGCGCGGCATCTGCACCGCTGGCCGCTGTCAGCTGCGCTTCATCCTGCTCCGAGAACAGTCGCTGCCAGTCGAGCAGCAGCACAACCTTATCGTCAGCCAGCCGCCCGATTCCCCTTATATAGCGGTTCTGGGCTGCCCGCAGGGCCGGCGGCGGCACGACGCGATCCTCCGGTATGGACAGCACCTCGCTCACTCCGTCGATGATGAGCCCAATGAGCAGGCCGTCGATATCGATGACGATGATGCAGGTCCGGTCCGTGTAGGCCCGGAATTCGCGCCGGAACCGCAGCCGCATATCCACGACCGGTATGATCTTGCCGCGCAGGTTGATGATGCCGCGGACATAGTCCGGCACCTCGGGCACCTTCGTGATCGGCAGGATGCCGATGATCTCCATGACGACGGCGATATCGATGCCGTACTGCTCCCCTTCGAGCGTGAACGTCAGATATTTATCGCGCTGAGTGTCTTCTTCCTCCAGCTGCTCTTCGTCCATTCTCCTACCTCCCTCAGGAAAAAATCAGTCCGCCCAACTTGGCGGGATCTATGATCAGGCTGATGCTGCCGTCTCCGAGCAGCGTGCAGCCGGTGATTCCGGTCGTGGTTGTCAGCTTCTTTATGTAGGACGGCACCGGCTTCACGACGATCTGCTGCACGCCGAGCAGCTCGTCGGCCAGCAGGCCATAGAGGTGGCCGTCGTTCTCGACGAGCATCAGCACCGCCTGCTCCGCGTCGTCCTCGGCACCCTCGAGGTGATAGATCTGTCCGAGCCGCACGACGGGACAGCACTGCTGGCGCTCCATGATCATCTCCTGCCCGTCGCTGTCGAGGAATATCTGCCCCGCCTCCGGACGGAACGACCGCTTCACGGCGCTGATGGGCACGGTGAAATACGATTCTCCGACGCGCAGGCACATGCCGTCGATGATGGCGAGCGTCAGCGGGATGCGGATGACGGTCACGCTGCCGCGCCCCGGCCGGCTGTCGACTGATACGCGCCCGCCGAGCCCCTTGATATTCGCCATGACGACGTCCATGCCGACGCCGCGGCCCGAGAACTCTGTGACCTGCTCCTTCGTCGAGAAGCCTGGGGCAAAGATGAAATTGTACGCCTCGCGGTCCGTGTACTCAGCCGCCGGTTTCGTCAGCAGACCTTTTTCCTGCGCTTTGTGCAGGATCTTGTCGCGGTCCATGCCGCCACCGTCATCCCTGATCTCGATGATGACCTCGCCGCCCTCATTGCGTGCGGACAGCGTGACCGTACCCTGCTCGGGCTTGCCGGCAGCTTTCCTGGCCTCAGGCATCTCGATGCCGTGATCGACGGAGTTGCGCACGATATGCATGAGCGGGTCGGCGATGCCCTCCGCGATCTTCTTGTCGACCTCGGTATCCTCGCCGACGAGCGCGAGTCGTGCTTTCTTGCCGAGCTTCTTCGTCATATCGCGCACGATGCGGTTCATCTTCTTGAATGGCCCCTCGAGCGGCACCATGCGCAGCGACATGACGCTGTCCTGCAGTTCCTCGTTGATCTTGTGGAGCTGGCGGGCAGCCTTCGCGAAATTGCTGAGCTCGAGTCCGCGGATGTCGGGATTCTGCGTCACCATGGACTCGGCGATGACGAGCTCGCCCACGAGGTCCATGAGCCGGTCCAGCTTGTCGACGCGCACGCTGATCATCTCATGCTCGGCCGGTGCCTTGGCCTTGCCCTTGCGGGCGGCGGACCGCTGCGGCTGCTGGGGTTGCTGAGCGACGGATGCTGCCGGCGGACGCGGTTTCTCAGGTGCGGCCGGCCAGAATTCGCAGGTCTTCGTATCAGGCAGCTCCTCGAGCTCCATGCCCTCGACGAAGCTCGTCTCATCGAGCAGCTGACGGATCGTCTTCTCATCATCGGGCGACGTGAAGCAAAGCTCGAAGCCGCGCGCCATGATCTGGGCCGGCGCCTGTTCATCCTCCAGCAGCTTCTCCGGCCGGTAGTGCACCTCGGCCATATGATTCTTCATGCGGTCGAGCACGCCGAAAGCCCGGACCTCCACCATGCCGCAGTCCGGCTCGAAATGCAGGTTGACGCTGTAGATATGCAGCTTCCCTGCAGGATTCGCAGTGCCCGCAGCCGGCTGCACTGCCGCTGGCTTGTCAGCAGCCGCAGGCGGCGTCGCAGCTGCCGTTGCGGCCGCCTGCTTCTTCGCCGGCCCGGCTTTGGCCTTGCGCAGGTCCACATCCGGATCGTCGCCGTTCGCCAGCTTCATCTCGCGCAGGAACGACTGCGTCGACTGGCGGAGTTCCGCACTGGAGCGGTCGGGCGTCTCGCCGGCGGCCAGCTTGTCCATCTCGCCGCTCATGAAATCTACCGCCGTCAGCACGATATCCGTTATCGCCGAAACGTCGACCTTGGCCGGATGCAGCTCCCGGATATAGAAGAATATATCCTCCACCGCGTGGGCTAGCTGCGATATCTCGGTCAGCGACATCATGGCGGCCGAGCCCTTGATCGTATGCATGGCCCGGAAGATCTCGTTCACATCATCGGCCGCGAATTCCCCGTTATCCTCGCTCGTCAGTGCCATCTGCTCGAGCTGCTCCAGGAACTGGCGCGTCTCATATAGGAATACATCGGTCATCTGATCATTATCTGCCAACTGCCATCCCCCCTACCTCTGGCAGGACTTATTTCCCTTTATGCATATTCTTTTTTTTTTGGGTAAAATTCCTATATCTGTGCAAAAAAATTTACATTTTTCTTGCAAATGCAAAAAAGGCCGCTGCAGAGGGACTGCAGCGGCCAAAAGCATGTTTAGGAATATGCTATAGGGTTATGTTGCTGAATCAGAAGAAGAAGTTGACGCGGCCGAAGAGGTTCTTCACGTCTTTGCCGCCAGCGAGCTCCTCGCCATCGCCATAGCGCAGCGTGAGGATCGTGTTCTGGAACAGGGCGTAGTTGCCGCCGATCTCCCAGCCCTTCTGGCCAACAGAGTTCCAGGTGTTGATGACATCGAACGGGCTCGCGAGGACCGCGTTGCGGCTCAGATGACGATAGGCCACCCAGAGGCCGTACGTGCCGGCATTCTCAGCCTGAGCGCCCTTGTAGTCGATCTCAGCGCTGCCAGCCTTGTCGAAGTAGTCAGCCTCGGTGTTCTGGGAATAGAAGCCCTTGAAGCCCCAGTTTTTGTCGAAGCGATAACCGCCCTTGAGTTCCCAGATGTTGGCCGTATCCTCTTTGCTCTTGGCATAGGCAATGCTGGAAGTAGTATTGGTCTCAGTATTGAAGTAGTCTGCATCAGCATGGTAGTAGCGGGCTGCACCATTGAGCTTGCTCTTCTGGAAGCCAACGCCGACATACTGAACATTTGCCGTATCGGTGCTGCCATTAGCCTGAGCCGTGCCCATTATGCCGCTACCATTCGAATCAGCGCTGAAGCGACCAGCACCGACGACGAAGCTTACGCCATCACCAGCCGGCTGGTAGCTGTACTCAGCACCCGAGAACGGGGTATCGGTGATGGTATCCGGATCCGGCATCTCGAATTTACCGAGCATGATGCGGTTCGCGCCATAGTGGCCCTCAGCCCAGATACGCTTGAGATCAAGTTTATCGGTGCTATTCCCTTTAGTATCCTCGCCCTTGTCAGTATCGAGACGTGTATTGGCATCGATACGAGCCTTGACGTGCCAGTTCTGGTTGACTTCGGCATCCGGCACGAAGCGGAGCAGCAGGTTGTTGTAGCTGTCCTGATCTTTCTCATGATCGTCCTTGCCATCTACCATGTAGTGCTGGAACGTGTACTCGGCCGTGCCGTGCCAGGCAACCTTGTCAGCATTGCGCTCGAGGTTCGCTACGCGGACGCCGAGGTTGTTGAGCTCGTCGGAGAACTCAGCAGCCAGCTTGTCGAGCATGGCCTTGTCCGTGCCACCGACATTCGGCTTAGCCATGGCTTTCGCGATCATCGTCGCCATCTCATAGCGGGTGATGTTCTTGTCGCCCTGGAACGTCGTGTCACCGTAGCCCTCGATGATGCCATCGGCTGCCAGCTGGTTCACATAGTCGTAAGCCCAGTGACCCTGCGGGACATCGCTGAACGGGTTCGCTGCCGCGAACGTCGTCGCCGTAGCGCCAGCTACGATTGCTGTTGTCAATGCCAGTACGAGATTCTTCTTCATAGTTTTCCCCTTTCGTTTCTATATGAAACCTTTCCCCTCCCGTTCTAGCAGCGGACCTGACGGACATCCCTTTCCATCCGCCATACCGTAAGCGAGTCTCCCTTGTTACCTCGTTCACTAACCGCTTTCTCACGGGAACAAGCGTATTATATCATATTTGCTCATGTCTGGCAACGGTTTCATATAAAAATCTTTATCTTTTGTACAATATTTTTATTACCTGGCCGCGGGTTCAGTTCGTAAAAGCAGCTACACCTCATCCACCGCCAGCGCGGTCCTCCTTCTCCTGAGGAGAAAGTGTCGTAATACAAGCTGTCCCCTCTGGGGAAAGTGCCGAGCGTAGCGAGGCGATAGGGGTGGCGAGGCGCTATGTAGCGTTCGGCAACACATTGATGAATCGGCTGCCCAGGCCATTTGTTAGTGGGCCGTTTATGCGATAGTACTCGAGGAAAGTTACTAGCTCGCCACCCCCACCACCGCTAGCGCGGTCCTCCTCCCCCAAGGGGGGATGCTTCACTCATCCACCGCTAGCGCGGTCCCCCCTTCCCCTGAGGGGAAGGCAAAAAAACAGGGGCCGCGGCCCCTGTTTCGGATGATTATATGCTTTATCAATGATTGTCGATGATGGCGGCGCCGTCGCGCTCGCCGGTGCGGATCTTCACGGCCTGATCGATCTTGTAGACGAATATCTTGCCGTCGCCGATCTCGCCGGTGCGGCAGACCTTCTCGGCGGTCTCGATGACTTTCTCGACCGGTGTCTCGTAGATGACGATCTCGAACTTCACTTTCTGTACCAGGTTGATTTCCACATCATTGCCCCGGTATATCTCCCGATGACCGCCGGAGAGACCGCAGCCATATACATCGGTGACTGTCATGCCGGTCACGCCTATGGCGCCCAGAGCTTCTTTGAGTTCTTCGAGTTTTTCGGATCGAGTGACGATCTCTACCTTGTACATCATTTCGTTTGTCTCCCTTCGCCTAGAGCTCGCTGCCCCAGCCTTGCGTCAGACGCGTGCGGTCATATTTCGCCAGCTTCCAATCTGGTATGCCGCACTTCTGGCAGGCACAACGACACCATTTGTTGCGCAACCAGCGGGCCGCCCGGCTGTTCTTCGAATCGCGCACGACGAACGTCTCGCCGCAGTGCGTCGTGATTCGGGCGGCTCCCGGACCGAGACGTTCTACCGTCTTGACCCCGTGGAGCACGCCGGAGCGAGCCGGCCACAGCTTCATCTTCTCGACGAGGCGCAGGAATTCTACATTCTTGCGATAGTAACGCTCGCGCTCATGCGAGTCTTTCGGCACCTCGATCTTCCTGACTTGCTGTTTCCTGCCCATGCAGATTGCCTTCTTCCATAATCCATAATCCACAATCCATAAAATATATGAACCCTCGCAAGCGAGGATTATTTTCTGGCGGAGAATCCGGGAGTTTCACCCGGCTGCATGAATTTAGAGTCCATGTGATCCATCCGATCCATCCTCCATTGTTTGATGACTGCCAGCCGCACAACGGCCAGCGACCTACGATACCGAGGCCCGCTCCGCGTGGTGGCTGTCCGTCAGCTGCTGTATGGTGCGTATCGCCTCGAAGGCATTGCTGGCATAGCCGTCAAAGCCGATCTCGGCGGCCCACTCAGGCGTGACCATGACCCCGCCCACGAGCAGTTCGAACTTCTGACGTATCCCCTGCTCATTCAGGACCTCGATGAGCTCGCGCAGCACGGGGAATGTCGTCGTCATGAGGGCGAAGCCCACGATGACATCAGGCATATTCTCAGCAGCGGCCTGTGCCACATCTGCGGCCGGTATGCTGCGTCCGAGGTCGATGACCTCGAACCCGCTGGCCCGCAGCATCGAGGCTACGATATTCTTGCCGATGTCATGGATGTCGCCCTCGACGGTATAGACCATGACGCGGCCCTTCATGAGCCCGCTGCCGCCGGCCCCCTCCATGAGCACGCCGATCGCCGATTCGAAAGTATCGGCCGTGAGCAGCATCTGCGGTATGAACAACTCTCCCGCATCGAACTGCTGGCTCAGGCTGTCGATCGAGTCCATGATGGCATACTGGAATATATCCATGAGCGGCACATGAGCCATCACGAGACGATGAGCCAGCGCGACCGCCTCATCGGTGTCGAAAGCGAGCAGCGATTGTTTGAACTCCTCTATGAGCTTCAGATGCCTGTCCATTCCTGCCACCTCTTTTATATACAAAAAAGACTGCCCGGACAATCCCGCGATGCAGCGGGAATCCAGTCAGACACCTTTGTCTTCCTATGCTATTCTATTATACCACTAACGGCTTTATAGCGCAACATATTATGCTACATGATATGCTGTTTTGTCTATTTTTGCAAAGCAGTGATGCTCACCGGGATACTTTTGTTTTTTTGACTGTCGTATCCATCATGCTGCTGGCATCGGCGGAGCGCAAGATCAGGCGTATGGTCTCTACCGATATATCGCGCCCGAAGCGTTCGCGCACGCGCTCGGTGATATTGGCCAGGGTCCAGTTGCGGATATCCTCCGGCGGCTCGCAGGCGATGCGGATGATCTCGCGACGCTCTTCCGGCGTGAATATGCGGGGGGCTCCCGGTCGCTGACGGTCAGTGAGCCCTGCCATCCTCTCCCGGGCAAAGCGCTTGCGCCAGTTGCGGCACGTCTTCTCCGATATGCCCAGCCGCTCGGCGATCTCTATACACTCGAGGCCCTCAGCCGCCAACAGCACGATTTCCGATCGCTGGCGCAGTTTTCGGTCGGCATCCGGCGCCAGATTGCGCTCCAGTTCTCTTTTCTCGGCAGCCGTCAGCGTTATCTTCACGGCAACTCTGGGCATATCTGCATCCCCCTTTCTTCTCTACGCACCATTCTACTACTTTGCCGGTTCAGAAAGCAAGTTTCCCTTTTTCCCGCAGCCCGAATACCGTCTAGGATCCCGTTCTCAGCCGATCTGCTTCTTAACCGCCGCTGCGGCCATGATGGCTTTCGCCTGGAGGACGTAGGCCATAGAGGCTACACCGAGCTCCAACGGGTCATGGATCACCTGGGCCCCATGGTGGGCCATGGCCGCCTCGCTGACCCCGAGCGGTATGCCCGGTGCCGCGACGAGCGTCGCATCGTCCATATCCTCGTCCTGTATGGTGTCGCGCGCCGTCGTCGCTTCGAAATAGATATTGCTCAGTGCGAGCGCCTCGGCGCTGGTCCGGGCGACACAGACGCGATCCCGGCCGCGCCAGGCCGCGGTCTTCGCTTCGTCAGTATCGTAGATGACGACCTCGGCACCGCGCTCGAGGAAATATTCGGCGGCATTGCTGCCCACCGGGCCGGCGCCGAGGACGGTGATCCGCCGGCCGCGCAGGCGTCCGAGACGGGCGGCCAGCGCAGCTGCGAATCCCAGGCCGGTGCAGGCGCTGTTCTCGGCACTCGTATGGGTCGGGAGGTCCAGCATCGTGCAGGTCAGGTCGTCGGCCATGAATATTTCCTCAGCCCCGCGTTCCACGGCCTCGACCATGCCGGCCGCATCGGGCTGGCTCGTGACAAAGGCCGGCATGCCGATGTGCCTGAGTATGGCCGCACACGTATCCGAGAAACCGCCGATGATGCCCTGCCCCGTCGTCAGCGGGATGACGGCGACCGGCGTCGTATGGATGCGCTCATGAATCTCCCGCGAGGTGCCCGCGAGCGATGCCGCGATCTCGGCCAGCGTCCTGCCGGTCTGGCGGCGCAGCTCGATGTCGTGCGCCTCGAGATGCCGGATGATCCCCGATATGTCGTCTTCCTTCAGCCGTGTCATATTGCTTCCTCCTTCAATGTATCATCGGTGCCGGCCGCTTTGTCCCCGGCATACGGGGCCGGCTCCTCATCGTAATACTCGGTGAGCCCGCAATCTGTCATGATGCGATGCATGACTTCGAGATGCTTCTGCCACACGGCCGCCCGGTCGCGGCCCCGCAGGATCAGCGTGGCGACCCAGCACTGCTTCCCCGGCTCATAGCTCGTGAGCGCCTCATCCGCGCCGAAGAAGTCTTTCTGCCAGCGCAGCGGCCCCTGGCCGCCCATGATATGCTCGCCCTGTATGCGCAGCGTGTGCCCTTTCACCAGTACATGCTCATATATGACGCCGGTCGCCGGAGCGAATGTGTGGTCATACATCGTGCCGCGCTCGAGATCCTCCTCGGCATAGGCCGCCGGAGCGATCGCACCGGTCGACTGATAGACAGCCGTCAGCGTCTGGCTCGGCAGGCGGGCATCGATCTCGAGGACTTTGAGCTCGCCATCGTGCAGGATGGCCTCGACATCCATGATGCCCTCGAGCATGACGGCTGCTGCCAGCGTCGCCGCACAGTCAGCGAACTGCTGCTCCATATCCGGCGTCAGTCCGCTCGGGCACAGGACGCGCTTGCAGTCGAACTGCTCATCCATATCGAGCTT
The DNA here is from genome assembly GCA_902766095.1 of uncultured Selenomonas sp. Classification (GTDB taxonomy): domain Bacteria; phylum Bacillota; class Negativicutes; order Selenomonadales; family Selenomonadaceae; genus UBA2913. Next base: position 1,775 of record CACXCN010000010.1, on the reverse strand, counting down.
CGTGACCTGGAACGTCTTCATATGACCCTGATGGGCGATGATCTCGATGGAGTACGAGGGGCCGGATACATACTCCTGCGCAACCTGCCCCTCGAGCGAGCCATGGAGCTTCTCGTAGCGCTCGAGCTCCTGCTCGTCGGTGATATGGACGACGCCCTCGCTGCCGCTCTGCCCGGACGGCTTCACGATGATCGGAAACGAGCAGTCCGGCCATGGCGTCGGTGCCGGCACATGCAGGCACTGGAACATCCGGTCCGATACGAGCTTCGAGCACGAGATGCGATAGGATGGCAGGCTGAACATCAGCCGGGCACCGGTCTCCGTCGCGATCTCGGTGATGTACTCGAGCACATCGAGGTCCTCGAGCGCCGGGATGACGAGGTCGGCCGTCTGCATGGCCTCGGCGAGCCAGGGCACGGTCATGATATCGCCGAGCCGGAATTCATCCGCGATGCCCTGCGCCGCAGCATCGCTGTCCACATCGACGACTACGGTGTGCCAGCCTGCTTTCTTCATGAGGTAGGCCGCCTCGACGCCCTGCAGGCGGCCTCCGAGTATCAATACGGTCTTCATGGCTGCGCCTGCCTCCTCCCGTTCTCGTGTATGGCAACCCAGTCCGCATAGTCGGCTGCCGAAGCCGCCCGCAGGCCGCACGATTTCAGGATCGGCTTCACACCGGCGACCGTGCGGTAGCCCTCGGAGATATCGCGGACGCTGTTCGCCACGCCCGCCAGACCCTCATGAGGCGGTATGATGGAGGTCACGACATTGGCACCGGCATCGAGCCGCTCGCGCAGCCCCTGCACACCCTCGACATCGAGCGAGCCCGGGATGAGGCTCTCCGGCATCAGCAGGCGCATGACCGCGATGAGATTCAGCTCGCGCACATCCGTACCCTGCTGCCGGTCGCTGAGCGGCGTGCCGGCCTGCGGCACGAACGTCATGGTGCGCACCTGATCGAATCCGGCCTCCTGCATCTGCCGCAGCGAGTGGACGATATCGGCCGTCGTCTCGCCGATGCCGACGAGCAGCCCCTCCTCGGTCAGCAGGCCCTGGCGGCGGGCGGCGCGCTTGCTGTTCCAGCGGCGCTCATACGGCTGGTCCGGACGCAGGCGCTCGTAGAGCGACGGCGTATGCGTCTCTTGATAGCAGGCGTACCAGTCGGCGCCAGCATCGCGGAGCTGTCCGAGCAGCTGCTCGGACACGACGCCCGGCGAGACCATGAGCGGCAGCCCTGTCGCCTCCTTGACGGCCCGCACGGTATCCACGAGCTCCGCCTCGCCGGCCGCCCCGCGGTCGAGGTAGTAGGGATCCTCCCCCATCGTGAGGTCGAGGAGATGAACGCCCGATTTCTGCAGCGCAGTCGCGATTTCCAGTATCTCGGCCCGGCTTTTGCGATAGCGCGGGCTTTCGCCGTTCGCCTGGCGGAAGAAGCAGAAGTTGCAGCCATTGTGGCAGTACGTCGAGAAGTAGACGAAGCCGTACAGGAATATCTTCTGCCCGAAGTATATGGCCCGCTGGCGCCGCGCCGCCGCGAACATCTCGCCCCGCTCCTCCGGTGCCGTCAGGTCCAGGAGACCCGCGATTTCCTCATCCGTGAGTTCCTCGCCCTGCTCGGCCCTTTGCAAAACTGCTGTGAGATTATCCATAGCAATACATCTCCTCATGCTCATACACTTATTTTATTTTTTATATGGCTCTTCGGGCATCCCTGTGGGCAAGAAATGCCGATTTCCCCTGTAACTAAGCCGGTTCCTCTAGCATAGGTTTTCTGT
>CACXCN010000009.1 GCA_902766095.1 uncultured Selenomonas sp. | reverse complement strand
GTACAGACCATCTCGCCACGTTGAAATTCTCCCGTAACCAGTGCCCTGCCAAAGCAGGCATCGAGCGACCAGTGATGTTCCTGAAGTCTCTTCTGCACATGGATAATGACTCGTTCCTCAAAAGTTAAATGAGCCCCTTTTTTGCGTAACGTATCCATGGTAAAATGATTTTGATCCATAGCGATTCTCCTTTGTGGTTGTGTTTTTGCGCAACTACATTTTACCACAAGGGTTCGCTATGGATTTTTAAGTGTTCAGCTTAATTATACAATCCGCCGTTGATACGTGCAACAGCCCCTTTTTCTGCTGAGCTGATGGACGGACAAAAAAGCCGGACGATATGGACGCAGAGACCAGGCGGGCGGGAAATGGTCCGGGTATCCCCCCGGGGGGCTTATATGTGACGACGTTCTCTGATATAATCAGTTTGTATTTATTGATTGATTCTGTTATCGATGTCAGGGAGGTTTGTCTGTGCATATTCCCGAGAATTATCTGAGTCCCTCGACCTGTGCGGTCATGGGGGCGGCGATGTTGCCGGTATGGTATATGGCCGTGGCGAAGGTCAGGAAGCAGGTGCCTGCGGAAAAGATGCCGCTGCTGGGCATTGCGGCGGCGTTTTCGTTCCTTGGCATGATGTTCAATATTCCTTTGCCGGGCGGGACGACCGGTCATGCGGTCGGTGGCACGTTGATCGCGATACTTTTCGGTCCCTGGGCAGCCTGTCTGGCGGTGAGCGTGGCCCTGTTCATCCAGGCGCTGTTCTTCGGTGACGGCGGGATCTTGGCTTTCGGGGCGAACTGTTTCAATATGGCGTTCGTACTGCCGTTTGCCGGCTATGCGGTCTACAGACTGCTGCGCCAGAAACTGACCTCGGCGCGCGGCAACCTGATTGCGGCTGGTGCCGGTGCCTATGTCGGCATCAATCTGGCGGCGCTGTGCGCGGCCATCGAGTTCGGCGTGCAGCCGCTGCTCTTTACCGACGCGGCCGGGCATGCGCTTTACTGCCCATATCCGCTGTGGATATCGGTCCCGGCGATGATGGCAGGGCATCTGACGCTGTTCGGACTGGCAGAGATCATTTTCACGAGCGGCGTGCTGGCCTATGTCCAGAGGACTTCGCCGGAGCTGCTGCGGGCGGACCGGGCCGGCAGCGGCAAATCGCTCTATGCACTGGCGGCAGCTCTGATCGTCTGCACGCCGCTCGGCCTGCTGGCTGCGGGGACGGCTTGGGGCGAGTGGGACCCTGAGGAGCTGGCAGGACAGGATTTCCTCGGACAGGTGCTGGGCTATACGCCGGCCGGCATGGAGAACGGGTTCAGCTATGAGGCGCTGTTCCCTGACTATTCGGTGACGGCTCTGCCGGATGCGTTCGGCTATATCCTGTCTGCGGTCATCGGGACGGCCCTGCTCGTCATCATATTCAAGGTGTTGGCCTCTTTCCTGGCACCGCGGGTGCAGGAGCAGGCTTGATAGGAAAGGAAGATCGGCTTGCTGCCGGAGTGGGCGAAAAAAACGGAACGATATGAGCCGGATGGGGATCGGGATGCTTTTGCAGCCCGGTCCCTGCTTCGCGTGCTGGAGGTTTTGACTGCGCTGCGGGCGCAGGCGGGACGGCGGCAGCGCGGCGGGGCGGATGCCTGTCTGGCCCTGACGGTCATCATCATCCTGGGCATCGTGGCGGCCCGCACGACCGCTTTTCTCTGGGCTGTTCTGGGCGGGGAGCTCGTCATTCTGTGTTTCCTGCCGGGGGTGGTTCTGCGGCGCCGCCTGGCTCTGTCACTGGTCGCGGCGGGGTTCTGCCTGCTGCTCATCCTGCCGGCCTGGCTGCTCTGGGGGCCGGGCCCCTATCTGCTGCTGCCGTTGCGGACTTTCTTGACGGTCACGGCCCTGTCGCTGTTGCAGGAGCGTTTCTCCTGGCACGAGCTCACTGGTGCCCTGCGGCGGTTCCACGTGCCGCAGGAGCTCATCTTCCTGCTCGATACGACCCTGCGCTATCTGCTGCTTCTGGGGGAGCAGGCCAGTGAGCTGCTCACGGCGCTGCATCTGCGCTCCATCGGGCACAACCGGCATAAGGGCTCGACGCTGACCAGCATCATCGGCATCCTGTTGCAGCGGGCCCATCGCCTGTCGCTGACGATGGATGAGGCGATGCGCTGCCGGGGCTTCACGGGCAGCTATCCGCCGGCAGCAGCTGCCAGATCGGCACGGGCCTATTTGCTTCCCGCAGGCTTGTTCCTGCTGTATGGCTATCTGTTTTTGGCACTGGAGGGGCTCTGGCGATGATTTCCCTGAAAAATGTAACCTGCTCGCTGGGCGGGCAGGTGGTACTGAACTCTGTCAATCTGACAGTGAAGTCTGGCGAGGCGGTCCTGCTCACAGGGGCGAACGGCTCGGGCAAGACGACGCTGCTGCGGCTTTTGAATGGACTGGTATTCCCGGTCTCCGGAGAATATCGCTTTCAGGGGGAGCTCATCACGGCATCAGCTCTGCGCCGGCACCGGCTGGCCAAGGCTTTCCATCAGCGGCTGGGCTATGTCTGGCAGAATCCGGACGCCCAGCTGTTCTGTGCGAGCGTGGCTGAGGAGCTGGCTTTCGGGCCGTGGCAGATGGGATTGACGGCCGCGGAGGTGCAGCAGCGTGCCGATGATGCGCTGGCGATGTTTGCCCTGGAAAAGCTGCGCGACAAACCTCCCTATGCGCTGTCGGGCGGTGAGAAACGGCGCGTGGCTCTCGCTGCGATATTCACCATGAATCCAGTGGCGTGGACACTTGATGAGCCCGAAAGCTATCTCGATGCTCCCGGACGGCAGCAGCTCGCGGCTTTCCTGCAAGAACTGCAGGCCGCTGGCAAGACGCTCATAATCGCTACGCATCATCCCGAGCTGTTTGCAGAGCTTGATGGTTGTGAACTGCAGTTGGCAGATGGACATATCGCAGCAGGAAGGTTTGCAACTGATTGGGAGATCTTTTAATACCAAAGGCGCCTTCGAGAAGTGCAGAAACTCGAAGGCGCCTTTTTGCACATTTAGCAGCCGTGTTCCGTCGTGCTACCAACAAAATTCTCACGCAGCAACCGTATCTCCCTATGGTAGCCGTCGTGATCGTTCGGCGTCTCGAGAATGAAAGGCAGGTCGCGCAGTTTCGGGTGATTGATGACGCGCACGAGGGCTTCGAGGCCGATGTGGCCTTCGCCGATGCGGGCATGGCGGTCCTTATGGGAGCCACGGTCGTTGAGGCTGTCATTCAGATGAATGGCGCGCAGTCGGTCGAGACCGATGACGCGGTCGAATTCGGCGAGTACCCCGTCGAGATCGTCGACGATGTCATAGCCGGCGTCCCAGACATGGCAGGTGTCGAGGCAGACGCCCATCTTTTCCTTCAGCTCGACACGGTCGAGTATGGCGCGCAGTTCGGCGAATGTCCGGCCGACTTCGCTGCCTTTGCCGGCCATCGTCTCGAGCAGTACCGTTGTTGACTGTTCCGGTTTCAGTACGGCATTGAGCTGATCAGCGATGAGCTCGATGCCTTTTTCCATGCCCTGCTTGACATGACTGCCGGGATGGAAGTTGTAGAGATTGCCGGGCAGGGACTCGAGCCGCTCGAGGTCGTCGGCCATCATCTCCCGGGCGAAGGTGCGCAGGTTCTCTTTGGCGGCCGCGGCATTCATGGTGTAGGGGGCATGGGCGACGAGCTGGACGAAGCCGTGCTCGTGGGCCAGCTGACGGAAGGCGGCAACATCGTCCGGGTCGATAGGCTTGGCCCGTCCGCCGCGCGGATTGCGCGTGAAGAAGGCGAAAGTGTCAGCTTCGAGCTCGAGGGCTTCCTGCCCCATAGCCAGGAAGCCTTTGGCCATCGAGAGATGGCTGCCGATATGTAGTGGCATGATATTACCTCGCAATCTGTATCGTATGCCTGCGCCGGTCAAGGACCAGACGACAGTGTATCAACGTCGGGAGGGCGTCATGGCATCCAGTAGGCGGGTTACAGGGAGGAGCCAGAGCAGCAGGAAGCAGATCGCGAGCTCGGGCACGAGGTAGCTGGCGTTGAAGGTCAGCGAGTACCAGAGCGGGGACATGCTGGCTGGCGCGTAGCTCGCGAAAAAGGCGACGCCGGATATGACATGGCAGAGGAAGCGTCCGCAGAAGGCCAGGGCGGCGCCGGCGCAGCGGTGCCCTGGCAGCAGTCCGGCGAGTCCCATGGCCATGAAGGGCAGCGGGTAGTCGAACAGTACCTGCACGGGCTGGACGATGAACGGATCCTCGAGCAGGCTGATGAGACCGTATATGAAGCCGGCCAGCGCTCCAGCGCCGGCACCGAACCGCCAGGCGATCATCAGCAGCGGCAGCATGGAGCCGAGCGTTACGGAGCCGCCTTGCGGCATGTGGAAGATCCGAAAATAGCCGAGCACAGCGGCCAGGGCGATGAGCATGGCTGTAGTGGTGAGCTCGGAAATCGTGAGGTGGCGGCCGCTGCGCAGCAGCAGGCTGATGAGGCCGGTCAGGACGATTGCGAGCACGACGAGGCTCGACGGCGCGGCGAGGATGGTGGCGAGATTATCAGACATTCGTTTATGCCTCCATATGATTTCAACTGGTAAACGAAAATCGTACACACAGGGGGTATTTTTTACACGGCGAGATGAAATATCACACAGATATAGAGACTGCCTGAATACGTACGATTTGTAGTTCATGAGATGGCAGACAAAAAGCCTTCCCCTCAGGGGAAGGCTTGAATTACCTGCTCTGAGATATGAAGCACATCAGGATTCCGGGCGGATATTTTACTCCAGCACGCTGGTGTCGAGGCTGTCGAATCCCTGCAGGAAATCCTTTACCTGGCTGGCGATAACCTTTACGCCGCCGGCCTTGCGGCTCTCGACATTGAGCGGCATGTTCGGATCATGCAGCGACATCCGGAGCAGTGCCCAGCCGTCCGGGAATACGAGACGCACGCCTTCGTATGATGGCTTCGCAGCGCGGATGCCATGCGCGGCCGCGCGTTTCTCGAATTCCTCGAGTATTTTCGTGCCGTAGGCTTTCGGATCGTCCTCGCCGGTTATCTTCATGCGGAATTCTGTCGCCTCGACGGGCTCGCCGAGCGCAGCGATGAGGTTCTTGAGCTTGCGTCCTTCCTTGCGGGCCTGGGCGGCAGCGATGAGGAGCTTCACCGCGAGATAGGCACCATCATCGAGGTAGTAGTTCTCACTGAGTGCGCCATGGCCGGAGGTCTCGATGGCCAGCGGCGAGACGACACCGGCCTTGTTCTGGCGGATGCATTCGTCGATGACGTTCTTGTAGCCGCGCTTGTAGCGCAGATGCTTGAGGCCGAGCTCCTGCTCGAGGAAAACCGTCAGCTCATCGCTCGTGACCGAGTCCGTGATGATGGTCGAGCCCGGATAGTCCGGCGCGAGGATGGCGGCCATCATGGCGATGAGCGCATTGCGGCTGATCTCCTTGCCATTCGACAGGACAGCGCTCATGCGGTCAACATCAGTATCGAATATAAAGCCGAGATCGGCATGCGAGCGCAGGACAGCGTCGCGGATAGCGGCCATCGCCTGCTTGTTCTCCGGATTCGGGATATGGTTCGGAAAATGTCCGTCAGGCTCGAGGAACTGGCTGCCGCTCGTATCAGCGCCGAGGCGGCCGAGCACCTGCGTAGCGAAGAAGCCGCCGGCACCGTTGCCGGCATCGACGACGATATGCAGGCCGCGCAGCGGCTCGTTGCCGTCGTTGAGGGCGGTGCGTATCTTCTTGCGCAGATGATGGCCATAGCGCTCCATGAGATCGTATTTCTGTACTTTGCTGCGGTCGCCTTTCATCTCGGGCAGCCGGCAGGCATTCTTGAGGATGGTATGGATATCCTCTGCCTCGACGCCGCCGTCCTTCGTGAAGAATTTCAAGCCGTTGCGGTTGTAGGGGAGATGGCTGGCCGTAATCATGATGGCGCCGTCCATCTTCGTTTCGGGGAATACCGTGGACATGAACATGGCCGGGGTCGAGGCCAGGCCGCAGTCAATCGTCGTGACTCCGGCGCAGGTGAGCGCCTCGAGTACTGCATGCTTCAGGTCGTGGGCCGATATGCGCGAGTCATGACCGACCGCGATGCGCAGCTCGTCCTTTGGCAGGCCGGTGCGCTCCGCGAGGAATTCGACGAAGCCGCTCGTGATGCGGTTCGCTGCCTCGGTCGTCAGGTTGACGGGCTCGTCCGCGACGCCCTCGACGGCGACGCCGCGCACATCACTGCCATTCGCGAGCCTCATGAGATCTTTTTCCGATGCGATTTTTGCCATAGGATTTTCCTCCCTATACGTTGATGAGTCGTGAGAGATGAGGGACCTGCTGCTCGGGTTTTTCTATCACAACTCTGATTTTCCCTTAACTGAATATTTCGCCGTAATATGGTCGATTCCTGCCCCTGGCATCGAGGTTTGTCAGTGGATGGCTTTTTTCTTGAAGCGGCCGCCGACGATGTCATGCACGGCATTGATCGTGACGAAGGCGCTGCTGTCTTTTTCGAGTACGATCTCCTTCAGTTTGTCGACTTCGAGGCGGGTGACGACGCAGTAGAGGACTTCCTTGCTGTCACCGGTGTAGCCGCCGGCTCCGTGCAGGAGCGTGACGCCGCGGCCGAGGCGGTCATTTAGCGCCGAGGTGACCTCCTCGTGCTCGTTCGTGACGATCATGACGGCATACGATTCATCGAGGCCCTTGATGACGACATCGATCATTTTTGAAATGACGAAGTAGGCGACGAGCGAGTACATGGCCTTGTCCCAGCCGTAGAGCAGTCCGGCACTCGAGAGGATGAACAGGTTGATGAACATGACGACTTCGCCGACCGAGAATACCGATTTTTTGTCCATGATGATGGCGACGATCTCCGTACCATCGAGGGAGCCGCCAGCCCGGATGATGAGGCCGACGCCGAGACCGTCGATGATGCCGCCGAATATGGCTGCGAGGAACGGGTCCTCCGTCACGCGCGGGATGTTGCCGATGACCGCCGACCAGAAGGACAGGAAGCAGATGGCGATGAGCGTCGCGATGGAGAAATTCTTGCCGATCTGCTTATAGCCCAGATAGAGGAAGGGCAGGTTCAGCAATACGAGGAAGAAGCCGAATGGCAGACCGAAGATCGTGTTGAACATGATGGAGATACCGACGACGCCGCCATCGATGACATGGTTCGGTATCAGGAACAACTCGAGTCCGATGGATGCGATGATGGCACCGAGGAATATAATGATGTATTTTTTGATGTAAAAGGATAGTTTGCGATGCTGCTGGATCTGCTTCTTTATGATTGCTTCTGCCATATATGGCCCCCCCTAGGTCGCTGCTAGAATTGTCCCTACTATTATATAGTATCCGACCGCGTATCGTCTATAGCCTTAAAAAACAGCAAAATTATTGATGAAACCTATTTTACCCGCTACAATGGTCCGGGGATAGCCGGCAAGAGTGACTATGACGAGGCAGTTGCTGCCGCACCCAGCGGCGGGACCGGCTACTCTTGTATACGTGAATACATGAGAGCGCATGGTAGACACCAGATTTTGCTTAGCATATAATTTAGACGTGTCATATTTCTATTTTCATAGGGGTGAAATCAATGAACTTATCTATCAAGATCTTCATCTCCCTCGTCCTGTCGGTCATCGTCGGCCTCATCGCCGGCGAGCCGGCCCTGCCGTTCATCAACTGGTGGATAGCACCGATCGGTACGATATTCATCAATCTCATCAAGATGATGATTGTCCCGGTCGTGTTCTTCTCGCTGGTGGTCGGCATGACGAGCCTGGGGGATACCAGGAAGCTGGGGCGTATCGGCGTCAAGACGGTGCTGCTCTATCTCTGCACGACGGCTATCGCTATCGTCATCGGTTTTGCCGTGGCGGGCATCGTGCATCCGGGCGTCGGCCTGCAGATGCCGGCTGATGTGGTGACGAAAGAGGTCAAGCCGGCTCCGGGCATCATGCAGGTGCTTGTCGGCATGGTTCCGGCGAATCCGGTTGATGTCATGGCTAAGGCCCAGATCCTGCCGCTCATCGTATTTGCGCTGTTCGTTGGCGTCGGCATATTGAAAGTCGGCGGCGAGCGGGCCGAGATACTGGTGAAGTTCTTTGATGCCGGTGCCGAGGTCTGCTATAAGATCATCGGCATGATCATGAACTTCGCTCCGTATGGCGTGTTCGCCCTGCTGCTGCCGGTCGTAGCAAAAAACGGCCCATCCGTGCTGCTGCCGCTGCTCTCGGTCATCGGCTGCGTGGCGGTCGGCTGCGTCATCCACGCGCTGTGTGTCTACTCGACGCTGGCGCGGGTATGGGGCGGTCATAGCCCGAAGCAGTTCTTCTCGGGCATGAGCGAGGCGATGCTCATCGCGTTCACGACCTGCTCGAGTGCCGGTACGCTGCCGGTCAATATGAAGAACTGCCAGGAGAAGCTCGGCGTATCGCGCGAGGTGTCCTCGTTCGTCCTGCCGCTCGGCGCTACGATCAACATGGACGGTACAGCGCTCTATCAGGGCGTCTGCGCACTGTTCATAGCGAATGTGTTCGGCATCGACCTCACGGCGGGGCAGATGGCCATGATCGTGCTGACTGGTACGCTGGCCTCCATAGGTACCGCTGGTGTACCTGGCGCCGGTCTCATCATGCTGGCACTGGTGCTGCAGTCCGTCGGTCTGCCGATGGAGGGGCTGGCGCTCGTGGCCGGCATCGATCGTGTGCTTGATATGTTCCGTACCTGCCTGAACATCACGGGCGATGCTGCTGTAGCCATCGTCATGGATCAGGAGGAAAAGAAGCATGACGCTGCTGCTGCCTGAGGGCAGGAGCTGATATAGACAGCTGCTGGCGGCGGCCATGGTGCTCGGCATCGTGGCCGCCGTTTTTTTGATGCGGTGGCGGATGTTATGGTGAACCGCGCGCGGAATACATGTTGACTATACGGAGCTGTTCCCGTATAATTGTTAGCGGAAAAGAGGTAATCATTCATGACATCCAATACAGCTCGCAGTCACTTCACTACGCGCGAACTCACGAAGATGGCTCTGTGCATAGCTTTCTGCTGTGTTACGGCCTACATATCATTTCCACTGCCGTTCACGCCAACGGTGGTCACGGCCCTGACGCTGGCGCTGGGGGTCACGGCCTTCGTGCTCACGCCGCGCCAGACGTTCATCGTCATAGCCGGTTACATCCTCATCGGGGTCATCGGTCTGCCGGTATTTGTCAATGGGACCGCTGGTTTCGGCCGCCTGCTCGGCCCGACGGGCGGCTATTACTGGGCCTGGCTCATCGTTTATCCGATCATCAGTGCGCTCAAAGGGGCGAAGCCTGATTTCAAGCGCTATGCCCTGCTCGATATTGTCATCGGCATACCGGTCACCTATGTGGGCGGTTTGCTGCAGATGGTCTATGTCATGGACATCACATTCTGGCAGGGATTCATCATGGCCGCGTTGCCCTATATCCCTGGCGACATAATCAAATGCCTCGGCGCCGCCTGGATCGGCGTGAAAGTGAACCAGCTGCTGGAATACCGGCAGTAACGGAAGGGCCTTCTCACGGGAAGGCTTTTTTTGTACGGTAAATCAGGAATCGTGCTATAATGGTACCGTATTGCTTTGAAACGGAGGACGACATGAAAGATTTACTGGACGTACATATGCATACGATTGCCAGTGTGCATGCCTACAGCACGCTGCGCGAGATGATAACGGCAGGACGCGAAAAAGGGCTGGCGCTCGTGGGAATATCGGACCACGGGCCGGCAATGCCGGGAGCTTTTCACGACTACTATTTCTGCAATTTCAAGGTCATCAGGCGCGATGCCTACGGTGTTGGGCTCGTGATGGGAGCGGAGCTCAACATCATCGATTACTCGGGCAGCACCGATTTGCGGGAGGCCCGGATGGCAGGAATGGACTATGCGATAGCCAGTCTGCACGATCCGTGCATCGACCCCGGCACGCGGGAGCAGAATACCCGGGCTCTCATCGGCGCGATGCGCAATCCGCATGTGAAGATCATCGGACATCCGGATAATCCGACGTTCCCCGTGGATTTCCAGGCGGTCGCGCAGGCGGCAAAGGAGAATCATGTGCTGCTCGAGCTCAACAACAGCTCCTATCGGCCGGGCGGCAGCCGGCAGGGGTCGCGTGAGCTGGCGGGCGAGCTGCTCGCGGCCTGCCGGGCCGCTGGCACGATGGTCATCATGGGCAGCGATGCGCATATCGACCTCGATGTCGGCAGTCACGAGTATGCGCAGGAGATGGTCGCGAAATACGATTTCCCGGAGGAGCTCGTCATCAATTCGCGGCCGGAGCTGTTCCGCGAGTGGATCAGGAAAGACTGAAGGAAACGGCGACTGCCCGCGATGGGCTGGCTCGACGACGGGCAGCGAATATAGAACAGGACACTGGACGTATAGGAGAGGAGCAGGGGTTTGCAGCAAGGAGATACGATCGCGGCGATAGCTACGCCGCCGGGTGAGGGCGGCATCGGCATCGTGCGGCTGAGCGGCCGGACAGCGCTCGAGGTAGCAGAGAGGGTTTTCTGCGCGGCCAGCGGACGGGAACTCGCGAGCTACGACAACTACCGCGCTGTTTACGGCCATATTGTGACGGAGGCGGGCGAGACCATCGATGAGGCGCTGGCGCTCATCATGCGGGCACCGCATTCGTATACCTGCGAGGATGTCGTAGAGCTGCAGTGCCACGGCGGTCCGATGCCGCTGCGGCGTACGCTCGGTCTTTGCCTGGCGGCAGGGGCACGTATGGCGGAGAGCGGCGAGTTCACGAAGCGGGCTTTCCTCAACGGCCGGCTCGACCTCGCGCAGGCGGCCTCTGTCATGGATGTCATCAGTGCGCGCACCAACCGTGCGCTGCGCCTGGCGAGCGGACATCTGGCCGGCCATTTCTCGGAACGCATACGCGGCCTGCGGGGGCGGCTGCTGGAGCAGATTTCCCATATCGAGGCTACGATTGACTTCCCCGAGGATGGCGTCGAGGACGTCGTCGAGGACGAGCTGCGGCAGACGCTGGCTGCAGTACGGCAGGAGATTGCTGCGATGCTTGCGACGGCGCATACCGGACGCATCCTGCGCGAGGGCCTTGAGACAGCTATCATCGGCCGGCCGAACGTCGGGAAATCGAGCCTGCTCAATGCCCTGCTGCGCGAGGAGCGCGCCATCGTGACCGACATACCGGGGACGACGCGCGATGCGATCGCCGAGTATGCCGATGTATCCGGCGTGCCGCTGCATATCATCGATACGGCCGGCATCCGCGAGACGGATGATGTCGTAGAGCGGCTGGGCGTCGAGCGCTCACGGGCGGCGGCAGAGCAGGCGGCGCTGGTGCTGGCCCTTTTCGATGGCTCTTCACCGCTCACGGCCGAGGACAGCACGATCATGGAGCTGGCTGCGCGCGCCGGGCAGAACGTCATATTGCTGCTGACGAAAGCTGATCTGCCGGCGGTTACCACGCCTGACGACCTGCGCCGGGCCCTGGCGGACACGGTGCAGATGGATGATGCGGCTGACGGGGCATCCGCGCCGGCCATCATCCGCATTTCAACGGCCGCTGATACGGGACTCGATGAGCTGGCTGCCGCGATCAAGGATATCGCCTATACAGGAGCCGCTGAGGGAGCGGAGGATTATTTCGTCAGCGATGAGCGACAGGCGGCTATCCTGCGGGCGGCCGACCGGGAGCTGGCCGCTGCCGAGGATACGCTGGTGCAGGGCATAGGGCTCGATTTTGTGTCGATCGATATCCGCTCGGGATGGGAGAGCCTCGGAGAGCTCATCGGGGAGACGATAGGCGATGATATCATAGACGACATATTTTCGCGCTTCTGTATAGGAAAGTGAACCCAGGCCGCGGTAGAGCTGTCCAATAAGTTTAGGTAGTAGTATTTTGGAGTGAATATCAATGCCCACAGGAACATTTGTCGCGGGAGACTATGACGTGATTGTCATCGGGGCTGGTCATGCTGGCTGCGAGGCGGCTTTGGCGGCTGCCCGCATCGGTTGCCGGACGCTGCTCGCGACGCTTTCGATGGATAATATAGCGCTGATGCCCTGCAATCCGTCCGTTGGCGGCCCGGCGAAAGGGCATCTGGTGCGCGAGCTCGACGCGCTTGGTGGCGAGATGGGGGTCAATGCGGATAAGACCTGTATCCAGTTCCGCATGCTGAATACGGGCAAGGGACCGGCGGTACATGCCCTGCGCGCGCAGGCGGATAAGAAGCTGTACCAGTTCACGATGAAGGAGACGTGCGAGAATACGCCGAACCTCGATGTCAAGCAGATACTTATCACCGACCTGCTGCTCGAGGACAGTGCGGAGAGCAGGAAAAAGGTCACTGGTGTCGTGGTCGAGACCGGTGAGATCTATACGGCCCGTGCGATCGTCATGGCGACCGGCACCTATCTGCGTGGTCGCATCATCATCGGTGAACATACCTATACGGGAGGACCGAACGGCCAGCGTGCGGCGATGAGTTTCTCGCAGTCACTGAAGGAGGCCGGGGTGCGCCTCATGCGCTTCAAGACCGGTACGCCGGCCCGTGTCGATGCGCGCACACTCGACTATGACAAGATGGAGCTGCAGCCTGGTGATACCGAGGCGCGCAATTTCTCCTTCATGAGCGACATCACGACGCGCGAGCAGCATCCGTGCTATCTGACCTATACGAACGAGGCCACGCACAAGATCCTGCGCGACAACATGGACCGGGCGCCGATGGCCAATGGCATCATCGAGGGCGTCGGGCCGCGCTACTGTCCGGCGATCGAGACGAAGATCCTGCGTTTCCCGGACAAGAAGCGCCATCAGCTGTTCCTCGAGCCTGAGGGATTGCACACGAACGAGATGTATGTGCAGGGCATGTCGACGAGCATGCCGATGGATGTTCAGATCGCTTTTCTGCATACGATTCCGGGCCTCGAGCATGCTCACGTCATGCGGGCTGGCTATGCCATCGAGTACGACTGCATCGATCCGACGCAGCTGAAGGCAACGCTCGAATTCAAGAACATCCGGGGCTTTTTCTCGGCGGGCCAGTCGAACGGCACCTCGGGCTATGAGGAAGCTGCGGCGCAGGGCATCATGGCCGGCATCAATGCTGCCATGCTCATCAAAGGCGAGGAGCCGCTCGTGCTCAAGCGCTCCGAGGGCTACATCGGCGTCCTCATCGACGATCTCGTGACGAAGGGCACACATGAGCCCTATCGCATGATGACGAGCCGGGCGGAGTACCGACTGCTGCTGCGGCAGGATAATGCCGATGCCCGCCTGACGCCGCTCGGACGCCGCGTGGGACTGGTGAGCGATGCTCGCTGGCAGCGCTTTACGAGCAAGCAGCAGCATATAAGGGAGGCCCTCGGCGCACTGCAGGCGATAACGCTGACACCGGGGGAGAAGGTCAATGAAGCTCTGCGCGCTGCCGGATGGGGCGATATCCATACGGTGACGACGCTCTATGATCTCATGCGGCGGCCCGGTGCGACGTACGTCCGGGCGATCGCGGTATACGATGCCTGCCGGGCGGCCGCTGTCGTGCCGGAGACTTCTCCAGAGCTGCCGCTGCTGACGGGCGAGGAGGCTGAGGAAGTCGAGATCACCATCCGCTACGAGGGCTATATAGCGAAACAGCGCGAGCAGGTCGAGCGCATGGAGCGCCTCGAGAGCCAATTGCTGCCTGAGGACATCGATTACGCCGACGTGCCTAGCCTGCGCGATGAGGCGCGCGAGAAGCTGGCCGATATCCGCCCACGCTCGGTCGGCCAGGCCGGCCGCATCAGCGGCGTATCGCCGGCCGATGTATCCGTGCTGCTCGTCTACCTCGAGCAACAGAGACGCCAGTCGAAGGGGGACGAATGATGTTCAAGGACACATTGGAGCAGGCCGCCAGTGCTTATGGCCTGGAGCTCAGCGCGATACAGCTCGAGCAATTTGCACGCTACTATGAGCTGCTCATCGAGTGGAACGAGAAAATGAACCTGACAGCGTTGACGAGCGAGCAGGATGTCGCGGTGAAGCATTTCATCGATTCGCTGACCGCCTATGATGCCGGCCTCATGACGGATGGCGCCCGCATGATCGACGTCGGCACCGGCGCTGGCTTCCCCGGCCTCCCGCTGAAGATATTCGTGCCCAGGCTGCGGCTCACCCTGCTTGATTCGCTGGGGAAGCGCGTGAAGTTCCTCACGGCCGTGGTCGATGAGCTCGGGCTCACAGGCATCGATATCATCCATGGCCGGGCGGAGGATCTCGCCCGTGACCGCGCGCATCGCGAGCAGTACGATATCGCCGTATCGCGGGCCGTCGCCCGCCTGTCGGTGCTCGCCGAATACACCCTGCCTTTCGTCAAAGTCGGCGGTCACCTGCTGGCATTGAAGGGACGCGACTATGCGGTCGAGGAAAAAGAGGCCCATCACGCTCTCGGCGAACTCGGCGGTGAGACGAAGTCCATCCGTCCCGTCCACCTGCCCGGCCTCGATGACGGGCGGGCCATCATCGACATTGTGAAACAAAAAAGCACACCGAAAGCCTTCCCGAGGAAGGCCGGCGTGCCGACGAAGAAACCGCTCTGAGGCGGGAAAACGAGGCAGCAAGCGCTTCCATTCTCTTGAATGGGAAAGGCGCTTGCTGCCTCGTTTGCTTTATTGCGCGATGAAGCTCTCGAGTTGCTCCGGCGGTATCAGGCCGACAGACTGGTTGACCGGTTTGCCGCCGCGGAACAGGACGAGCGTCGGGATGCTCATGACGTTGAACTGCTGGGCGAGCTCAGGCTGCTCATCGACGTTGATGCGGCCAACCTTCAGCTCGGCGTGCTGGGCAGCGACCTGGTCGATGATCGGGGAGAGCATGCGGCACGGGCCGCACCAGTCAGCCCAGAAATCGAGCAATACAGGTCCCTGAGCCTGCAACACTTCAGCACTGAAATTATCCTTGGTTATGGTCACGTTGTTCATGATAAACCTCCTCTATAGTATCTGGGGTATTTCCTTACGAATCTTACGTTGAACTCTGGGGGCGGGATTTCTG
The DNA here is from genome assembly GCA_902766095.1 of uncultured Selenomonas sp. GTDB lineage: Bacteria > Bacillota > Negativicutes > Selenomonadales > Selenomonadaceae > UBA2913. The sequence continues at coordinate 1,461 of CACXCN010000009.1, read as the reverse complement.
GCGCAGGTAGCGCACGGCTGCGAGACCTGCCTCGGCCCCTTCGTAGACGGCTTTTGCGACCTGCAGCAGGCCACCGATGCTGTCACCAGCGGCGAACAGGCCCGGGATGTTCGTGGCCATGTGCTCGTCGACGCGGACCGAGCGGCCGTCATCCGTCAGCAGGGCTCCGGCTTTGCGCGCCAGGATGGTACTGCCGGCGGTGCCCAGGGCGATGAATAGTCCGGCCAGCGGCACGGTCTGCCCGCTCGTCAGCTCGACAGCTGCGAGCCGATGCGGTGTGGTGTCCGGGGCAGGCGTCAGAGCCTGCAGCGGCTCGGTATATACCGTCACGCTGGTCGGCACACCGGCAGGTGCCGGGGCTCCGTTCGTGAACAGGCTGACCTCGCCGGCGATCGGCAGGAGCACGCCGAGTTCATGCAGGGCGTAGTCGCCGGCGCCGAGCACTCCGACCGGCTTGCCGCGGTAGAAGAAGGCATCGCAGATGGCGCAGTAGCTGATGCCGTGGCCGGTCAGCTCCTCGAGCCCCGGCAGCCCGAGCGGCTTTTCGCGCGCGGCTCCGGTAGCCATGATGACGACATCGGCTTCCATGGTATCTTTGTCCGTCTCGACGAGGAAGCCGTCCACCTTGTCATTGAGTCGCAGACCGAATACCTCGCGCTCGGCGATCGTCAGACCGAGGCGCTCGGCCCCGGCCCGGCCGCGTCGCTCGAGCTCGGCACCGCTGATGGGGGCCTCGAGTCCGTAATAGTTCTCGATGAGCCCGGCCTGCGCGAGCGAACCGGTACCTGCCCCTTTGGTCAGGATGCGGATATCGGTTGCTGGCAGTCCGCGATGCAGGTAGAGTCCGGCTGAGATGCCAGCCGGGCCGGCACCGATGATGATAGCTGAGGCCATATGATCACTCCCTGTCTTGTTCGTTTCTCTTGATAATGTTATTATACATGGTATGGAAAACTTATCAAGTACGCAGTTTTTATTTAGCAGGTACGGAAAAACTGACCAAGGTGACCGATATGAAAAAAGAAATGATATGCGAAACGGTGGGCGGCGCTGGCTGCGGACTGAAGCGGGTGCTGGAGCTGATCGGCGGCAAATGGAAGATCCTGATCCTCTGCGCGCTGAACCACTATGGTACCATGCGCTACGGGGAACTGCGCCGGGCCATCGCAGGAATCACGAATACGATGCTGGCGCAGTCGCTGAAGGAACTCGAAAGCGATGGACTCGTGCGGCGGACCATGTATGATGAGCGTCCCGTTCGTGTGGATTATGACCTGACGGTGCAAAGCAGGGAGCTGATTCCCATATTGCTCGAGCTGCAGGACTGGGGGCGGCGTCATATACAGGCCGATGATCATGGAGAGCATGGGGAGGCATAGCCCTGACGCAGCTCCTGACAGGTAGTGATGATTTCGTCCTGGAAAGCACTGTGCTTGTTCCAGATGAACGTGAAATCATGCC
>CACXCN010000008.1 GCA_902766095.1 uncultured Selenomonas sp. | reverse complement strand
TAGCGTGAAAATTTGTGATTTTGGATAGCGTCTAAAAATGGCCGAACTTAATAGACCTCAGCCGGTAAAAAATTGACTTTTTGACCTATGTGTGTGATGGTGCAACAAAGGTACTAGATAAGATCCCTTGTTGCTTCAGAAGTTCAATCGCTTTGCTGATGGTCCGCTGTGTCCGTTTCTCTTTGATCTCTTCCGGCATATCAATTTGCCGAAGGTCACTGGGGTTGAACATTTCTCCCGTTTGGAACATGTGGTAGATAGCAGTCAATATCATCCGAGCGATGGCGATGATGGCTCGTTTCTTCCCCCGACGGCGCGAGATGTTTTCATACTTGATTTTGTAGTAGGGCTGGCTGGTGCATTTTACGGCTGCATGAGCAACCTGGACGAGCATTGGTTTGATGTAGACTCCGGCGCGGGAAATCCTGACGGATTTTTTCTTGCCAGCCGATTGGTTGTTGCCAGGCGTCAGTCCAGCCCAGCTGCAAAGTCTCTTCGAGGAGTCGAACTGCGACATATCCGTGCCAATTTCGGAGATGACCGTAATGGCTGAGTCGCGTTTCATCCCGGGGATCGTGCACAAGAGCCTGATAGCAGCAGCGTAAGGCTTCACCAGGGAATCCAGCTTGTCATCAAGGGAATCAATGGCTGTTTGCAGGTACTCCATATGGTTGCGTACTTGCAGCATGCGAAACTTCTGCTCCTCTGTGAGCTGAAATCCCTTAATGGATTCAACGACAGCGACAGCTTTCTTTTTCAGAGAGCGATGGAGCAAAGTCGTGCAGTGCTGGGCATCCGGTTTCTCGTCCGTGAGAAGATAATCAGTGATTCTGCTGGCAGATTTACCGAACATGTCAGAGACTACGGAATCCAAGGCGATATTGCAAACGGTAAAGCCATTCTGGAAGCGATTCTTCTCGCTGGAGCGCATCGTGACGAGTTTATAGCGGTAACGCGTAAATTCACGAAGGATGCGTATCTCCCTGTTAGGGATGAAACTGCTCTTGACGAGGCCGAAACAGAAAAGCTCGCCGATCCATTTGGAATCTTTTACATCGTCCTTGTTGCCTTTGACGGCTTTGACCCATTTGGGGTTGACGATGACGACGTGCAAATCAGGTTCCAGCACGTTAAGGACAGGAATCCAGTATTTACCTGTAGATTCCATACATACATCATAGCAGTTATTTTCAATGAGCCAAAGCTTAAGTCGCAGCAGGTCTTTGTTAAAGGTGGAGAAACGTTCTTTCTTATACGAGAGAGTTCTTAGCTTAGTCACGGACACGATGGTGGCAACGAGAAAGCTTTTGTGTACATCGATGCCACAACAAACGGGGTAAACGATTTTCATGTCAACAATCCTCCTTTCATTGTGGAAGGGAGACATTGCCTGCCCATGCCAAGCAAAAAACGATAAGTCAATGCCAATGGTTAGCGTACGGTCTCATAGATCCACTTATTTGTGCTTGAGAGGCTGGGCATGCACTGTTTTTTATACTGACTTGAGTCTAACAGAGTTGACAATCCGCAACTCCTCCCCCCGTGCTTTGTAGGATATCTCCCTCTCTATGGTAATTGTAACATATAAAGGAGTGTCGCACCTTTGTTTTCATTCCTATTTGTGCCGCCAGCGACAGCGGCGGAATGGAGTTTTTTATGGTAATGCTTATCGGTATAATGATTCTGAATCTGGTTATCAGTTTCATGAACGCGCGCAGTGTCGGCAAGGTCTGGGCGGAGTCCAAGGCGGTTGGCGGGTGGATCCGGCTGCTGGCTTGGTGCGGGGCGATACAGTCGGCGATCGGGTTTACTTTTGTCTATGCGATAGTCATTGGCTATATCGCGCTCTCGGTTGGCTATCTGCCGGTTTCTATGATCGGTGTGCTGTCGAGTCTGATTTATCTGATGATCATCGTGCCGGCGATCGGGACGGGCATCATCATCACGATCCAGTCTTGGATCAGCTTTGCGCGTGATAAGTCGCTCATGAATCTGGGCGTGGCCGGCTGGAATACGTTTGCGCAGGCCTATAATACGTACAATGCGGTGCAGAGCTTTGGTCCAGCGCTTGACACGGTCACGGAGGGGCTGGGCGGTCTGTTCGGCGGCGATGGCGACAGCGATGATGAGTCAGCAGCGCGTGTCCTGCTGCTGGCAGCCATCATACTGCTGGCCGGTGTCATGACGACGACCGTCATCGTGCGGCGCTATGAGGCGTCGCTGCCGGTGTCTGAGGAGGTTCGCCGCGGTACGCGTGACCTCGAGTATCGTTGAGCCGAGTGATATACGGATCGATGGATGGTCAGCATTCCTGCTGACGTGATGCCCCCGGACCGGACGGCGAAAGACAGGCCGCTCCGTCTGGGGGTATAATTATGGAAATAAATATGAGGGGCGAAGTGGTTTATGAGCAAAGGACTGAAGGGAAATCTCATGTTGCTGGGGGCGGCCTTTATATGGGGCGTTACCTTCGTGGCCCAGATGCAGGGCATGGATCATGTGGGGCCGTTCACGTTCACCTGGGCCAGATTCCTGCTGTCGCTGCTGTTCCTGCTGGCGATCTGGCAGATCGGCCAGCCGCAACGCCGTATCGCGAAGAGCATCGGCCAGTACAAGCCGGGCTGGCGGGCCGGGATTCTGGCGGGCAGCTCGATGATCATCGCCAGTCTGCTGCAGCAGTATTCGATGCTTTATACGACGGCAGGCAAGGCGGCCTTTATCACGGCGCTCTATATGGTCATCGTCCCGATCGGAGCGGTGCTGCTGGGACGGCGCCTGCATATCTGGAACTGGGTGGGGGCTTTCATCGCCGTGGTTGGCATGTATATGCTGTCCATCCATGGTGCGGTGACGCTGAATTTCGGTGATGTGCTGCTGTTCATCAGTACGTTCTTCTGGGCCGGCCAGATATTGATCGTGGACCGATTCGCTCAGGATGTCGATAATATCGAGCTGTCAGTGGCTCAGGTATTCGTCTGCATGATCGTAGGGGGCGCGTTCATGGTGGCCTTCGAGGAGCCGACGCTGGCCGGCATCGGCGAGGCCTGCTTCCCGATATTGTTCAGCGGTATCTTCTCCGGTGGCATCGCATTCACGCTGCAGATCGTCGGGCAGCGCTATGCCGATCCGGCTCCGGCTGCCGTGCTCATGAGCTGCGAGTCGATATTCGGCGCTCTCGCGAGCTGGCTGCTCTTGGGCGAGATGATGAGTCTGAGCCAGATTACAGGATGTGTACTGATGTTCGTCGGCTGTATTGTGACCCAGCTGGGATTGTTCCTGAAGCCGCGCCCAGAGCGGGCTGCGGGGGATGGCGACGCGCAAGCGTGATCTTGCCGTATGTGCACCTGATTCGCCTGTACAGCAGGTGAATCAGGTGCTTTTTTGCGTGTGAGTCATTTGACAATGCTGGGGTGAAATGTTAATATAAATCTCGTATGTTTGTATAAAAATATCATATAGTATGTGGTGCGCAGTATAGTGATAATTCATACTGCAGGCGAAGGGAGTCTTTTGTTTTAATGGAAGCGGTTTGTATAGGCTTAGCCCTGATTGGTCTGATGTATTTTGCCTATCGAGGCTGGTCCATCATCCTGGTAGCACCGTTCTTTGCGGGGTTGGCAGCATTGGGCAGCATGTTCGATGTGCTGCCGGTATACTCTGAGCTCTATATGACACGGGCGGCAGAGTATGTGAAGAACTACTATCCGGTTTTCCTGTTCGGTGCGGTATTCGCCCGGCTCATGGAGAAAGGCGGTCTGGCCTCGTCGGTGGCCGGCAAGATTGTCGAAGTGCTTGGGGAAAAGCGGGCAATACTGGCTGTGCTGCTGGGATGTGGCGCCCTGACCTATGGCGGTCTGTCCGTATTCGTGGTGGCTTTCGTCATGTATCCGTTCGGCCGCGTCGTGTTCAAGAAGGCCGATATACCGAAGCGGTTGCTCCCGGCTACGCTGTGGGTGGGCATATTCTCGTTCGCCATGGTTTCGCTGCCAGGCACGCCGCAGATCCAGAACATCATCCCTTCGTCGTATTTCCAGACCAGCTCCTGGGCAGCACCGGGCATCGGTCTCTTTGCCTCGCTACTGTTCGTGCTCATCGGCTGGGGCTGGGTCGGCCATCGCGCCAAGGTCCTCAAGGCCAAGGGCGAGGGCTATGGTACGCATATCCTGGAGACCGGCAAGCGTCATCGCGAGCCGAAGATTCATATCCCTTGGTACTGGGCACTGCTGCCGCTGCTCATGGTCGTCGTGCTGAATATGATCCTGTCGAATCCGTTTCATTGGAGCTGGGGCTTCCATTGGAGTGATTCCAGCCTGGAGGCTCTGCAGCCGCTGCATCTGTCGCTGCTCGCGACGCAGGTCGGCAAGGTGTCGGCCGTCTGGTCGATCAGCGTGGCCCTCATCATCAGTTCGTTCGTTGCGGCCTTCATCGCACGCAAGCGTTTCATCGTCATGGATGGATTCCTGGCACCGATCAATTACGCGGCCCTGACCTCGGGCACGGCGGTGCTCAACGTGGCCTCGGGCTATGCCTTCGGCTGCGTCGTGACGAGCATGCCGGGGTTCCAGCCGGTCACGGATGCCCTGATCGGGATCGCGGATTCGTTCGGACCGCTCATGTCGGCGGTCATCACGACGAATATCATGGCAGGCATCACCGGCTCGGCTTCGGGCGGTCTGACCATCGCGCTGTCGATGCTCGGTGACCAGTGGATGGCGATGTCTCAGGCGGCCGGCATCCCGCTCGAGGTCCTGCACCGCATCGTTGCTATCGCCTCGGTCGGTATCGACCCGGTGCCGCATTGCGGCGCTCTGGTCACGCTGCTGGCGATCTGCGGCCTGACGCATCGCGAGAGCTATTTCGATATCGCGGTCGTCATGGGACTGAAGTTCCTGGTACCTTTCGCCTGCATAGCGTTCTACATGCTGACGGGCATTGTCTGATCCGATCGTTTTGCCTAAATAAATCGGTTGAAAAAAATTGGCTATGAGTGTATAATCATAGCTAGTGAATGGCGTTGTATACGTCTAGCACCAGCTTTTTTGTTGTCAGAGGGAAGTGTTAGCGTGAAGCTGGATAGCCTGAAGATCCTTTTGGCCTGTTTAGCGGTGTTTCTTTTCAGCTGATCTTGTGGAAAAGCAACTGAGAGGGGGAGAGAGCGGGGCGAGCAAATGCCCCGCTTTTTCTTTTCTGAAAGCACGGAGAGAGACAGGGTCAGCAGCTGTTTCAGCGCGCCAGGATCATGAACTGACGGCAACGAATGAGTAAATATAGCGGGAGGACGTGCCCCATGGCAACACAGGACGAGATGATAAAGAAGCCCAAGATAAAGATAAAGGTTTTCGGTGTCGGCGGCGGCGGCAACAAGGTGCTGCTGCGCATGCATGAGCATGCCGATCCCGATATCGGTCTCGTGGGTATCAATACGGATGCCGCGGCTCTGAAGGAACTGCGCGATGTCGGCATCGAGACGATACAGATCGGCGAGCAGCTCACGCATGGCCTCGGTACGGGCAACAAGCCGGCGATCGGCGAGCAGGCGGCCAATGCGGCGAAGAGTGCCATCGCGGATGCACTGAACGGTGTCGATCTCGTATTCATAACGGCAGCTATGGGCGGTGGCACGGGTACGGGCGCAGCCCCGATCGTGGCCGAGCTCGCACATCAAGCCGGTGTCCTTTCCGTCGGCGTGACGACGATCCCGTTCAAATTCGAGGGGACGCGCAAGCGCAAGGTCGCACTGACCGGCATTTCCTATATGAAGCAGCAGATGGATGCTTTCATAGCGGTCGAGAATGACAATCTGCTCAAGCTGCCGGGCAATCAGCGGCTGAGCATGGTCGAGACGCTGAAGGTGGCTGATGGCGTGCTCATGCAGGCAATCCGCGGCCTGACAGGGCTCATACTGACGACGGGCGTCATCAATGTCGACTTCGCCGATATCACTACGATATTCCGCCAGAGCGAGGAGTCGGATGCCCTGCTTGGCATCGGCCACAGCGACCGCTCGGCGCTCGAGGCCGTGAAGGAAGCCGCGAGAAGCCAGTTGACCGACCGGCAGATCAATGGCGCGCGCGGCGTGATCCTGAACATCACGACGGACGATTCGCTGACGATGGAGGATGTCGGCGAGGTCAGTGAGTATATCACGCAGGTGACGAGCGAAGAGGTCAACATCATATTCGGCGTCGTCATTGATGATGATATGAAGGGCAGTGCGGATGCGACGATCATCGCTACGGATTTCGAGTCGGATGCCGGAGTAGGTGCGGCTGCGCCGCGTCCGGTGGTCCGGCCGGCAACCGCCCGGGTGCAGCGGCCCGCGGCTCCGGTCCAGCCGCAGCCGGCGAAGCCTCAGGTCCGGAGCGCAGCGCAGCCGGCTCAGTCGGCTCCAGCAGCTCAGCCAGCGCCGGCTCCAGCGGCAGCAGCCCCGGCCTCGGGCGGGGCCAGGACATTCACCGTCGAGATGCCTTCGTTCATGAACCATAGTCATGAAGCGGGGACTGGCCATGATGCAGCCGCCGACCGGCACTCGACGCCGGCGGCCCGGCCGGCATTCCGCATCATTCCGGATATGTCTGAAAGAAAGGATAAGGATCAGTGAGCGGGTTAGGCAGATTCTCTCGGACGGAGCTCCTGCTTGGTGAGCAGGGGCTTTCTCGTCTGGCGACAGCTACGGTGGCTGTGTTCGGTATCGGCGGTGTGGGTTCGTTCGTAGTGGAGGGGCTCGCGCGGGCCGGCGTCGGCCATCTCGTGCTCATCGATAACGATCTCATATGCCTGACGAATATCAATCGCCAGATCCATGCGACGACAGAGACGGTGGGGCAGCCGAAGACGGAGACGATGAAGCAGCGTGTGCTGGCAATCAATCCAAAGGCCGAGGTCGAATGCATCAATGATTTTTATCTGCCCGATAAAGCAGATGAATTCTTCCGTGGGAGCTATGATTATGTGGCCGATGCCGTCGATACGGTGACGGCCAAGATCGACCTCGTCCTCGAGTGCCAGAAGCGCCACATACCGATCATATCGAGCATGGGCGCCGGCAACAAGCTCGACCCGTCGCTGTTCGAGGTCACGGATATCTATAAGACCTGCGTCGATCCGATCGCGCGGGTCATGCGCAAGAAGCTCAAGGAGCATCATGTCAAGAAGCTCAAGGTCGTCTACTCGCGGGAGCGTCCGCGCGAGGTGCGTCAGAGCGGCTGTGGCAAGAACTGCATCTGTCCGCCGGGCTCGGCGCGCAACTGCGACCGCCGGCGGGCTGTGCCGGGCAGCATATCGTTCGTGCCGTCGGTGGCCGGCCTCATCATGGCGGGCGAGATCGTGCGTGACCTGACCGGAGTGAAAACGGAGGTATCAGCATGAGCGAGACTACCGCACCGCGCCAGCATGTGATGGTACTCGGCTGCGGCCGCTGGGGCACTTTCCATGCCTGGTACGCGGACCATATCGGCCATGAGACCCTGCTCTGGGGGCGGCCGGGCTCCCGTCATCTGCAGGAGCTGCAGCAGGAGCACCGCAACGCCTATCTCGAGCTGCCGTCCTCGGTCCGTCTGACGGACGACCTCGACGCGGCTCTGCGCTGGTCTGACACGGTCGTCATCTCTATTTCGTCCCAGCAGCTGCGCGGCTTCTGCCGTCAGCTGCGGGATATCGCCGGAGCAGCCCTCACGGGTAAGACGCTGGTGCTCTGCATGAAGGGGCTCGAGCAGTCCACGGGCAAGCGTCTGACGACGGTCGTCCGGGAGGAGCTCGGTGCGGACCAGCCGGTGGCTGTATGGGTCGGGCCGGGTCATGTACAGGATTTCGTGCAGGGCATCCCGAACTGCATGGTCATCGCTTCGCCGGATATGGAGCTGACGAAACGCACGGCGGCGCTCTTCGCGAGCCCGCTGATCCGGTTCTACTATGGGGAGGATCTGCTCGGCACGGAGATCGGTGCCGCCGCGAAGAATGTCATCGGTCTCGCAGCCGGCATGCTGGACGGCTTCGGCTATACGAGCCTCAAGGGGGCGCTGATGGCCCGCGGCACGCGCGAGCTGTCGCGCCTCGTCGAGGCCATGGGCGGCGACAAGATGACGGTATACGGGCTGTCGCATCTCGGTGACTATCAGGCGACGCTGTTCTCGGAGTACAGCAATAACCGCCGCTTCGGTGAGGATCTCATCCGCAAGCGCCCGTTTACGAAACTGGCGGAGGGCGTCGGCACCGTAGAGGCGCTCGTCCGCCTCGGTGAGAAGTACTCGGTGGATTTGCCGATCTGCCGGACGGTCTACCGTATCATCTATGACAAGGCCGACCCGCGCCAGCAGCTGACTCAGCTTTTCCTGCGTCCCCGCAAGGCGGAGCTGGCATGACGATAGATGACCTTTATTTTTTAATATAATAAATTAATAACTATAGGGTTCTGCGTTACCAGATTATGACAATTCATAGTCTGGTACTTTTTTTTTGCTATAAAAGTTAAAGATTTGGCTAAAAATATTCTCTACGATAGAATGAGTGAAAATGATACACTATATATAGCAAAACAAGAGAGACAAAAGTGGAGGCCGATAAAATGGAGTTTACTTGGAATCAGAAGCTGTACGATGAGATCGTAGAGAAATGCGAGGCTGTCGATACGCAGCATGGTACAAGCAGCTTCGATATAACGAGCGATAAGTACGCCGGCCTGGTTTCCATAGAGGAAGAAGAGTACTTCACGCATCCGGATGGTCCGTACAAGGGCACGAAGACGGAGATGAAGGCAGATAAAGCTTATCTGGCTAAGAAGCTCATCCGCAACACGCATACCGTTCCGTTCTCGGGCCGGGCCATCCAGGCTGCCATCGATGATGCTGCGGCAGCGGGCGGCGGCGTGGTCGTCGTGCCGGAGGGCGTCTACTATACCGGAGCCCTGGAGCTGAAGTCGGGCGTCGAGCTTCATCTGAATGATAAAGCCGAGCTGCGCTTCATGCGCAACAAGTCGAATAAATACTATCCCGTGCGGTTCAGCCGCTGGGAGGGCGTAGAACTAATGAATTTCTCACCGTTCATCTATGCGAATGGTGCGGAAGATATAGCCGTGACAGGAACTGGTACGCTGAATGGCTGTGCTGATGAGTTCAACTGGATGCCGTGGAAATTCGGTTATTTCGGTGAAGCTGACCAGCAGGTGCAGCGTGAGCGTCTGTTCGCTCATAATGTGGCCGAGACCGAACCGGAGAAGAGAATCTTCGATGACCGGCTCTCGACGCTGCGTCCGCCGTTCATTCAGTTCTATCACTCGCGCAATGTGCTGGTGAAAGATGTGCATATCGCGAATTCTCCGTTCTGGGAAGTCAATCCTGTTCTGTGCGAGAATGTGCTGGTGAAGGGGATCCACGTCGAAACCAACCTCTACAATAACGACGGTGTTGACCCGGAGTCGTGCAAGAACGTACTGATCGAGGATTGTTACTTCCAGACTGGAGATGACTGCATAGCCATCAAATCCGGCCGCAATCAGGATGGGCGGCGCATCAACGTCCCCACCGAGAATGTAGTGATCCGTAGGAATGAGTTCAGCAACGGACATGGCGGCGTCACGATCGGCAGCGAGATATCGGGTGGAGCGCGGAATATTTTCGCGGAGGACAACAACTTCGATAGTCCGAACCTCGACTATCCGATAAGATTCAAGACGAACGCCAAGCGGGGCGGCCTCATGGAGAATGTCTATGTGCGCAATTCCGTCGTCAACAAATCACGGCTGGCGGTCGTGCATTGCAACTTCTTCTATGAGGAGGGGCGCAACGGCCAGCATCTGCCGACGCTGCGCAATGTGACGATCGACGGCTTCCGGACGAAGCCCGGTGGCACGATCGATGCCCAGTATCCGTTCTATCTCCGCGGTTTTGCCGACTCGCCGATTACCAACGTGACCTTCAAGGACATGGATATCAGAGGGGTGCAGGGCGGCGCGGTCCTGGAGAATGTAAAGAACCTGACCTATCAGAACGTCGTTATAAACGGAGTTCGCCAGACCGATGGCGTACAGACGTACAGCGAGCAGCTCGATGCTCAGTGACAGGCTGTGTTGTCTGATGTAAATCGGTTTATATCACTAAGATTTCGTTTTATTGTTTAGGAGGAAAAGGATAATGAAAGCAAGAAAGGTTACCTGGTGGAACGTTCTGGGCTATGCCTGCCTGAACTTCCTCGGTGGCGGTACTCAGGCTTTGTCCTCAGCATTCCTGATGCTGTTCTACACATCGGCCTGCGATATTCCGCCGGTACAGGCTGGACTTATTTTTACGATTGCCCGTCTTGTCGATGCAGTCGGCAACCCGGTCATGGGCTTTATTTCAGATAACTTTGGACGTACCTCTATCGGTAAGAGATTCGGTCGTCGCCATTTCTTCATACTGCTGGGCGTACCTCTGGTCCTGATCTTCTATCCGATACTCTGGACTCCGGGCCACAGCTTCACGTTCTACCTCATCGCGAACATGCTGTATGAGATGACGTTCACGATGGTCATGGTTCCGGGCCCGACGTTGCCGGCCGAGATGACCCAGATCGCTTCCGAGAAGACGAAGCTCGTTTCAGCAAAACAGTATTGCGGCACGTTCGCTTCGACGATCGCCCTGCTGTTCCCGGCGTTCTTCTTCAAGCAGATGGGCGAGGGCAATATCGATGCCTACTTCTACACCGGTCTTTCCTACGCTATAGTTACTTCGCTTTCCCTGCTCGTTGTCTACTTCCTGACATTCGAGCGTGCACCGGAGGATATCCACTATACGGATAAGATGGGCTCTGTTCATCACGTCCTGCTGAAGCTCGTCAACGACGTCTTCGCTTCCATGCGTATCCGTGCTTTCCGCCTGCATGCAGGCATGATGCTCTTCATCGGTATCTATAAGAACCTGGCAGCCGGCGTGTTCACCTACTACGTCGTCTATGCCCTGGGTCTGACGAAGAGTGCTACTTCGGTCATCACTTCGGTTTCTACCCTGGTTTCGTTCATCGCTCTGGCGATCTTCATCACGCTGTGCTATCGCTATGGCGGCCCGTTCGCTTTCCGCGTCGTCGCTGTCATCGTAGCAGCTTCCCTCGTCGGCTACTATGCCCTGTATGTCGGCCATGTCGGCATGGAGGAGCATATGGTCATCGTCTGGCTGACCATCCTGGCCATCATCAACAATATCGGTAAGGCAGGCGCGGATTACATACCAGTATTCCAGCTCCCGTTCATGGCTGATATCGATGAGGCTGTCACGATGGAGCGTCGCGAGGGTATCTTCACTGGTGTCAATGGTCTTCTTTCCAAAGTCGCATCCGCTATGGAGGGCTTCCTCCTCGGCGTCGGCCTCGCTGCCTTCGGTTTCCAGAAAGGTGCCGGCGAGCAGACGGCCAGCGCTATCGATGGTGTCCTGATCATGACGATCGTCGTACCTATCGTCCTCTGCGTAGTCATCTGGCTCATCTCCCGTAACCTCAAGCTCACGAAAGAGAACCATAAGCTCCTCGTCGATGAGGTCCATCGCATCCGCAACGGCGGCAGCATGGCTGACGTCACTCCGGAGACCCGCAAGGCTGTCGAGGCTCTGACGGGCTGGAAATATGAGCAGTGCTTCGGTCATAACAACGTCATCAAGCATGACAGTGCTGAGGCAGCTCCGGCTAACAACTGATTCATCTGCAATGGTTTTGCAATGGCTCTGGGAAAGGGCCGGAAGTTCTCCGGCCCGCCCGGGGGTCAGGATATTTTATCTGCCGCAGGCAGAGATAGGGGATAATCTTAATGAAGAGATACTCGCAATGGATGGCTGATTCGGTCATAGCCCGTCATACGGATCTGACAAGCTACTGGGCTTATGAATTCGGCCTGACACTCGATGGTATTGCCGAGGTTTGGCGTGAGACTGGTGAAGAGAAATATTTTGACTTCATCAAGTCCTGCACCGATACGTTCGTACATGATGATGGCTCTATCCGGGGCTACCGCGTCGACGAGTATAATATCGATCATCTGAATAACGGCAAGATACTCCTTACCGTATATCAGGCCACACATGAAGAGAAATACAAGCTGGCTTTGCAGCTGCTGCGTAGCCAGATCGAGAATCATCCGCGTACGAAGGAAGGCGTATTCTGGCACAAGGAAATCTATCCGGAGCAGATATGGCTCGACGGGCTCTACATGGGCGCGACATTCTACGCGAAATATGTACACGAGTTCACTCAGGATCCGGTCGAGTATGATGATATCGCACGTCAGTTCATCATCGCGCGCCGTCATACGCTCGATCCGAAGACCGGCCTCCTGTATCATGCCTATGATGATGCCCGCAAGCAGCCTTGGGCCAATCCGGTCACCGGACTTTCGAAGCATTTCTGGAGCCGCTCGATGGGCTGGTACTGCATGGCCCTCGTCGATACGCTCGAGGTGCTGCCGGAGGACAACCAGTATCGCGATCAGATCATCAAGATACTGAATGAGACGATGGAGGCACTCATCAAAGTCGCCAGCAAGGATTCGCATGTCTGGTATCAGGTGCTCGATTGCGGCGACCGTAAGGGCAACTATGTCGAGGCGTCTGGCTCCTGCATGATCGCCTATACGCTGTTTAAGGGCGTGCGTTTGGGATTCCTGCCGGAGAGCATGCGTGATTTCGCGAAACTCAGCTATCAGGGCCTGCTCGATGAATTCATCACCGAGACGCCGATGAATACGATATGCTTGAATAAGATCTGCTATGTGGCCGGACTCGGCGGCAAGCCGACCAAGGCCTATGGCGAGCGCGATGGCTCGTTCGCTTACTATATGAGCGAGCCGATTGTGACGAACGAGCCGAAAGGGCTCGGACCATTCATACTGGCTGCTGCTGAATACGAGAAGCTGGTGTGATGCTTATTACGGGAATACTTGAGTGGTGAAAACTTCATCCTCAGTTTCCAATATATTTTCCCTACCCCCTAAATTTTCTTTTCTCTTTTCAATTTCCATTCCCCTTGGCAGCTGATGCTGCCGATACCCGCTGCGAGATCGTGGATAGCCTCGCAGCGGGATTTTTTTGCCTTTTTGTCCGGGTCAGGGGATTGGATATCGTTTACGAAAAAAAGTGATATTTGAGGTTGACGTATATAGTCGTATGTGCTATAATACATATTTTTATTTACATTTTTCTATTTTATGATATAATGGATATATGAAGTTGATTTCTTGATCAAGGGGGTGTGTACTTGTTGCATATAGGTGACAGGGTCGTCTATCCGATGCATGGTGCAGGCGAGATAGCAGCCATTGAGAAATGTGATGTGCAGGGTGAGGAAAAGTCGTACTATGTCCTGCGTATGCCCATGGGCAACATGAAGGTCATGATACCGACGGACAATGCAGAGAATATCGGCCTGCGGGATGTGATTCCGGAGGCGAAAGTACAGGAAGTCCGCGATGTGCTCGAGGATAAGCCGGAACGGGCTGCTGGCAGCTGGAACAAGAGGTTCCATGCCAATCTGGACCGCATGAAGTCCGGTGATATCTGCGATGTGGCGGCTGTGCTGCGCAACCTGACCATTCAGGACCGCAAACGCAAGATTTCCTCGGGAGAGCGGCGTCTGGCGGATCTGGCCAAACAGATCGTTGTAAGTGAACTCGTATATGCCGTGGGTAAGCCGGCCGATGAAGTCGAGATGTGGATGAATGACATATTGATGCATAATGGCAAGAAACATTGAACGATGTGTGTTTTATTGACAACACCAGACAGAATATTATAAAATATATCCTGTCTGGTTTTTTATTTTATTCCGATTTATCCAGACGAGAGGGGGGAGAAAATGATACTAGATAAGGTTCTTCGTTTCTTCATCATCCTGTTCATGGCCATCGCTGGCGGGGCATTGCTGAGTCTGGCCAGCCCGGTGCTGACGCAGATCGGCTCGGAGGTCCTGAATCAGGATATGGGGCTATTCAAGATAACGCTGGCGGGTTTGCTCTGCATACTGTTCGGTGCTCTGCTGGGTGGTGTCGTGGGCTGGCTTATTTCGTCATTCCTGATAGGGAAGCTGCATCTTTTCACGCATTGGGTCGAGGAACAGCTGAATAAGACGCCGATCCATGATGTGATCGCCGGGGTCATCGGCCTCGCAATCGGACTTATAATCGCTAATTTATTGGGCAGCTCTTTTTCCAAGATACCTATCGTGGGGGACTACATCCCTGTGATATTCAGCCTCGTGCTGGGCTACCTGGGCATCATCATCACGATCCGCAAGCGCAAGGAGATCACGGGGGTATTCGATTTTCTGCCAC
This sequence comes from uncultured Selenomonas sp., assembly GCA_902766095.1. Classification (GTDB taxonomy): domain Bacteria; phylum Bacillota; class Negativicutes; order Selenomonadales; family Selenomonadaceae; genus UBA2913. Next base: position 45,702 of record CACXCN010000008.1, on the reverse strand, counting down.
GGCTCACGCATGAGCTCGTCAAGAACAAGGACGCCCGCAACAATGCCGACAAGGAGCCTCTGCCCGGCGCGGCTGCCAAACCGGCGGCCCCGGGCTACAAGATCCTCGATACGAGCGTCATCATCGATGGGCGCATTGCCGATATATGTGACACTGGTTTCATCGAGGGGACGCTCCTGATACCGGTTTTCGTGCTCGAGGAGCTGCAGCATATCGCTGACTCCTCGGACTCGCTGAAGCGCACGCGCGGGCGGCGCGGTCTCGATATCCTGCAGCGCATACGGACGGAATCGCGTCGCGTCAAGGTAGAGGTCACGAGCCGTGACTACGACGATATCAGCGAGGTCGATTCGAAGCTCGTGCGCCTGGCGCAGGAGACGGGCGGCAAGATCCTGACGAATGATTTCAACCTGAACAAGGTCGCAAAGCTGCGCGGCGTGGAGGTCCTGAACATCAACGATCTCTCAAACGCCGTGAAGCCGGTCGTCATACCGGGCGAGTCGATGCGCGTCAGCGTCGTGAAGTCGGGGAAGGAGCCGGGACAGGGCGTCGCCTATCTCGATGACGGCACGATGATCGTCATAGAGGATGGCCATGGCCATATCGGGGAAACGCTTGATGTGGAGGTCACGTCGGCCCTGCAGACCTCGGCGGGACGCATGATATTCGCCAAAATGAAAAAGTAAAGATTCGTCATTGAATAAGGGGGGAGCTGTCCATGGATGCGGACGGCTCTTCTTGCATAGAAGCGGAGGAGACATATGGTATCAGCAATTTTCCCGGCGGCCGGGCAGGGGAAGCGCATGCATCTCGGGCTGAACAAGGCGTTCCTCGAGCTGGCCGGCCAGCCGATGCTCGTGCGGACGCTGAAGCGGTTCTCAGAAATAGAGGAGATCGGCGAACTCATCATCGTGGTCGGAGCTGATGAAATCATAGACACGCGGCGGCTGCTGGCCCGTACGTCCGGACTCCGGCCCTGCAAGGTCGTCGAGGGTGGCAGCGAGCGGCAGTATTCCGTCTACAACGGGCTGCAGTGCGTGGCTGCGGCAGCCGATATCGTGCTCGTCCATGATGCGGCGCGGCCGTTCGTATCGGTGAAGACGATCAAAGATGTCATCGCCGCGGCGCGGAGCTGCGGCGGAGCCGTGGCTGCGGTGCCGGCGAAGAGCACGATCAAGGTCGTCGGCGAGGACGGGCTCGTCGAGTCGACGCCGGACCGCAGCCGCCTCTGGGAGATACAGACGCCGCAGGGATTCCGCCGCGAGGTGCTGGAGCGTGCCAATGAGCGTGCACTCGATGATGGATTCCTCGGGACCGATGACGCGAGTCTCGTCGAGCACGCCGGCGGCGAGGTCCGGGTGGTGCAGAGCGACTACAGCAATATAAAGGTCACGACGCCAGAGGATATCATCGTGGCAGAGGCTTTCCTGCGCCAGCAGCAGCCGCTGTCCGATATGGTACAGCAGGCGGCAGAGAGAACGCGGGCCGGACTGGTTGAGGCCTGGCAGAAGCTGAAGGATAGTACGCGACAGGAGGGACAGAAATGACCAGATTCGGTATGGGATATGATGTGCATCGATTAGTCGTAGGGCGCCGGCTCATCATCGGCGGCGTAGAGATTCCGCATGAGAAGGGGCTGCTCGGGCACTCGGATGCTGATGTGCTGCTGCATGCGATCGCGGACGCATTGCTCGGCGCGGCGGCTCTGGGGGATATCGGGCAGCATTTCCCGGATACAGATCCGGCCTATGAGGGCGCGGACAGCATGAAGCTCCTGGCGGAGGTCGGGCGGCTGATCCGGGAAAAGGGCTATCGCGTCGGCAATATCGATGCGACGATCGTCGCCCAGCGTCCGAAGATGGCCGGTCATATCGCGCAGATGCGCGAGAATATCGCCGGAGTACTGGGGATCGAGCTCGATCAGGTGAATGTGAAAGCGACGACAGAGGAAAAACTCGGCTTCACCGGCACCGAGGAGGGCATATCGTCCTACGCAGTGGCTGGCCTCGAGACGGTTTGAGCTCCGTGAGGTGCGGTTTGTTCCGTGGGCCGGAGATAAGGGGCTGGTACGGTAGACATCGTGCGGGTTGTTTGCTACAATAAAAGGATAATCGTATTTCATTTGGCTCGGGCCTGCTTAGGAGAGTTGAAACTATGAAGATGTTTTCCCGTCTGCGCCGCGACATACGAGTCGTTTTCGAGCGCGATCCGGCCGCGCGCAATGTCCTCGAGGTACTGCTGTGTTACCCGGGACTTCATGCCATATGGCTGCATCGCATGTCGCATGCGCTGTATAAGCGCGGCTGGGTGATACTGCCGCGGCTCATATCGGAGTTCGGGCGGTTCCTGACCGGCATCGAGATCCATCCCGGTGCCACGATCGGCGAGGGGCTGTTCATCGACCACGGCACCGGCATCGTCATCGGCGAGACGGCGGAGCTCGGACGGAATGTGACCCTTTATCAGGGCGTGACGCTGGGCGGTACGGGCAAGGAGAAGGGCAAGCGACATCCGACAATCGGCAACAATGTTGTCGTGGCATCGGGGGCGAAGGTGCTCGGCTCGTTCACGGTGGGCGATCATGCGAAGATCGGTGCCGGCTCGGTCGTGCTGCATGCAGTGCCCGCCTATGCCACTGTCGTAGGCATCCCGGGGCGCATCGTTGTCATGCATGGGCATCGGGTCCACAATGAGGAGGATATCAGGCGGGCTCAGCAGATTGCTACGATGACCGATGAGGATCTGGCCACGATCGAGGATGAGTATGATGTCGATCTCGACCATGATATGCTTCCGGATCCGGAGGAGGACGAGCGTCGCAAGATGCAGCAGGAGATCGATGCGCTCCAGGAACGCATCGCGAAGCTGGAAAAGATATTGGAGGATAAAAATGCTCAAAGTATATAACACGATGACACGTCAGAAAGAGGAGTTCAAGCCGCTCAAACCGGGCGAGGTCAGCATCTACTGCTGCGGCGTGACGCCGTACAATCATCCGCATATCGGCAATGCCCGTCCGTTCGTGACCTGGGATACGATCCGGCGCTATTTCGCTAAGAAGGGCTACAAGGTCCATTATGTGCAGAACTTTACCGATGTCGATGACAAGATCATCAATACGGCCAACAAAGAGGGCGTGACCTGGGCCGATATATCGGGCCGCTATATCAAGGCGTATTTCGAGGCGATGGATGCCCTGAATGTGCGCCGGGCCGATAAGTATCCGCGCGTCAGCGAGAACATGCAGTCCATCATCGATCTCGTGCAGACGCTCGTCGACAAAGGCTATGCCTATGCGCTCGACAATGGCGATGTATTCTACAGCGTTGAGAAGTTCGCTCCCTATGGGCGCCTCAGCGGCCGCAAGCTCAGCGATATGCAGGCTGGTGCGCGCATCGAGGTGGATCCGCGCAAGCATCATCCGATGGATTTCGCGCTCTGGAAGGCAGCCAAGCCGGGCGAGCCGTCGTGGGACAGCCCCTGGGGCAAGGGACGTCCGGGCTGGCATATCGAGTGCTCGGCCATGTCGCTGAAGTACCTCGGCCGCTCGTTCGATTTCCATGGCGGCGGTAGCGACCTCATATTCCCGCATCATGAGAATGAGATCGCACAGTCGCAGGCCGCGCTGGGCGATACGCATTGCTTCGCCCATTATTGGCTGCACAACGGCTTCATCACGATCAAGAATGAGAAGATGTCAAAGTCGAAGAACAACTTCTTCACGGTCAAAGATATCCTGCAGCAGTATCCGGGCGAGGTCATTCGCTTCTTCATCCTGCAGACGCATTACCGCAGCCCGCTCGATTTCTCTGATGAGCGCCTGAAGGAGGCCCAGACGAGCCTCGGCCGGCTGCAGAATACGCAGGAGTATGTCGCGGAGCTGGAGGCCCGCCAGGCCGATAAGCAGGGAACGGATGCCCATACGGCTCAGGGGCTGGCCGAGGCGGCAGACAAGTTGAAGGACGAGTTCTGCGCCGCTATGGACGATGATTTCAATACGGCGCTGGCCATCAGCCAGATGTTCGCCCTGTCCAAGGAACTGAACATATACTATAAGGCCGTGACGAGCGAGGGCACGCCGTTCGACAAAGAGGGCTTTGCCAAGGCAGCTGGTGTATGGCACGATATGGCGGAGGTCATCGGCATATTCGAGCAGCAGGCAGCTGGCGTCGATGATGGCTTTGCCGACAAACTCATGGATATCATCATCGGTCTGCGTCAGGAGGCGCGTCAGACGAAGAACTGGGCGCTGGCGGACAAGATCCGCGACGAGCTGAAAGAGGCTGGTGTGATCCTCGAGGATACGCCGCAGGGAGTACGGTGGAAGAAAGCATGAAGTTCGAGCATTTCCAGATGCTGGTCGATATGATGTTCCAGCCCGATGGCAGCGGCGGCGTGGCCCAGCGCTATGACAGCATCGACGTGAAGCAGCTGTCGCCGCTCGTGCTGGCTTATGTCGGCGATGCGTATTTCCATCTTTTCGTGCGCACGCGGCTGCTGTCCTATGAGCAGGCGAAGGTGCGGGCACTGCATGAGTTCAGTGCGCAGATCGTATCGGCTGTCTGGCAGGCCCGGGCCTACAAGGGCATCGAGTCGATGCTGACGGATGAGGAGAAGGGCATATACCGGCGCGGACGCAATGCCAAAAGCCATGCGCCACGGGCAACGACGGTCGCCATCTATCATTCGAGCACGGGTTTCGAGGCATTGCTAGGCAGTCTGTACCTCTCGGAGCAGAATCAGCGTCTGTACGATATCGCGGAGGCTTCGTTCGAGTACATCGCCCGGGCCATGCTGGCCGAGCGGCAGAAAGGTAAGAATTGACAGGGAAACAGAGGGATAAGATGATAAAGGTCAAACTGCTGGACTACACCCCCGAGCCGGAGCGCGTCGTGGCCATGGCAGCGCGGCTCTGCTACTCAGCCAGTGGCGCTGAGGAGCTGGCGGAGCGGCTTTCGGATGAAAAAGTCAGGCAGATGGTGAAGAAGATGGTGAAGCTGGGCCATGCTTCGACCATCGAGCATGTATCGTTCACGTTCGGCATCGAGGGCGTATCGCGCGTGCTGACGCATCAGCTCGTGCGCCATCGCATCGCCTCCTATGATCAGCAGTCGCAGCGCTACGTGGCGGCTCATGGCTTCCAGTACATCACGCCGCCGACGATCGCTGCGAATCCGGAGGCGAAGGCGAAATACGATGCGCTAATCGCCCAGATCCGCCAGACCTACGATGAACTGACGGACATGGGCATACCGAAGGAAGATGCCCGCTATGTCCTGGCGAATGCTACGGAGACGAAGATCCTCGTCACGATGAATGCGCGCAGCCTGCTGCATTTCTTCAATCTGCGCTGCTGCTATCGCGCGCAGTGGGAGATCCGCGAGATGGCCAACCTCATGCTGGCCGAGGTCAAGAAAGTGGCGCCGACGCTGTTCCACAATGCGGGCGCGAGCTGCGTCAATACCGGACGCTGCCCCGAGGGTGATATGACCTGTGGCCATTTTGCGGAAATGATGAAACTGCGGGAGAATGATTGATATGGGGATGGACAGGGAGAAAAAACGCCAGTCGCGGCGTCCGTCTGCGCGGCGTCCGCACGATGACCGCTGGGCGGAGGCGAAAGGACGCAAGCGGCGGTCTGATGGTCCGGAGAGACCGGCCAGCCGGCCAGCCGCATCGGCACCGGAGTCACGTCCGCGGCCGACAGAGCCGCAGGAGTTGCCGCCCGATGTCCTCGTAGGCCGCAATGCGGTCACGGAGGCACTGCGGTCCGGCCGCGGCATCAACAAGCTGCTCGTGGCTCAGGGCGACCACCTGGGCTCCATCGGCGAGATCGAGCGTCTGGCCCATGAGCGGCAGATACCGATCGAGTACGTGGCGCGCCAGCGCATCGAGCAGGCCGCGGCCGGCCATCGTCATCAGGGCGTGCTGGCCTACGTCGCGCCCGTGGCCTATGCCGAGCTGTCGGATATCCTGGCGCAGGCTGCGGCGCGGCCGGAGCCGCCGATCCTGCTGCTGCTCGATGACCTCGAGGACCCGCACAATCTGGGGGCCCTGCTGCGCACGGCTGATGCCGCTGGCATCGCGGGCGTGCTCATACCGCGCCGTCGCTCCGTGCCGCTGAATGCTACGGTGGCGAAGACCTCCGCCGGTGCCATCGAATACGTGCCGGTCGCGCGCATCGGCAATATCGTGCAGACGCTGAAGGAGCTGAAGGAAAAGGGCTTCTGGGTGGCCGGTGCTGATATGGCGGGCGAGAAGGACTACACGGAGGCAGACCTGACGGGACCGCTCGTGCTCGTCGTCGGGGGCGAGGGCAAGGGACTGAGCCGCCTGACGCGCGAGAATTGCGATTTCCTCGTGAGCCTGCCCATGGTCGGCCGCATCAACTCGCTCAATGCTTCGGTGGCCGGTTCGCTATTGATGTATGAGTCTTTGCGGCAAAGGCGGCAGAAAAATAAGGAAAAATGAGATACACTGATTAAATATGCGAGGATAACGTTTACCATATTGTAACATGGTATAAAAATAGTTTTTAGGTTTTAGGGACAACTTGACTATGCAAACTGCAGGCGTTATAATTTTTACAGGGTAAAAATTAATAAAGAGTTTTAAGGTGCTTTTCGGTAAAGGGGAAAGTGCAATGGAAGCAGATGCAACACTAAACGAAGCAAAAGAAGAAGTAGTAAACAGCGCCTATGCAGGGCTCACGGATGAGGAACTGCTTCTGGCCATCAAGGATAATGATGACCAGGATGCTCTTGAGTACCTGATAGCGAAATACCGGAATTTTGTGCGCGGCAAGGCTCGTTCCTATTTTCTGATAGGTGCGGATCGGGATGATATCATCCAGGAGGGCATGATCGGCTTCTACAAGGCGATTCGTGATTTCCGCAATGATAAGCTCTCATCGTTCCGGGCTTTTGCCGAGCTGTGCGTCGTCCGGCAGATCATCACTGCGATAAAGACGGCAACGAGGCAGAAACATATACCGCTCAACTCATATGTATCGCTGAACAAGCCAATCTACGATGAGGATTCCGACCGTACGCTGCTCGATGTGCTGGCTGGTGCCCGGGTATCTGATCCGGAGGAGCTGGTCATCAGCCGGGAGGAGTTCATCGACATCGAGAAGAAGATGGAGGAAATCCTGTCCGATCTCGAGTGGAAGGTTCTCATGAGCTATCTCGATGGCAAATCTTATCAGGAGATTGCGGTGGAACTCAATCGCCATGTTAAGTCCATAGATAATGCTCTGCAGCGTGTGAAGCGCAAGCTCGAGAAGTACATAGAAAAGCGCGGTGAGGATATCGACCTCAGCACGGTATATCGTGGCCTGTCGACGATCAGCCGGCAGACGCGCGACAGCCGCGGCACGAAGTGAAGCCGGACAACTTGTACCGTGGGGCACACGGGAATTCACGCTTGGGGAAATCGTGTAAGACGCCAATTCTTCGGAGGCGGCGCAGTGGTTGCCGAACCAAGAATCCCCTGCCTTTAGGCATGGGGGGTGTCAACAAAATCAAATATCGAACGGAGACAGGTGTGCAGCCGGCCATGGTCGGCACTAGGCACTTGATAGAGAAGCTGGATAAGCCAGCGCGGTCCCGCCACTGTGAGGGGAGCGTATCCGCATTTACGTCACTGAGGTCCGCCAAGGGATCTTGGGAAGGCGCGGAGAAGCGATGAACCAAGCCAGGAGAACTGCCTGTCCGTAACACTGCAGCAATGGAGCTGCACCCCACGAGCGATGAGGGAAAGTGAGACCATAGGATCATGCGGATGTCTGCGTCAGCATGATGCTATTGCATAGTTAATTGAGACCTCCTTGTCATGGACAGGGAGGTTTTTTATTTTAAGGAGGATGCATGATATGAAAAAATGGAAGAAAATGCTGAGCATGTCTTTGGCTCTGGGCGCCATGCTGATTGTCGCGGCTCCGACGACGCAGGCTGCGTATTCGCTCAATCCGGAGGTGAAGGATGCCACTCCGGCGCTGATATCGGCCTCGAAGATCGGTGTGCTCACGAATGAGAATCCGGCGCTCAAGAACGAGCCGAACAAGGATGCCATCGTGGTCATGAGCTTTGGTACGACGTTCAAGGATACGCGTGAGAAGACGATCGACGCCACGGTTGCCGATATCCAGGCCCAGCATCCGAATGTCAAGGTCGTGACGGCTTTCACGTCCCACATCATCATCGACCGCATCAAGGCCAAAGAGGGCAAGGTATATCCGACTCCTGAGGAGGCTCTCGACCAGCTCAAGAAAGAGGGCTATACGCGTGTAGCGCTCACGACGCTCGATGTCATCCCGGGCATGGAGTATGCCTATGATGCCGGTGTCTACGAGCTCTACAAGAACAATTTCAAGAAGATGACGCTCGGCACGTCGCTCATGTACTGGCAGGGCCAGGAGGGCCAGGCCGATGATGTGACGGAGACGATCAAGGCGCTCAGCACGCAGTTCCCGAAGCAGGGCAAGAATGATGCCATTCTCATCATGGCTCATGGCACACCGCAGGTATCGAATGCCTACTACTCGGTCATCCAGGCCAAGATCAACGAGCTGGGCATGAAGAACGTGTTCGTGTACACGGTCGAGGGCTGGCCGTCGCTCGAGACGGTGATGCCGAAGCTCAAGGCTGCCGGTATCAAGCACATCACGCTCATGCCGATGATGATGGTCGCCGGCGACCATGCGAATAATGATATGGCCGGTGCGGATAAAGACTCGCATAAGTCCATCCTCGAGGCCAACGGCTTCAAGGTCGATGCCTATATCCATGGTATCGGCGAGAACAAGGCCATCCGCGACCTCTATGTGAAACGCGCGAATGACGCCTGGGATGCACTGGAGAAGTAAGATAACAGTCCGACCGTAATCGGATAAACAAAAGCAGGGCCTGCCGCTTAAACAGCGGCAGACCCTGCTTTTATAAGCTGACTAGCGATGTGGTTATTTCATAGCCCGCTTCGTTCAGAACTGGAATTTATTCAACGAGGATTGCAGGTCGGCAGCCAGGTTCGACAGCGCCTCAGAGGCGTTTGCTATCTCAGAGGCCGAGGCCGACTGCTCCTCGGTCGCCGCCGAGACGGTCTCCATCTCGCTTGCGACCTTCGTGCCCTGAGCGTCGATGCTCGATACCTCTTTCGTGATATTCTGTGCATCGGCATGGGCCAGGTCGACCGCACTGCTCATTTGGTCGACCTCGCGGCTCACATCCTGTACGAGGCTGTCGATTTGCTGGAATACATCGCGGAGCTGATCGACGGCCTCGGCGCCCGCGTTGACGGTCGTACGGCCAGCCTGCATGGCGGCAACGGCTTCATTAGTAGTCGTTTGGACTTCGCCGATGAGTGCGGATATCTTTTGAGCGGCCGTCTGTGACTCCTCAGCCAGCTTCCGTACCTCGTCAGCGACGACGGCGAAGCCGCGGCCCTGTTCGCCCGCGCGAGCGGCCTCTATCGCAGCGTTGAGTGCCAGCAGATTCGTTTGGTCGGCAATGGCCGAGATGGTCTCGACGATCGAGCCGATCTCTTTCGATTTTTCGCCGAGCTCATCGACGATGGTGGCCGACTTCTGGACTTCGTTGGCGCCGTTCTGTATGCTTTGGACCGTGTTATCGATGGAGCCAACGCCTTCATTCGCGTACTTCGCTGCGGCTTCCGCGTGGTTCGCCACGCTCTGGGCTTTGGTGTGGATATTCGTGACTGAGGTGCCTATCTGATTGACGGAATTCGAGCTGCTGTCGACGGCTTTCTGCTGTTCGATGACGGCACCAGCAGCATCGGTGACCGATTGGGCTACCTGGTTGGACGCCTGGGCCGACTGTTGCGAGCTAGCTGTGAGCTCCTCGGAGGCTGCGGCAATCTGCTCGGCCGACTCATTGGTCTGATGCATGAGCTGGTTCAATTTCTCGCGCATCTCTACGACCACATCGGCCATCTCGCCGAATTCGTCGCCACGGCTGATCTGACGCGGCGTAATGCGGAAATCACCATCGCGCAGGCGACGGCAGGCCTCCATCATCGTGTTCAGCGGCGTGATTATCTCGCGGGTTATGAGCAGGGATACTCCGAGCAGGACCACGAGGGCGATGATGGAGTATACCAGCATGAATGTGGCTGCCCGGTCAGAGGCGGTCTCAGCTGCCTGAAAGGCTTCATCGGAGCTTTGACGTGTCTTCTTCTGCAGGTCTGTGATCGACTGGCGGAAGGCTGTAGTGGTATCAGCGCCGACTTTCGAGTAATACTCCATGCCACCGGCCCGGTCGCCGGAGCGTATCATGTTCATGGACTGGTGCATGGCTGCAAAGAACGCATCCCAATTCTGTTTGGCCTTGTCAACATCGGCTTTATCGATATCATTATCGAGGACAGCCTCGTAGTTGGCCCAGTTCTCTTCAAATTCCTTTTTGATGTTCAACGCATCTTTGTCGAGGTCGGCGTAGCGCTCCTCACTGGTGGCACTGAAATCGAGTGCGGCGCGCGACTGCATATCGCGCATCATGTATTTTGCTTCACCGAGATAGTAGAGCTGCTGCATGTCGTTACTGTATATGTTAGACATCCTGGCGCGGTTGTCCTCGATGGTCGAGTAGCCGCGGTAGCCGATGGAGGCCATGCCGATAGCAGCAATCACTACCAATATCAAGATTTTGTAGGCAACTTTGATGTTGTTTAAGAATCCCATAGCTTCTCCCCCTTTGGATCATGATAAAATCATCCCAACCTCACTGTACTATTTTCTGCTTTTATTATCATAATCCTGCCGTTAGCGATACAATTTTTTGACATTACAAAGCACTTTACTAAGAGGCCTAAATGTGCGAAACTATATACAGTCAAAATCATTATCAGAGAAGGGGGCGCCAGACGTGTCGGCTATCGATATTGAGCACATCACGCGAGAATTCACGCACCGGACGGCTGAGGGGAAAATGGGCCGGAAGACGGCGGTGAATGACCTGACGTTCCGCGTGGCGCCGGGCGAGATATTCGGTCTGCTGGGCCCCAATGGGGCGGGGAAGACGACGACGATACGGATGCTGACCATGCAGCTGCATCCTACAAGCGGCAGCATCAGCTATGGCCGGCTGTCGACGGACCATGATACGGTGGCAATCAAGAAACTCATCGGCATCGTGCCCCAGCATGTGAATTTCGACCAGGACCTCACGGTCGGGGAGAATATGGAGCTGCATGCCCGGCTTCATCATCTGGGGCGCAGTGAGCGTCGGGCCCGTATTGAGGAACTGCTGGATTTCGTCGAGCTGCGCGAGGTCGTGAATGACGGCGTGCGGCGCCTCTCGGGGGGCATGAAGCGGCGCCTGCTCATTGCGCGGGCTCTCATCCATCGGCCGCAGGTATTGTTCCTCGATGAGCCGACCGTCGCGCTCGATCCGCAGGTGCGCCGTCGCATCTGGCAGCTCATCCGACATCTGGCGCGCGAGGGAGTGACGGTATTCCTGACGACGCACTATATCGAGGAGGCGGAGCTGCTTTGTGACCGGGTGGCCATGCTGTCGCAGGGCAAGCTGGTCGATCTGGATACGCCTCAGGCCTACTGCGAGCGGCTCGGGGCCTTTACCGTGGAGTGGCAGCAGGGCGAGGAACGGTCCTATCGCTTCTTCCCGTCGCGGCACGAGGCGCGGGATTTCGTGGCGCATATGGGGGAGGCAGACGAGGCTGAGGTCGCGAGCGATGATGTGCATGTCAGACGCACGAATCTCGAGGATGCCTTCATCGAGCTGACAGGCAGCCGGAAAGGATTATGAGGTACCTATGAGTGGTATAATGTATGATATATGGACGGTTTTCTGGCGCGATCTCATCGTGCTGCGGCGCCGTCTCATCAAGTATATATTGTCGCGCATGGTGGCCCCGCTGATGTATCTCGTGGCTTTCGGCTGGGGACTCGGGCGCAGCATCCAGGTCGACTCGGGGACGTATCTCGAGTTTCTGATCCCGGGCGTGCTGGCGCTGAACTCCATGAACATATCGTTTGCGAGCGTCATGCCCGTGCATGCCGAGCGCGTCTATCATCACAGCCTCGATGAGTACATCACGGCCCCGATCTGGCCGGGGGCGTTCATCATCGGCAAAGTGTTGGCCGCCGTACTGCGCGGCCTCATATCGTCGGCCATCATATTGCTGCTCGTGGGCTTGGCAGGGACGCATATCCACCTGACGCCGCTGTTCCTGCTCGTGCTCGTGCTGAACTGCGTCATATTCGCCGAGATCGGGTTCAATGCGGCTATGCGCATCGATACCTATGAGGAAATGAGCCAGGTCAACACGTATATATTGCTGCCGATGTCGTTCCTCTGCGGCACATTCTTCAAGACGACGGCGCTGCCGGAGGCACTGCGTATATTCATCGAGCTGCTGCCGCTCACGCATACGAGCTATCTCTTGCGCGGGCTGGCGGCAGGGACGCCGGTGGCGCTGAGCTCGCTGGCCGTGCTCGTGGTCTATGCCGTGCTGTGTTTCTGGCTCGGCCAGCGCGCTTACCGGCGGCTGATATACTGAGCATCCGGTAGGACGACAAGTTTTCGGGAGGAAATAAAAGTTTGTTTAAGAACATCATGCATCATCGGGCGGCTTCGGCGGATGATTGTGCGAAGCTCTGCTGCACGAAGATCGAGCATTTCGGGGTGAAGGCCGGGCGGCTGACGATACTCGACGATGTGAATATCCATATCCACTGTGGCCAGCTCACGGCCATCATCGGTCCGAACGGCGCCGGGAAATCGACATTGCTGCGCTCGATACTGGGCGAGATACCGCATAGCGGTAGCTTGCACTATGCGGATGCCAAGGGCAAGCACACGGGACATCCGGTCATCGGCTATGTGCCGCAATATCTGCGGTTCGATCTCAGTGCGCCGACGAGCGTGTGCGATATTTTCATGGCCTGCCTCACGAACAAGCCGGTCTGGCTCTGGCCGTCGAAGTCCCTGCGTCCGCGCATCGAGAAATCGCTGGACCGGGTGCATGCGGCCCATCTCATCGACCGGCGTCTCGGTGCGCTCTCGGGCGGCGAGCTGCAGCGCGTGCTGCTGGCCCTGGCGCTCGATCCGATGCCCGATCTGTTGCTGCTCGATGAGCCGGTATCGGGCGTCGATCAGAATGGTCTCGAGCTTTTCTATGAGATCGTGGCCGAGCTGCGCGAGGAGGAGGATATGGCGATCATCCTCATATCGCATGATCTGAATATGGTGGCGCGTCATGCCGATCAGGTCGTCCTGCTCGATCATCATGTCGTCACGAGCGGTACACCGGACGAGGTGTTTGCCGATGAGCGCACCCGCGAGATCTTCGGCATGCTGGCTGGTGTCAGCGCCGAGGCCGAGGCGCGCAGCGGGCAGGACTACGTGGCCACGGACGTGGCGAAAGGGGAGTGAGATTGTGGATATCGTCTATTCCGTGCTGGATACGCTGCTGCCCTTCGAGTGGGCCGGCCATATGTTCATGAAGAACGCCCTGCTGGCCGTGCTGCTCGTGACACCGCTGTTCGGCTTGCTCTCGACGATGGTCGTATCAAATCGCATGGCATTCTTCTCGGATTCGCTGGGACATGGTGCCTTCACCGGGATCGCGATCGGTGCCCTCGTCGGTCTCGTCTCGCCGCTCGTATCCCTGATTATATTCTCGGTCGTATTCGCCCTGCTCATCACCTGGATCAGCAACCGGGCCAAGGCTTCGACGGATACAATAATCGGCGTTTTCTCGTCGATGGCCATCGCCCTGGGCCTCATGCTCATGACGCACGGCGGCAGCTTCAACAAGTACTCGGCCTATCTCGTCGGTGACATCCTGTCGGTGACGCCGGATGAGCTGCTCGGGCTGCTCGTCGTAGGCGGACTCGTCGTGCTGGCCTGGGGGCTGCTGTTCAATCGGCTGCTGATCCTATCGATCAATGCTTCGTTCGCGCGTAGCCGCGGTATATCGGTCATGCTGACCGAGGGACTGTTCGCCTCGCTGCTGGCTGTCGTCGTATCGATCAGCATCCAGTGGGTGGGCATCCTCATCATCAACGCCCTGCTCGTGCTGCCGGCGGCCGCAGCTCGCAATATAGCGAACAGTGTGAAGGAATACCACGTTGCCTCGGTCGGCATCTCGCTGCTGTCCGGCATCACCGGCCTCATCCTGGCCTATGAGCTGGGCATGGCCGCCGGCGCGACCATCGTCGTAGTGGCGTCGGTCCTGTTCTTCCTGACACTGGCCATAAGTTCCCGGCGGCGCCGGTGAGCGAACGCGGCAGAAAGATCTGAGCGGATATTTTCTGTTCATGGGGCAGTCCCCCTTGACTACCTGACGGGAATATGCTAGACTATATGTAATGCGCTTGTAGTCCAGTGGATAGGACGCCGGCCTCCGGAGCCAGAAGCGTGAGTTCGATTCTCACCAAGCGCACCATCTAGTTATCTGAGGGGCTGTGGCGAACAGCCTCTTTTTGTATTTAAAAAGCTGTGAAAAAATGCGAAAGCATTTTTCACAGCTTTTCTCGTATCAAAAGCCTTCTCCTCAGGAGAAGGGGGATGCTCTTTACAAGCTGCCCCTTCGGGGAAGGCTTTATTTCTTGTGGTGCTTGAGGAAGTTCTCGATGCGGTTCAGGGCTTCGGCGATTTTGTCTATGCTGGTCGCGTAGGAGCAGCGGACGTGGCCTTCGCCGCTGGCTCCGAAGGCGGAGCCTGGGACGAGCGCTACGTGCTCGGCCTGCAGCAGGGCCTCGGCGAAGCCGTTGGAATCGTAGCCGGTGCTCGTGATGTCAGGGAATATGTAGAAGGCGCCCTTCGGCTCGAAGCAGGGCAGACCCATTTTCGTGAGACCGTCATAGATGAGCTTGCGGCGGCGGTCGTACTCGGCTACCATCTTCTTCATGTATTTCTCACCGTGGCGCAGGGCCTCGACGGCTGCGAGCTGGGCCGTGATCGGGGCGCAGAGCATCGTGTACTGATGAATCTTCGTCATGGCGGAGATGATGGTCTTGTTGCCAAGGGCATAGCCGATGCGCCAGCCGGTCATGGCATAGGCTTTCGAGAAGCCGTTCAGCAGCAAGGTGCGCTCCTGCATGCCGGGCAGGGAGGAGAAGGCGATGTGCTTCTCGCCGCCATAGGTCAGGGCACCATAGATCTCATCCGATATGACGATGAGGTCGTGGCGCGTCGCGAAGTCCGCGATGGCCTTGAGATCCTTGCGCGTCATGATGGCGCCGGTAGGATTGTTCGGATAGCCGATGAGCAGTACCTTCGTGCGCGGCGTTACATGCTCCTCGAGCTCGTCCGGCGTGATGCGGAATTCGTTCTCGAGCTTCGCGGCTACCGGCACCGGGACGCCGCCAGCCAGCGTCGTACATGCCTGATACGATACGTAGCAGGGCTCAGGGATGAGTACCTCGTCGCCCGGCGATATGATGGCCCGCAGGGCGAGGTCCAGGGCCTCGGAGCAGCCGACGGTGACCAGTACCTCGGTGTTCGCATCGTAGGTGAGATTATCGCTTTTCTTATAGGAGTTCACGATCTCCTCGCGCAGCTCCGGCAGGCCGCGGTTGGCCGTATAGCTCGTGTAGCCCTGCTCGAGTCCGTAGATGCAGCTCTCGCGGATGGACCACGGCGTGACGAAATCCGGCTCGCCGACACCGAGGGAGATGACGTCCTCCATCTGGGCGGCGATATCGAAGAATTTGCGGATGCCGGAGGGCGCTATGGCATTGACGCCGGGCGAGAGGCGCTGACTCCAGTCCGTTGTCTCTTTCATGCTCATGGTGTCACCACCAGTCTGCGGTCACGCTCTTCGTCGTCGATGATGACGCCGTCTTTCTTATAGGCTTTGAGCATGAAATGGCTGCGGGTAGCCGTGACGCCGTCGATGGTCGACAGGCGGGTGGCGACGAAATTCGCGACGTCCTTCAGCGATTTGCCCTCGATGATGACGAGCAGGTCGAAGCTGCCGCTCATGAGGTATACCGTGCGGACCTCGTCAAAGCGGTAGATGCGCTCAGCAATGGCGTCAAAACCGACCTCGCGCTGCGGCGTGAGGTTGATCTCGATGATGGCAGTGACAGTGTCATCGCCGAATTTCTCCCAGTTGATGAGTGTATTATAGGAAAGGATGACCTTGTCCTTTTCCAGCTTGTTGATATCCTTTTCAACCTCGTACTCGCTCTGACCGAGCATGGAGGCCAGCTCGCTGACCGGACGGCGGGCGTCGTGTTCCAGGAGCTCCAGCAGTTCGCGCATAAAAATTCTCCTCTCTTTTCCTATCAGATTCAGGCGATATCTGTACAGCAGCTATAGCGGCTGTCGTGCCAGGAGGGTGATAGCACTATAGTTGCCCGTATTATTTCTATGCTAGCATGGATGAGATGGTTTGGCAAGCAATATTTGAATTGTCTCATTATTTGATACTTCTTCTCGGAACCGAGGCTGTCGGACATATTTTTCTATGGTCAAATACCCGCAATGGCGTTATAATGTTTAAAGCAAATGACGCTGAAAGGAGCATCAATATGGCAGATAAAGAATTGGAACATAGCAAGCTCGACGCGCTGAACAATGCGATGAAGCAGATCGAGAAAGATTTCGGCAAGGGAGCCATCATGCGGCTGGGCGATGCCAAGGCCAATATGAACGTGGAGGTCATATCGACCGGCATACTGCCGCTCGATGTAGCTCTGGGCGTCGGCGGCCTGCCGCGCGGCCGCATCATTGAGGTCTATGGCCCGGAGTCATCCGGTAAGACGACGGTCACGCTGCACATGATCGCTGAGGCACAGAAGAATGGCGGCATCGCAGCGTTCATCGATGCCGAGCATGCTCTGGATCCGGTATATGCAGCGAAGCTCGGCGTCGATATCGATAACCTGCTCATCTCGCAGCCGGATACGGGCGAGCAGGCGCTCGATATCGTCGATGCGCTCGTGCGCAGCGGCGCGATCGACATCGTCGTCGTCGACTCGGTCGCGGCCCTCGTGCCGAAAGCCGAGATCGAGGGCGAGATGGGCGATTCGCATGTTGGTCTGCATGCCCGCCTCATGAGCCAGGCGATGCGCAAGCTGACCGGCGCAATCAGCAAATCGCGGACCGTGGCCGTATTCATCAACCAGATCCGTGAGAAAGTCGGTGTCGTCTACGGCAATCCCGAGGTCACGACCGGCGGCCGCGCGCTGAAGTTCTACTCGTCCGTACGCATCGATGTCCGCCGCAAAGAGGCAATCAAGAACGGCAAGGATGTCATAGGCAACCACACGCAGGTACGCATCGTGAAGAACAAGGTCGCGCCTCCGTTCAAGACGGCTTTCTTCGATATCATGTACGGCGAGGGCGTATCGAAGCTGTCCTGCCTCATCGAGATGGGCGTCGAGCTCGATATCATCGAGAAGAGCGGTGCTTGGTTCTCCTATGAGGGCAACCGTCTCGGACAGGGCAAGGAGAAGACGAAGGCAGCGCTGGCCGAGAATCCGGAGATGGCAGCGGAGATCGAGGCCAAGATCAGGGCCAAGCTGAGCTCCGGCGAGGTGCCGGATATGCTGACGAACGAGTCGGCAGCAGCGGACGAGTCCGATGACGTGATGGAGCCGCTCGATGAGTGACACGGACTGGGAGGAGGACGAGCGCCCGCGCCGGCGCTCGTACCGCCGCTATGGCCGGATGAGCACAGACCGACCCGCGAAGCCGGACAAGACAGCGCTCGTCACGGCCGTAGACTATCTGGCGCGTCAGGAGTACAGCGAGAGCAAGCTGCGCGACAAGCTGGCGCACAAGGGCTACGATGAAGAGGAAATCGAGGCCGCGCTCGTCAAGCTCAAAGAGCGCCACTATATCGATGACCGCTCGGCCTGTGCGCGGCAGCTCGCCTATCTCTATGAGAACAGCTCGAACTCGCTGCGGCAGATCAAGCTGAAGCTGGAGCGACGCGGATTCCCACGCGACCTCATCGCTGAGTGTGCCGAGGAGCTCGATGTCGATGTATACGAGCAGGAGAAGGCCAAGGCCCTGCGCGTGCTGCGCGGTCACTACCGGCCGGATGCCGACCGGCAGAAGATGCTCGGATACCTCTATCGCAAGGGCTATGATTCCGGGGCCCTGCGCGATGCAGTTGATGAGTATCGCGAGTCAGCTGGAAATGATGATTTTTATTGAAAAATCTCGTCAGCTGTTTGCAAAGCATACTTATATATGATACACTAGGATACAGCATCCACTGATGCTGGATATAGAAAATGCGATGATGGGAAAGAGTAGCTGGGCTATGCGTCGTCAGAGAGTCCCGCCGTGGCTGGGAGCGGGATGGCGCACCGAGTGAAAGTTCGTCCCGGAGTGGCCGGTGAGAGCCGGACGCAAGGCTGCGTTATGGCCGTATGAGTGCAGGGAGCGGATGCTTTCTGCAGAATAAGGGTGGTACAGCGAATCAGACCTCGCCCCTTGGAGCCGACAGGCTCCGGGGCGAGGTTTTTTATTATTAGGAGGTTTGGCGATGGAAGAAAAAATCGCAGAGCTGAAGGCGCAGGCAGCCGAGGCTATCGCGAAGACAGCGAACAATCTCAGTGATCTCAATGACATCCGCGTGAGATTCCTGGGCAAGAAGGGTGAATTCACCTCGATCCTGCGCGGCATGGGCGCGCTGGCCAAGGAGGACCGTCCGAAGGTCGGCAAGGTCATCAACGAGGCCAAGGCACAGATCGAGGAGCTCATAGCGCAGAAGAATGAGGAACTCAAAGCACGGGCCCTCGAGGAGAAGATCGCCAGCGAACATATCGATGTCACGCTGCCGGGCCGTCAGCAGCCGCTCGGCCATCTGCATCCGCTGACGCTCACGCTCGAGCGCATCAAGGATATATTCGTGCACATGGGCTTCTCCGTCGAGGAGGGACCGGAGATCGAGCGCGATTACTTCAATTTCGAGGCACTCAACCTGCCGAAGGATCATCCGGCCCGCGATATGCAGGATTCGTTCTACATCACGGACGAGATTCTCATGCGCTCGCAGACGTCGCCGGTCCAGGCCCGCACGATGCAGAAAAACGACCCGAACACGCCGATCCGCATGATCGCGCCGGGGCGCGTCTATCGCCGCGATGAGTACGATGCTACGCATTCGCCGATGTTCACGCAGGTCGAGGGCCTCGTCATCGACAAGGGCATCAGCCTCGCCGACCTCAAGGGCACGCTCGAGCTGTTCCTGCATCAGATATTCAACGAGAACATCGGCGTCCGGTTCCGTCCGAGCTTCTTCCCGTTCACGGAGCCGTCGGCCGAGGTCGATATCTCCTGCGTCATGTGCCATGGCAAGGGCTGCAAGGTCTGCAAGGGCACGGGCTGGCTCGAGATCCTCGGTGCCGGCATGGTGCATCCGCATGTGCTCGAGATGAGCGGCTATGATCCCTCCGTCGTGAGCGGTTTCGCTTTCGGCATGGGCGTCGAGCGCATCGCGATGCTGTCCTATGGCGTCGATGATCTGCGCCTGTTCTATGATAATGATCTGCGTTTCTTGAGCCAGTTCTGATTTTGGGAGGTTTATAATCAATGCAAGTTTCGATGAAATGGCTGAGTGACTACATAGACCTCACTCTCTCTGGCGAGGAACTCGCCGATAAATACACGATGGCCGGCGTACCGGTCGAGAATGTCATCCGCGCGGATGAGGGGCTCGATAAAGTCGTGACAGGCCGCATCACGGAGATCAAGCCGCATCCGGACTCCGATCACCTGCAGATCTGCCAGCTCGACGTGGGTCCGTATCACGAGGGCAATCTCCAGATCGTGACGGGCGCCCAGAATGTGGCTGAGGGCCAGATCGTACCGGTAGCGATGGTTGGCGCTCATCTGCCGAACGGGCAGAAAATTGCCAAGGGCAAGCTGCGCGGCGTGCCGTCCATCGGCATGCTCTGCTCGGCGGGCGAGCTCCACATGGATCTCACGAAGCTGACCGAGGAGGAGAAGGATGGCATCTATATCCTGCCGGCGGATACTCCGGTCGGGGTACCGGCAGCCAGCGTGCTCGGCCTCGATGATGTCGTGCTCGAGTTCGAGCTCACGGCGAACCGCGGTGACTGCTTCAGCGTCATCGGCCTCGTGCGCGAGGCGGCCGTGCTGACGGGGGCGGAGCCGCACTATCCTGAGATCGCCTGCAAAGAGGATGACGAGGCGAAGGCGGCCGACATGCTGAAAGTCGGCATCGAGGCGCAGGATCTCTGCGACCGCTTCTCGGCCCGCATCGTGAAGAATGTCAAGATCGGTCCGTCGCCGGAGTGGATGCAGCAGCGTCTCGAGGGCGCCGGCATCCGCGCGATCAACAACGTCGTCGATGTGACGAATTTCGTCATGATCGAGCTCGGGCAGCCGATGCATGCCTATGACTACGATCGGATCACCGGCCACAGCCTGACGGCGCGCAAAGCCGTCGCTGGTGAGAACCTGCACACGCTCGATGACTCCTCGCGTCTGGCGCAGGGCGGCGAGCTCGTCATCGCTGATGCGGAGAAAGCGGCCGGCCTCGCCGGCGTCATGGGCGGTCTCGAGACCGAGATCACCGATGCCACGACGACGGTCGTGTTCGAGGCGGCCTCGTTCAATGGCCCGAGCATCCGCCGCACGTCGCGCGCCTGCGGCCTGCACACAGAGGCCTCGGGACGGTTCGAGCGCGGCGTCGATGTCACGAAAACCGTGCGCGCACTTGACCGCGCCTGCCAGCTGCTGCAGGACATGGGCGCCTGCACCGTGACGCAGGGAGTCCTCGACGCCTATCCGGAGCCGAAACAGCCGGTAACGATAGATTTCTCGGCAGCGCAGATCAACAGCCGCCTCGGGACACAGCTCGCCGGCAGCGAGATGGTCGAAATACTCGAGAAGCTCGGCTTCGCAGTAGAGACTGTAGATGCTGCGGCTGAGAGCTATCACGTGACCGTGCCGAGCTGGCGCAATGACTGCACCTACTGGGAGGACCTCTCCGAGGAGGTCGCCCGCATCCATGGCTTTGACAACATCGCCTCGACGACCCCGTTCGGCCGGGTCATGCAGGGGCGTCAGAGCGAGCGGCAGGATTTCATCGACCGCACGAAACATATCCTCGTCGATCTCGGCATGACGGAGGAGCTGTCGTTCAGCTTCACAAGCGTCGATATGCTTGACAAGCTGCGCGTACCGCAGGACAGCCCGCTGCGCGAGGCCATACCGATCATGAATCCGTTCAGCGATGAGGCTCCGCTCGTGCGCACCTCGCTGCTGACGAGCATCATGGAGAACGCTCTGCGCAACCTGTCCCGCAAGAATACGGATATCAAGCTGTTCGATATCGCGCCGGTATTCCATCCTCATGCGCTGCCGCTGACCGAGCTGCCTGATGAGCCGGTGAAGCTCGTCGGCCTCATAACGGGCCGACGCGATCCGGTGGGCTGGAACCAGTCGGCAGAGCAGGTCGATTTCTACGATATGAAAGGTATCGTCGAGCAGTATCTCGAGCGTATGCATATCGCGAAATACACGGTCGAGGCCGGGGAGCATTTCGCAATGCATCCGGGCAAGACCGCGCTCTTCAAGAAAGGCCGCGAGGTGATCGCCGCAGTCGGCGAACTCCATCCGGAGGTTGCGGCGAACTTCGGCCTGAAGCAGAAGGTCTATATATTCGAGATGGATGTCGCGACGCTCATGAAGTACGCAGGCAAGAAGATGCATCTGAAATCCCTGCCGAAGTACCCGGCCATGGCGCGCGACCTCGCGCTCATCGTTGATCAGGATGTGGCGGTAGCCGATATCGAGCGCGTCATAGCGAAGAACGCCGGCAAGATGTTCCAGGGCGTCACGCTGTTCGATGTCTACAGCGGCAAGCAGGTGGATGAGGGCAAGAAGAGCCTCGCGTTCAACCTCGTGTTCCAGTCGAACGACCGTACGCTGACCGATGAGGAGACGGACGCCGCTGTGCAGAAAGTCCTGGCTGCGGTGCAGAAACAGTTTGCTGCCGAGCTGCGGGCCTGATAGAGGTGCTGGAAATGTCTGATACGGATCGGAAGGCAGCCGCGGCACAGACGCCAGCCAGGAAACTGGACCGGGTCGTGGTGGAGATATACGGTATAAGCTATCCGTTGCGCACCGACGAGCCGGAGAAAATGAAGAAACTGGCTCAGGAAGTCGATCAGCGCATGAAGCAGATCGCGCGCAGCATCCACAGCTTCGACGAGCGTCGCATCGCTGTGCTGGCGGCGCTGTCGCTGGCGGAGGAAAAGTCTGAGCTTCAGCAGGATTATGATGATCTCATGTCGCTGCTGGACGAAAAGTAAAATACCGGGTAATACCGACGGCATAATAGCTGGATGACAGAAAATGTCATCCAGCTATTATTTGAACATGGTTTTCTAAGTAAACTTTTTTGTGTAAAAAAAAGGGAAAATTAACTATGGCGGTGAATAAAGAGAAGATAGAGCCATAATAGTTTATTTTAGTCAATCAATATTTATGTAAGGGAATTTTGTGGAAGGAGTCTTGCAAATGAAATGGCTTGACAACATGAAGGTAAGCGGCAAGCTGCTGCTGCTGGGCATCATCACGATCGCCGGTATGCTGGCAGTCAGCGTGGCCGGGTACCTGGGGCTGCGCGACGCCCAGGATGATATCAACACGATGTACGAGTCCAGTGTACAGAGTCTGGATTATGTCGGCACGGCACTGAGCGGCATGCGCTACTCGCAGGGCATGGCGATCATCATGACGACCTGCCGTAACGATCCGCAGCGCCTGCAGGAACTCAAAGGCAAGTATGAGACCGGCGTGAAGATGGTCGAGGACAGCATCGCCGGCT
The DNA here is from genome assembly GCA_902766095.1 of uncultured Selenomonas sp. Classification (GTDB taxonomy): domain Bacteria; phylum Bacillota; class Negativicutes; order Selenomonadales; family Selenomonadaceae; genus UBA2913. Next base: position 22,902 of record CACXCN010000008.1, on the reverse strand, counting down.
ATGAGGATATCCCCATCGATGATGAGGAGACGGATGCCCTGATGGAGACGGCCCAGAACGAGTGGAAGAACCTGCACGCGACGCTGGACAAGGTGGCAGAGCTCTCCCTGGCGGGCCAGTACGATGAAGGTCTGGCTCTCTACTCCCGCGACGGTGCCAAGCAGTCCGCGGTGATGGGCGAGGCCCTCCTCGAGCTCCAGAAGAGCGAGCATCAGGGGGCAATCGACCTCAAGAAGGGGACCGATGAGGACATCAAGGCTGTTACCCGCAATATCGTTCTGATGGTCATCGTCGTCCTGGTCATCATGGTGGCAGTCTGCATCATCACGGCGCGCAAGATCACCGAGCCGTTGATGATGGCGAACAAAGCCTGCCAGAATATGAAGAGCGGTGACTTCCGCGAAACGGGGGTCGAGATTACACGTACGGATGAGTTCGGCGATATGCTGCGCAGCTTTGTCGATATGCGCAAGATGATCAGCGAGCTCATGCGTCAGACGAATGAGACGGCTCAGCGTCTCGCCGCTGCCTCGCAGGAGCTCACGGCCAGCGCTCATCAGAGCGCCCAGGCGTCGGAGCAGGTGGCAAACTCGGTCACGAACGCTGCACAGGTCACGGCCGAGCAGCAGCAGCATGTGGCGGGGTCGCAGGACAGCGTCGCGGAGACGATGGAATCACTCGGCAAGCTGAACAAGACGGCCGATGCCGTGGCCAGCGATGCCGACAAGGCGCACAGCAGCGCTGTCGATGGCAGCAAGCGCGTCTCGGATGCTGTAACGAATATCGAAAGCGTAGAAAAAGTCGTCAAGAGTGCTCAGGATACAGTCGACAAGCTGGGCCGGAGCTCGCAGGAAATCGGCTCCATCGTCGAGACGATCTCCAGCATAGCGGAGCAGACGAATCTCTTGGCACTCAACGCAGCCATAGAGGCAGCGCGGGCCGGCGAGCACGGCCGCGGCTTCGCCGTCGTCGCTGATGAGGTGCGCAAGCTGGCCGAGGCTTCGCAGGAAGCGGCACAGAAGATCACGACGCTCATCGGCGGCGTCCAGGCGGATACCGAGGCAGCCGTCAGCTCCATGCAGTCCGGCAGCACAGCTGTCCAGGAGGGCACGGCGGCGGTGGCCGAGCTGAAGGATACGTTCGACAATATCCAGCAGGCGGCAGCCAATGTGGCTGACCGCACGGCGATCATGGTCAACGAGCTGCGTCAGGTAGGCTCTCAGACTGGTGTGGTTCGCGAGAAGACGCAGAACATCGCGGATAACAGCGGCAAGGTCGCCAGCGAGATGGAAAGCGTGTCGGCGGCTAGCGAGGAGCAGAGCGCCTCGGCCGGCGAGATCGCGACCGCCAGCGACAGCCTGTCGCGCATGGCGCAGGATCTTTCGGAGTCGCTGCAGAAGTTCCGGTATTGAGGTGCTGTTGTCTGATTGACGAAAGTGTTTTTTCCGGTTAAGCTTTATATGAGCAGGGCGGCAGCCTACGAGCTGCTGCCCTTTTTCTGTGGAATCAAGGGGGATAAAGAGTGAAGAAAGCGGTATGGCTGGCACTCAACGCTAAATACTCGCATACGTCGCTGGCAGTCAGGTATCTGCGGCAGGCGGTGCCGGGGTCGGAAATATTGGAACTGACGATCAATGATCATCTGTCGGACATCCTGGGCGAGGTGTACGACCGTCAGCCCGAGGTCCTGGGGATCGCCTGCTATATCTGGAATATCGAGCTGGTGAAGGATCTACTGCGGCTGCTGGCAGAGGCGATGCCGGAGCTCACCATCATCTGCGGCGGGCCGGAGGTCTCTTACGAGGTCGAGGAGTTCCTGCGGGAGTTCCCGATGGTGGATTTCGTCGTGCGTGGCGAGGGCGAGCAGGCGCTGGCGGCATTGGCGGCGTGCGACTATGAGCCCGACCATGAGATAGGCGGTGTGGCCTGGCGTGATGCGGGGGGCCGGATCCATGCCGGTCAGGCGGTCACGGTACCGGATATCACCCGGCTGCCATTCCCCTATACGCCGGCGGAGCTGGCGGATGAGGACTTCCGCGAGCGCATCCTGTATTATGAGACGTCGCGCGGCTGTCCGTTCGCCTGTGCCTATTGTCTGTCCTGTGCCACGGCCGGGGTGCGCTATCTGCCGCTCGCACGCGTACAGCGCGAGCTGGAGGCCTTCGTGGCGGCCGATGTGCGGCAGGTGAAGTTCGTCGATCGCACGTTCAATGCCAATAAAAAGCATTTCCTGCCGATATTGCGCTATATCGATGCTCTGCCGCGCAGCTGCCGCACGAATTTCCATTTCGAGATCGCGGTGGATTATATGGATGACGAGGCGCTGGAGCTGCTCGCCCGCATGCCGGCCGGGCGCGTGCAGCTCGAGATCGGCATCCAGTCGACGAACAAAGATACGTTGGCAGCTGTGGCGCGGGTGAACCACTGGTCGGATATCGCCGGGCATATCGGGCGCCTGCGCAGTTTTCACAATATTCATATCCATACGGATCTCATCATCGGTCTGCCGGGCGAGGGGATGGCGTCGTTCCGGCAGTCGTTCAATGATGTCTACGATCTGCACAGCAACATGCTGCAGCTCGGGTTCCTGAAATTCCTCAAAGGGGCACGCATGATGGAGCTCGTAGAGCGCTACGGCTACGCCTACATGCCGGTGGCGCCGTATGAGGTCATCCATTCCGATGCGCTGAGCTACGGCGAGATCCACTGGCTGCACCTGTTCGAGGATGTTTTCGAGCGGTATCACAATGCGGGGCGCTGCCGCTATACGGCGCAGTATCTGATCGAGCGTTTCGAGCAGGGCGATGCTTTTGCCTTCTGGCAGAAGCTTACCGACTGGTGGCGCGGCCGATGCTATCACCGGCGGGGGCATTCGACGGCGGCACTGTATGGCTATATGCAGTCTTTCGTCAGCGAGCAGTACGGGCTGCCCGGGGGCGCTGGTACGCTCATAGCAGCGCTGCTGCGCTATGATGCGCTGCGGGCCGATGGCGGCAGCGTGCGCTCCGGCGCTCTCGACTGGAACGGCAAGGAGTACCAGTCGCTGACGGCGCCTTTCTGGCGCAGCGACCGTCCGCGCCGCTATATCCCGGGCTATCGTTTCCCAGGCTGGCGCCGGCTGCAGCATATGTACCAGATCGAGGTATTCCCCTATCGGGTGCAGCCGGCAGGGGAGAACGGGCAGAGTGATGGGCCGGCACCGGATATAGAGCCGGTACGCCAGGCGCTGCTGTTCGACTATACGTCCGCGCCGCTGCGCATCTGCGATGTCACCGCCGAGCTGGAGGGCCGTGCAGGAAAAAATATTTGACTTTTTGTCATTTGTAGTGTATATTATGTACTGGATGTGTTAGCACTCACAGCTGATGAGTGCTAACGACAGTGCGAATATATACCAAGAGGAGAGGTAACATAGATTATGGCCAAAGAGAAACATGAATTCCAAGCCGAAACCCAGAAGCTGCTGGACCTGATGATCAACTCCATCTATACGAATCACGAGATCTTCCTGCGGGAGCTCATCTCGAACGCATCGGATGCGATCGACAAGGTCCATTTCGAGAGCCTGACCAATCCCGATATCCTGGGCAATGATAAGACATTCGAGATCTACCTGATACCGGACAAGGATGCTCATACGCTGACAATCAAGGATAACGGCATCGGCATGAGCCGTCAGGAAGTCATAGACAACATCGGCACGATTGCGAAGTCCGGCACGCAGGCATTCCTCGAGCAGCTGAAGAAGGCGAAGGAGAATGATGCCTCGGTCGATGACAAGGAGCTCATCGGTCAGTTCGGTGTCGGTTTCTACTCGGCATTCATGGTCGGCGAAAAGGTGACCATCGAGACGCGCAAGGCCGGCGAGGAGCAGGCTACGCGCTGGGAGTCGGCCGGTGATGGCAGCTATACGGTCGAGGAGTGCGAGCGCGAGGGCCGCGGCACGACCATCACGATCCAGCTGAAGAAAGGCTTCTACGGCAGCGATGCCGATAATGATTTCACGGACAACTACGAGATCGAGCGCCTCGTCAAGAAGTATTCGGACTATGTGCGCTACCCGATCAAGATGGACTTCGAGTTCGAGGAGACGCCGAAAGACGAGAATGGCAAGGAGATCGAGGGCGCGGAGAAGGTCAAGAAGGTCGAGACGCGCACGCTGAACTCCATGCAGCCGCTCTGGACGCGCAACAAGTCGGAGATCAAGGACGAGGAATACAACGAGTTCTTCAAGAATCAGTTCCATGAGTGGGAAGCACCGATGGAGGTCTTCCATACGAAGGCAGAGGGCACCGTGGAGTACACGGCCCTGCTCGAGATACCGGCCCATGCTCCGTTCAACCTTTACCAGAGTGACTTCGAGCCGGGGCTGCAGCTCTATTCGCGCCATGTCTTCATCATGGACAAATGCAAGGACCTGCTGCCGGATTACCTGCGCTTCATCAAGGGCCTCGTCGACTCGCCGGACCTCTCGCTGAACATATCGCGTGAGCTGCTGCAGCAGAGCCGCGAGCTCAAGGTCATCGGTCAGGCACTCGAGAAGAACATCCTCAAAGCCCTCGGACGCAAGCTCAAGAGCAAGCGCGAGGAGTATGAGAAGTTCTGGAATGAGTACGGCAAGTCGCTCAAGATCGGCGTCTACAATACGATATTCGCGGGTGGCGATGTCAAGGACAAGCTCAAGGATCTGCTCATGTTCATGAGCTCGAAGGATGGCAAGCTCGTAACGCTCAAGGAGTATACGGAGCGCATGCCGGAGAGCCAGAAGAAGATATTCTATGCTACGGCAAAGGACAAAGAGACCATCGAGCAGCTGCCGCAGATGGAGACATTGCGTGACAAGGGCATCGAGGTCCTCTATCTGCTCGACCCGGTCGATGAATTCTGCCTCGAGGCACTGCATGCCTATGATGAGAAGGAGTTCCAGTCCATCTCCCGCGGCGATATCGATCTCGGTGATGCCGACAGCGAGGAAGCGAAGAAAGAGACCGAGGAGCTCGAGAAGACGAATGATGACCTCATCAAGGATATCAAGGCAGCTCTGGGCGAGAAAGTCGCTGATGTCAAGCTGACGTCGCGTCTGAAGTCGAGCGCGGTCTGCCTCGTCGCCGATGAGGCCGGCCCGTCGCTGTCGATGGAGCAGGCGTTCTCGGATATGAAGAATCCGCTGTTCAAGGCAAAGCGCATCCTCGAGGTCAATCCGCATCATGACCTGTTCGGCCGTCTGCAGAGCATCTACAAGACCGAGGGTAAGGACAGCGATACGTTCAAAGATTACTGCGACCTCCTCTATGAGCAGGCACTCATCATCGAGGGCATCCTGCCGGACAACCCGGTGGAGTTTGCGAACAAAGTAGCAAAACTGATGGCAAAATAATGAAGCTTTCTCCTGAGGCGAAGGCTGAATATACGGAGCCTTCCCCTCAGGGGAAGGCTTTTTTTACTCACTGCATTTTTTTTGTCCGCAGGCTGGAGGAAGCAGGAATCAAACCCGACATTGTATAATATATATAAGTTAGAGATATCATACGAACGACTGGGTGGAATTTCGGAATAGTGGGAAAAAGGAGTAATGAAATGAAAAAAATTCGTAAGGCAGTCATACCGGCTGCTGGCTATGGCACACGCTTCCTGCCGGCTACTAAGGCGACGCCGAAGGAGATGCTGCCGATCGTAGATACCCCGACAATCCAGTACATCGTCGAGGAGGCGATAGATAGCGGTATCGAGGATATCCTGATCATCAGCGGCCACGGCAAGCGCGCCATCGAGGACCATTTCGACTCGGCACCGGCGCTCGAGGAGGAACTGCGTCGCAAGGGTAAGCTGGACTTGCTGAAAAAGGTGCAGGAGACAGCCGATATCAACATCCATTATATCCGTCAGCGCTACATGCGCGGCCTCGGCGATGCGATCCTGTGCGCCCGGGCTTTTATGGGCGATGAGCCATTCGCCGTACTGCTGGGCGATGATGTCGTGTATCATCCGGAGTGGCCGGCGCTGCGCCAGCTCATGGATGTCTATGAGGAGACGGGCGGCTCGGTGCTCGGTTGCCAGGAGGTGCCGCTTGAGGATGTGTCGGCCTATGGTATCGTAGCCGGCGATAAGACCGATGACCCTCGCCTCATGCGAGTGCGCGATATGATCGAAAAGCCGACGCAGGAGGAAGCTCCGAGCCGCATGGCTGTCCTCGGACGCTATATCATAAAGCCGGGCATATTCGACATACTGGCCAGCACGAAGCCTGGCAAGGGAGGCGAGATCCAGCTCACGGATGCACTGAAGGTACTGGCGCAGCAGGACGAGGTGTACGCCTATAATTTCCGCGGCCAGCGCTATGACGTGGGCAACAAGCTCGGCTTTCTGAAGGCTACGGTAGAGTTCGCCCTGCGCCGTCCGGACCTCGGGGCGCCGTTCCGTGCTTATTTGAAAGATATGGTTACGAAGATCTGAGCCGGAAGGTGTAAAGATTGCAGAAGAAAAACAAGGCCAACCTGGCGCTGGGCATATCGGCTGCCGGTCTGGCTGGCACTATAGGTATCGGCGGCTCCGGCCCCGTGCTCGAGCTGCTGCATCATGGTTTCCTGGCAGCCACGATCGGCGGCCTGGCCGATTGGTTCGCGGTGACAGCGATATTCCACCGGCCGCTCGGTATATCGTACCGCACCGATATCTTGCGCCGCAATCGCGGCCGCATCATGGAGGCGCTGGTGAACTATGCCAGCAACGACCTGCTGTCTGTAGACAATATCATGAAGGTCGTCGACTGCCAGGATACAGGGCAGCTGCTAGTCGATTACCTCGAGCGGCGCGGCGGCAGTGCGCGCGTCAAAGCCATCGTGCAGGAGATCATCATGACGGCTGCACGTCATGACTCGGAGATATGGGCCGAGGAGCTGGCACCGCTCGTGCGCTCCGGCCTCGAGCAGGCAGACCTCGGGACATTGCTCGACAAGCTGGCCGACGATCTGACCTCCGGCGATGGATCACGTCATATCCTGCATGGTGTGCTGCTCTGGCTGCAGTCGGTCCAGCGCTCGCCGGAGTTCCAGCAGGCTTTGCTCGACAAGACCGATGCTCTGCTGAAGGAATATGAGGGCGAATCAACAGGACGTGCGTTCATGCTGTCGATGCTGGGGCTTGATGGACCCGGAGCCGTAGAGCTGATCAATAAGCGGCTCGAGGGCCAGCTGAAAGGACTATTGGAAGGTTCCTCGGAGCAGTATGCTGGGGTGAAAGCATATTTCGAATCATTCCTGCGGGCTATGGTGCAGGATGAGCGCTTCCGGGCTCTCGTCGCTGACTGGCAGCAGAAAAAGCTGTCCGAGCTCGATATCGCTGGCAGCATCAAAAACTGGATAGACGCGAATACCAGCAAGCCGGATTCACCTTGGCTGAAATATCTTGATAGCTTCATCGATGAGCGACTCCAATCCTTCAGTGATTCGGCGACGTATAAGCGACGGTTCGATATATTCCTTAAAGAACGCCTGCGCGCCGGTCTGGAGCATTTCCACCAAGTCATACCGGATCTCATCCGTGAGCGCTTGTCCGAGCTCAGTGATGACGAGCTCGTGGCCTTTGCTGAGGCCAAGGTGCAGGACGATCTGCAGATGATACGTATCAATGGCTCCATCGTAGGAGCGCTGGTCGGTATGGCTCTGTTCGGCCTGACGACAGTGGCGGAAAGGATGTGGGGGCTATGATATGGTCGAATTGGAATAAGGCCGACAAAACATTGCTGGCCGCCCTGGTCATATTCTGTTTCGCCTTGTGTCTGCACCTGTACTATCCCGGCAAATTGCTCAGTGACGGATTGCTGTTCGCGAGCGAGGCGGCTCTCGTCGGCGGCATCGCTGACTGGTTCGCGGTCACGGCACTATTCCGCAAGCCTTTGGGCTTCCCGTACCATACCGCCATATTGCCGCGTCGTCGCGAGGCTTTCATAAAGGCGTCCATCACCATGGTGCAGAAAGAGTTCTTCTCGCGCCGCAAGATATTCGGTCATCTCGACAAGCTCGAGATCATGAAATGGGTGAACGACTGGCTGCGGCAGCCAGAGCATGAGGAGCTGGTCGTGCGTCAGTTGCTACATTATCTGACCGGGGCCGTGCGCCAGATGGATGCCCGGTCGGACAGTGCCGCGATAGCCAGCCAGCTGCGTGCCGTGCTGGCAGACCTGCGGCCGGAGAGCATGATCGGAGGGCTCGTGCGCTGGCTGCAGAGCGATGCACATGATAAAGCCCTGCTGGGCAGGCTGGCCGCCGCCATCCGCCCCCGTATGGCAGGAGAGGAGGCGCGTCAGCGCATAGAGGCAGAGCTGGAAAAGTACAAGGAAGAGCATACGGATGGCGGTCTGGCCCAGATGTTTGCCGGACTGGCTGAGGCTATGAATATCGTCAATCTGGAGGAAGCCTCCAGCCTCATCCAGAATAAGCTACTCGAGCTCGTCGATGAACTGGCTGAGCCGGACTCCGGGCTGCAGCAGGAGCTGCTGCCGGTCATCTATGAGAAGGCTGCCGTGCTGGCCAGTGATCCTGATTGCCTCGAACTCATCCAGCAGGCTTGGGACGATTTGCTGGACCGGCTGCCAGTCGAGCAGCTGCTGCAGTCGATGATCACGTCGCTGCAGATGGATCTGCTGGCCAACAAGAAAGCAGTGGCAACTGGTGGGGAGGCGGCCTGGCAACAATCGCATCTGGCTGTACTGCTGACCGATGAGTATCGCCGCACGGTCCGGTATATCGAGGAGGATATCGAGCTGCATACGCATGTCTCCTATTTCCTCTATGATATCATCGCCCGGTCTGCGCTGCATGCGCAGAGCCTGATCGGCATCATCGTGCGCGAGGTACTGTCGCGCCTCACCGATGAGCAGCTGAATCATCTGGTCTACGACAAGGTCGAGCCGGATCTGCTCTGGATCCGCATGAACGGCAGCATCGTCGGCGCCATCATCGGAACGGTTCTGTTCGGACTGACCAATTTGGCACGAGCGCTATAATAAGAGCCGGTCGGCATTCATATCTCCTGGTGGGGAGTGAATGCCGACCGGCTTTTTGGTATCAGGCTTCCAGCGTTTTTATTATGCGGTAGAGCTCGTCCTTTAAGGTGCTTACCTCCTGCGGCGTGAAGAGATTGCCGTCCTTGTTGATCAGGCAGCCCATAGCGTAGGGAACTTTGGCGGCCTCGTCGCGCAGAGCCAGCCCCGGTGGAGTGATTTCAACGATTACGACACGCTCGTCCTCCTCTGACCGATGGCGTTTGATATAGCCCAGTTTTTCCAACTTTTTTAGCACGGGGGTCAGTGTGCCCGAATCGAGATAGAGCCGTTGCCCGAGATCGTGCATGGAAATATTTTTTTCTTCCCATAGCACCATCATAGTGACGTACTGGGGATAGGTGAGGCCAATCTTCTTCAGAAAAGGGTGATAGGCCGCGACAATCTTCCGCGCACAAGCATAAAGCGGAAAGCAAAGCTGGTTCTTCAGTAGTAGTGGATCAAAAGCAGTTTCTTTTTTTGTAGTCATATGAGTTTCCTTCTATTAGTAGTGAGTTTTCCTGCATATATTCTAACATACTTTTTTTATTGCGACAAATATAATTTTGCAAAATTATATTTGACAAAATTGAATTATTGTGTATAATAAAGACTGTAAAGAGAAACGCAGCCAGAGAAAGGGGTCATGCGGATGGCAAAGGAGAGAATACATCAGGATGTCGTCATCATCGGCGCGGGGATGGCGGGACTCACCGCTGCGCTCTATGCGGGACGGATGAATCTTGCGACACTCGTGCTCGAGAACGGCATTGTGGGCGGGCAGATTGCCAACGCCACCGGCATCGAGAACTATCCGGGCTTTAAAAAAGTCGCGGGCCGTGATCTGATCGCGACCCTGCAGGAGCAGGCTGAGTCGTTCGGCGCGGTCATCGATGAATTTGATTCTATCGAGCGGGTGGTCCTAAAGGGCTCGCCTAAGATCATCGAAACTACAGATCATATCTATGAGGCTGATGCCGTTATCATCGCCTCCGGCATGAATCGCCGCAAGCTTCCGCTGCCGGAAGAAAAGCGTTATGCAAACCGCGGCGTGCATTATTGCGAGCTTTGCGACGGACAGAGCTATCAGGGCAAGATTATCGCCGTCATGGGCGGCGGCAATGCGGCCGTTGATGCTGCCAACTTCCTGACGAAGTACGCGAGCAAGCTTTATCTGATTCATCGCTCCGCTTTCCGTGCGGACGAGGTGTCGGTAGAGCGTCTGCGGCAAAACCCGAAGGTGGAAATCCTGCTTGATACGGAGATCCGGGCGCTGCACGGTGAGGAGCATCTGACCTCTATCGATGTTTTTGATAAGAATACGCAGGCGGAGCAGTCGCTGGCTGTGGACGGCATCTTTGTCAACATCGGTGTCGTACCGAATACCGCATTGTTCGCGGATGAGCTTGCTATGGAGGACGGGCGCATACCCGCCGGTGAGGATTGCCGTACCGGGATACCCGGCGTATTTGCTGCTGGTGATGTCCGAGTGAAGGAAATCCGTCAGCTGACTACGGCTGCCGCCGATGGTACGACTGCTGCGCTGCTGGCCGGGAAATATATTGAAGATAAAAGAGGAGGAAATGAAAAATGGTAAAGGTTTATTCGATCAATGAATGCCCCTGGTGCGAGAAGGTCAAGAAGTACCTCAAGAGCAAACATGTCGATTTTGAGGAGCACAACATCGAGGAGAACGAGGCAGACCGAGATGCCTGCTACAAGCTCACCGGCGACACCATCGTCCCGATCACCACGATTGATGACAAGAACTATGTCGTGAGCTTTGACAAAGCCAAGCTTGATGCCCTGCTGGGACTGTAAATGCCGATGAAATGAAATGACGTTGAAAAAGGAGGCAGTATTATGAGCATTTATGATTTTGTAGTTAAGACGAATAAGGGTGTGGAGAAATCGCTGGCGGATTACAAGGGGAAAGTCCTTATAGTTGTAAACACGGCGAGCAAGTGCGGATTTACGCCGCAGTTCAAGGATCTCCAAGATCTTTATATGAAGTATAAGGATAAGGGCCTCGAAATCCTCGGTTTCCCCTGCAATCAGTTCGCCGGGCAGGAACCGGGCAGCAATGCCGAGGTGCAGGAATTCTGCCGCCTGAACTACGGCGTTACCTTCCAGATCTTTGCCAAGGGCGATGTACGCGGTGATAACGCACAGCCGCTGTTCCAGTATCTCACGCAGCAGCAGGGCTTTAAGGGCTTCGATACAGCACATCCTAATGCTGCTTTGCTGCAGAAGGCTCTCGAGGAGCATTTCCCGGAATATCTCGAAGGCGATTCTATAAAGTGGAACTTCACCAAGTTCCTCATAGATCGTGAGGGCAAGGTTGTGGCCCGCTTCGAGCCGACGACTGAGCCGTCAGCCCTGGCGAAGGAAATCGAGCAGCTGCTCTAAGATATAACAGAATAAAAGCCTAAAAAACAGGCCGCAGACGGAATGCAGAGCATTTCCGCTGCGGCCTGTCTTTTAGGCTTTGGGGAATCTGATCAGATACCCATTTCGATATTATGGATCAGCGTGGACAGTTTCTCCATTTCGGAGCCGGTCGTCTCATTCAGTTGTTGCAGCATCTTGATCGAGGCTGTTGAATGCTCGATATTGGTGATGCCGCGGTCGAGGTTCTTGTGCAGGTCCTTCATCTGGTTGGCGAAATGCGAATTGAAGTCGTTGATCTGGTCCTCGAAATCCTTGTTCGTGGCCAGGATCTCATCAATCTGCTGGACATCATGCAGCAGGACCTGGATGGCCTCGTCCGAGGTATGCAGGCTGGACTGGGTGTTTTCCGAGAGCTTGCGGACTTCGTCGGCGACGACGGAGAATCCACGGCCAGCCTCGCCGGCGCGGGCGGCTTCGATTGCTGCGTTGAGGGCCAGCAGGTTCGTCTGAGCCGCAATCTCGTTGATCATCTTCATGACATCGTCGATTTTCTGCGTGCTCTGAGACAGCATGTCGAGTTTCGGCATGATCTCGTTCGAGCGCTGCATGAGCTGGTCGAACAGCGAGCTCTGTTTGTCGATGCCCTCGGCCAGCTGATGGATGGACTCCTGGATGAGCTCGACATCGCTCGACATGGTCGTGATCGTCTTGATGATGCTGGGCATCTTCGACTGATAGTCCTGGAATATCGAGAGCAGGTTGTCCTTGAGCTTGTCGATGTGATACTGGCGGGAGATGATGCGGCGGAAGAAGAACGCGTAGCAGTTCGCGTAGTTCTGTGCGAAATTATCGATATAGCGATCGGCAAATTCGTGCGGCGCATGGTAGAAGAATATGCCGGTGAATGTCTCATTGACATGCAGACCGGCAATCTCGCCGAAGCTGGAGAAACCGGCAACCGGGATATTCTGGAAATAATCCATGTGCTTGATATCTTCCGGATAGCCGAGACGTCGCATGATGCAGTCGTTCAGAATACCGCCGATCGGTGTCGGCTTGTTCTTCTCGAATTCGTCGAGGTCGTGGCTCAGCGTGGACTTTATATCTACGCGCTTGATCAGATTGAGTTTCTCACCGGAGACGACATCGCAGAAGAACGTGATGCGGTCGTTGTCGCCATCGATGACATTGACATCGCGGACATAGTCCTGACCGCCGATATCGGTAGCAAAGGAGTAGCCCTTGAACTTTTCGAGCAGTTCGTCATTCGTCGTCACGCCGAAGTAATCTTTCAGGGCTGTGATGATGCTGACGGCCTGGCTTTCACCGTTCTCGACTTTCTCGACGGTCTTGACATAGCGCAGGGCGGTGTTGGCCGAAGCAATGGTGAACTCGACGCCGGGAACGCGCTCGAATGCCTGAGATTTGATGATGCCATAGCGGTAATCCTTATTGAGACGCACGACGTTGATGACGGCTGCGTTCTCGAGTACGTCACGGCCATCGAACATGTAGGTGTGCTTGAAATCAAGCGAACCGCCGGCACTGCCGCCGATGTACGGGCACGGCAGCATCTGGGACTCATAGAGGGCCTGCAGCACGAATGTCTCGCAGTTGGAGAGACCGTCGACGTATATCAGGGCGAAGCAGTGGTTGACGCTGACGCGGAAAGGAATCTTATGCGTCTGGAGCTCGAGCTTCATGGCCTCGACACGCTCAGCGACCGTCTGGCGCACGTCATTCTGCTTCAGATCCTCGTTCGGCAGCGGCAGGTTGATCGTATAGATATCCTGGATCATGCGATGCGAGAACGACTGCAGCAGTACGCGCTGGCGATTGTCATCGGCCGGGCGGTATATCGTGTCCGAACCCGGCTGCCGGCACAGCTCGCCGGAGGTCGTCATCAGCATGACCTTCGTGTTCGGCGAGACCAGGGATTTTACCTGATGCGAGACCTGCTCGAAGTCGCAGTCGGCAGAGACGAAGCCCATGAGCAGAGCCGTGCCATTCGGCAGGCTGGTCAGATCCTTGATATGGGCTGCGTCGATTTCGCTGGCCTTCAGATAGGCGACTTTGATATCGGCCTGACTGTCGGGAGCCCCGGCAGCCTTGACGGCGACGGTGGCGGAAGTCGTGGGCATAGCCTTCGAGCGCACCTTTGGCGCTGCCGGCGCGGCTTGCGGCTGCGGTGTCTCGACCTGTTTATTTTTGTTGGAGAAAAGTCCGAACATAGCATACACTCCTTTTAATACCCTTTATCCTGCATTTCCACAGCTATGGGCGAGATTCGGTGAAACGATTTCCCTGGCTTTTTGCAAAGCGGGAGATGTCGGCTGAACATCCAGCTCTATCTCTATGAAATTATTCTCGTTCAGAAAAAGTTTTCCTGCATTATGATAGAAAAAAATGATTTTACTCCCGGATCACCTGCAAGCCATCTGCGGCCTCGCAGCGACGCAAAGTTCGTCGCTGGGGAAAATGCTGATAGGAATATTTTGCCTGTGGCAAAATGTGGGCAATGGCGTTATAATGTTATCAAAAGCATTGTAAAGGAGACAGAACAATATGAGCAATACGACCAGTCTCTATTTATTGACCGCTTTGCTGGGCGTCTCGCTTGGACTGGAGAGCGTTTATGATGCGGCTACGGCTCTGGGGGTGCTGCAGCTGGCCTGTGCCCTGGCGATGTGCTACTTCGGCTACTGCAACTGGCGCGAGCGACAGGCACGCCTCGCGCAGCGACGCCGGGAGCTGGGTCTGGAGGTAAAGAAGAAAGGTGCGGGCAAGCATTCCTGATAAGGTGAGACTTAGCCCCCCTAGCATCGGATCAAACATTCCGCAATGAAGAGAATGTGAACGATGGGAAGATTGCTTTTGCAGATGATGGTATAAGTCGTATGGGAAGGTTTGGTATGTATGGTGAAAGACAAGGATAAAGTGAAGGGAGCGCTGTACGGCGTAGCGGTAGGCGATGCGCTGGGGGCTCCGGCAGAAATGATGGACAGGGATGAGCTGGTGGAGAAATTCGGAAAGCTCGATACGATGCTGCCGGGCGGCTGGTTCGATCGTGATGCGGGCGAGCCGACGGATGATACGGCGATGATGCTCTGCGTCGGCGAGGGAATCATGGCCGATCCCGAGAACCCCGTGCCCGAGGTCGGGAAACGCTTCATCGAATGGGTGGAGAGTGGTCCGCCGAATATCGGCATGACGTCCTCGCACGCCATAGCTACGGCCCGGTATCTCATGCATACCATATACAAGGGCCAGCCGGAAGAGGCCTGGGATGAGGCCGGCCTGCAGGTGGCGCACGAGAATGGTCACCAGAGCATGGGCAACGGCGCGCTCATGCGCACGATTCCGACGGCACTGGCCTACGACGATATCGATGATATGGTCGACTACACGGAGCAGATCGCGACGATGACGCATCATGACTCCATGTCGACGCGCCTCTGCGTCGAATACGTCTACCTGGTGCATGAGCTGGTGACTGGCAATGAGGACGAGGCCATGAAGCATAGCGACAGCGTCCTCGACATCTGCCGCGATATCGAGGAAGTCCCGAAAGGCAAGGTCATGGAGACGATGCTCTGCGCCATGAAGTCCTGGCGCAAGACGGACAGCTTCCGTGCGGCTGTCATCGATGCAGTGAACCGCGGTGGCGATGCCGACACGATCGGTGCGGTCACGGGTGGCATGGCCGGAGCGCGCTACGGATATTCCGCCATACCAGAGGAGTGGCTGGCGGCCCTGCCGGAGGACATAAAGGCCCGGCTCGATGCGCTGGCGGATTGGTGTGCCGCGCGGTGAAAATGTTTCAGCGCTGAGGGAGAATGCTGATGCTGGAGGATGAAGCGGGATTCAGGATATTACTCGATCAGGCCGTCTATGAATCGCGGCACGACAGCGCGCCGCGGAACTGGAACTCGTCCGTCGGCCCGATGGCGCAGATCGTCGATGCCATCATAAAGGAGGCGCTGCGCCGTCAGGCCAGCGATATCCATATCGAGCCGCTCGATGACTGTCTGCGCGTGCGTTATCGTCAGGATGGGCTGCTGCAGGTCGCGGGACATCTGCCGCGCGACCTCGCCCCGGTGCTCGCGGCCCGCATCAAGGTCATGGCCGGACTCGACAGTGCCAGCCGGCTGTTGCCGCAGGATGGCCATATTCGTTTTGACATCGGGCAGACGAAGATGGATATCCGCGTCTCGGTGCTGCCGTCGACCCTCGGGGAGACGCTCGTGCTGCGCATCATGGCTGATGGCAGCCGGCTGCTGTCGCTCGACGAGCTCGGCCTGAGCACGGAGGGGCTGGCACGGCTGCGTCAGCTGATCCATAAGCCGGCCGGGATGGTTGCCGTAGTGGGCCCCATGAATTCAGGCAAAAGTACAGTGCTTTACGCAGCCCTGGAGGAGCTCGCGCGGCCGGATACGAATATCGTGACGCTCGAGGACCCGGTCGAGCGCCATATCCATGGCGTGACCCAGGTGCAGATTAATCCGAAGGTCGGTCTGACGTATGCCGTCGGCCTGCGGGCGGCCCTGCGTCAGGATGCCTCGCTCGTGCTGGCCTCGGAGGTCCGTGATATCGAGACGGCAGAGATGGTCATACGCATTGCGCTGACCGGTCATGCCGCCATGACGACGCTGCATACCGATGATGCGGCCGAGGCGGTGTTCCGCCTGCAGGACATGGGAATACCGCCCTATATGCTGGCAGCCACGCTGAATGGTGTCGTGGCCCAGCGGCTGCTGCGCCGCGTCTGCCGCCATTGCGCGGAGGAGTACGAGGTGGAGGCCGGCTCGGAGGAGGCGCTCATGCTGGGGAAATCATTCCGTCCCGGTATGCATCTCTGGCGGGCACGGGGCTGTGAGCAGTGTCATGGCACCGGCTATCGGGGACGGCTGGCCATACAGGAAATCCTGCTCGTCACGCCCGAGGTGCGGCAGGGGATCATGGACGGACTCAGCCGCCACGAGCTGAAGGAGCTGGCTCAGCGGCAGGGCATGGTCACGCTGGAGCAGGATGGCATCGCGCGGGCGGTCGCCGGAATCACGACGCTGGCGGAGGTCAGGAGGGTGATCTATGGCTGAGGGCGGAGAACTGGATGAGGCGGTACAGGCTGCAATCGCCCGGGAGGCCTCGGACATACATATGACGGCCGGACAAGCGGTGTGGCTGCGCGTGGATGGGCAGCTGCAGCCGCTGGATATGCGGCCGGATGATGCCTGGATGCGGCGGGCGCTCGATCTCCTGCTGACGGCGGAGCAGCAGACGGAGCTGGGCGCCCGGCGGGAGCTCGATTTCTCCTGGGAAAGACAGGGACGGCGGTTCCGCGGCAATGCCTATATCCAGCAGGGACATACGGCGCTGGCCCTGCGCCTGCTGCCGGGGCGCATCCCCACGCTGGAGGACATTGGCGCACCGGCGGCCATGCGCCGGCTCGTACAGGCCCGGCAGGGGCTCGTACTGGTGACCGGCAGGGTCGGCAGCGGCAAGACGACGTCGCTGGCCGCGCTGCTCGATGCGATGAATCATACGCGCTCGCTGCACATCATCACGCTCGAGGATCCGCTCGAGTATATCTACGAGCCGGACCGATGCTTCATCAGCCAGCGCGAGCTCGGGCGCGATTTCCTGTCGTTCGCACAGGGACTGCGCAGTGCGCTGCGCGAGGCGCCCGATGTCGTGCTCGTCGGGGAGATACGCAACCGCGATACGATGGAGACGGCCATGATGGCCGCTGAGGCCGGCATATTGGTATTCGGTACGCTGCATGCCAGCTCGGCGGCTGAGGCTCCCTTGCGCGTAGAGGGCTTCTTCCCGCTGGCCGAGCGCGATATCGTGCGGTCAGGACTGGCGGATGTGCTCGCCGGCATCTACGCCCAGCGCCTGATACCGGCTGCCGCTGGCGGCCGGACGGCGATCACCGAGGTGCTGCTGCCGCTGCCGGCCGTGCGCGGCCTGCTGCGGCAGGGGAAATATACCCAGCTGCCCTCGGTCATGCTGAGCCACCAGCGCGAAGGCATGCGGACATTCACCGTGGCAGCCGATGAGCTCTATGCGCAGCATCGCATCACGAGCGAGGTGCGGCAGCGCTGCCGGGCCGCGGCAGAGGCTGGGACAGGAGGTGCCGGCCTATGAGATTCCGCTATGTAGCATTGAACCGGCATCAGGAGCAGTTCAGTGGCGAGATCGAGGCGGCTGATGAGCGGTCGGCTGCTCGCCAGGTATATGATATGGGGACGATACCGGTGAAGCTCGAGCCACTGGTAGATGGTTATCCCGGTGGCGGGGCCGCGCTGGGGCTGAGACAGCAGCCGCAGACCAGGGCTCGGCAGGAAGAGGCGCGCAGGACTCCGTTCCACTTGAGTTGGCGCAGCAGCGGTCTATCGCCGGCCTGGTGCGGGCTGCTGTTCCGCCAGCTCGGGGTATTGCTGCAGGCGGGAAGGCCCGTCCATGAAGCCCTGCAGGTCCTGGCCCGCACAGGTGAGCACGGAGTCCGCCACCGTCTGCTAGAGGACCTGGCCGCGCGCGTCCAGCAGGGCAGTACGCTGGCGCAGGCGTTGGCGGCCCATCCGGATGTCTTCCCGAATAATGTAGTGATGCTCGTGCACTCGGGCGAGGAGGGCGGCACACTCGAGCGAGTACTGCTGTCGCTGGCCACTTACCTCGAGAAAGGTGTCGCCGCGCGCGAACGATTGAAGACGAGCCTCATCTATCCGGCAATATTGGGGATGGCCGTATTGCTGGCGATGACGTTCATGACGGTATTCATCCTGCCGGCCGTCGCCAGCATGCTGAGCAGCCTGCAGGCGGAGTTGCCGCTGCCTACCCAGATCCTGCTGGGCCTCTCGGACCTATTGGAGCAACATGGCGGCAAAGTGTTGCTCGGACTGGCACTGGCCGCAGCGGCGGGTGTCGGCGTCTATGCGACGAGGCAGGGACGCCGGCGCCTGGACGGCCTGCTGCTGCATCTGCCGGTTCTCGGCAGTATGCGACTTTACGGTGAGTGGGGACTGGTCCTGCGTACCGTCGAGCTATTGATCGGCAACGGCATGCCGCTCGATCAGGCGATGAAACTCGTGCCGAATCTGCCGGCCAATCGCTGTCTCCAGGACTGCCTGCAGGAGGTGGCCGAGAAAATGGCAGCTGGTCAGCCACTGGGGCGGCTGCTGGCTCGCTGCGGCCTTTTCCCACCGCTGCTGCTGGAGCTCGTCACCTCCGGTCTCGAGTCAGGCAATATGGAGCAGATGCTGCAGCAGGCCGCAGATATCTGCGAGGCCCGTACGGAGCGCTATGCCGAGCGCATACAAGCGCTGGCTGAGCCCGTATGCATCATCGTACTGGGCAGTCTGGTAGCTTTTTTCGTCATGTCGGTTCTGCTGCCGCTGCTGAGCCTCATGGACTCCGTGACCTACTGAGTAAAAAACAGCGCCCCGTCTGGCATGAAACTGTCAGGCGGGGCGCTGTTCGTTGCGTGGGGGTCATTCATCTTTTGCGGTGGCAGCCGCATCGGCTTCGGCGGCAGCCTCCTGCTTCATGGCATGCCGCTCGTAGAGCCAGGCACCGACGATGAGCAGGATAGCCAGCACGATGACGACGATCAGGCGCGTCGGATCCTCATGATGCGTGATCGTATCATGGCCGATGATGGCCTCGATGCCGGTTGAGGGGAATTTGCCGATGAAGGACGATATGACGTAGTCCTTCATGCTCATGGCCGACAGGGCGCCGAGCGCATTCAGCAATATCGACGGGAAATAGGGGACCATGCGGGCGATGAGCATGACGACGAAGCCGCGCTTGCCGCTGTACTTGTCGATGCTCGCCAGCGTCTTGTGCTTCGCGATCACGCTTTCTGCTGCGTCGCGGAAAAAGAAGCGCAGCAGCAGAAAGCTGATAGTCACGCCGATGGTCTCGGCCACGCAGGACAGGAAAATGCCCCAGAATATGCCGAAAATCAGCGTATTGGCGGTCGAGAATATGATGGCCGGCGGGAAGCCCAGCGTATTGACGAATACCGTAAGCAATACCGAGAACAGTATGGCCCAGGGACCGAACGACGCGATGTATTCGGCCGTTTCCTTTACATCTCCGCGGCTCATCAGGCCGACGAGGTGCGGCAGGAAGGCCGGATTGGCCAGGTGTATGATGACGAACAGCAGAACTATGGCGGCAGCGGCAGCCAGCTTTACGCCCAGCATGGAGCGCGGTTTCCGGGGGGCGCTCGTCACAGAATCATTTTTGTGCAAATCTAAAGCCTCCATAATACAATATCTACATAGCAGTATTCTAACATCGTGCCAGCGGTATGTCCATAGCATCGTGCGACTATACAGGTATTGAAAAAAGTCAAACAAATCGTTATAATAATAACAGAACCAGACAAACGGAACAAATGAAACCGACAGGTGGAGGCGAATCTCATGGCTTTGATACTACCGTATAAAGGGAAGAAACCGAAAATAGACCCCAGTGCATTCATAGCGCCTACCGCAGTAATCGTAGGAGATGTAGAGATAGGCCCGGGCTCGAGTGTATGGTTCGGGACGGTCATACGCGGTGATTTCCAGCCCATCCGCATAGGCAGAAATTCGAATATACAGGATAATGCCGTCATACATGTCATGGGGAACTCGCCGACCATCATCGGTGATGAGGTCATCATCGGTCATAATGCCCTGGTTCACTGCAACAAAATCGGCAATGGTACGCTCATCGGCATGGGCTCGAACATCCAGGGCCATACCGATATCGGCGAAAGCGTCGTCATCGGTGCGGGCACATTGATCACCCAGCACAAGAAGATCCCGTCGAACTCGCTGATATTCGGCAATCCGTATCAGATCGTCAGAGCCCTGCGCGACGATGAGATCGAGGCTCTGCATCAGTCGGCTATGAACTATGTGAAGGTGGCCGCGCTCTATCGTCAGGCGATCGAGGAGTCCGGCGTCACCTGGAGATGAGGCCACGGGCCCGCCTTCAGAAAAAATACATAAAAGGGGAAATCAAGCTACAATGGAGAAAACACTAGTACTTATCAAGCCAGACGCAGTCTATGCCAAACATATCGGTGACATCACGAAACGCTACGAGGAGGAAGGCTTCCGCATCGTAGCGATGAAGATGCTGAAGATGGATGAGCGACTGGCCTCCATACATTATCAGGAGCATATCGGCCGCCCGTACTACGGCGACCTCGTGGGGTTCATGACCTCGGCTCCGATCGTAGCTATGGTCCTCGCGGGCGACGATGTCATCGCCCGCGTCAGAGCCCTGCATGGCAAGACGAATCCGGCGGAGGCAGCCGAGGGCACGATCCGCAAGCTCTATGCCAAGAATGGTAGCCGCAATGCGGTCCATGCCTCGGACAGCCCGGCCAGTGCCGAGCGCGAGATTCATATATTCTTCAACGAGACAGAGATATATGATGGCGATTATAAGCCATTAGATTGATATCGCTGGGCTGCTGGCTGATTCAGGTGACTGGATGGCGGCAGCCTTTTGCTTTTTCTGGAAAAAGTAAGATAGGGGGATGGAAAATGAGTGTAACAACGAAGACGGGCGATAGGGGCGAGACCAGCCTCTATACGGGAGAACGCGTGCCCAAGGATTCGCAGCGCGTCATAACGTACGGCACGATTGACGAAATCGGATCGGCGCTGGCGCTGGCCCGGGCCACAGCCAAGGACGAGTCCGTGCGCGACGCGATATACGCCCTGCAGAAACAGCTGGCCAGCCTCATGGCCGATTTTGCCAGCCTGGACAAGGCACCGCTGATCACGCCGGAACTCGTGACGGACATCGAGCAGAAAATCACGGCTGCCGAGGCGAAGCTGCCGCCCCTCCGGGAATTCCTCATCCCAGGCGATACGCTGGCCGGTGCAGCCCTCGACATGGCGCGCACGACTGCCCGCCGGGCGGAGCGCGAGTGCTGCAGCCTCTGCCGGGAGGAGCCCATCGCCGACTCCGACCGGATATTCTTGAACCGGCTCTCCGACTACTGCTTCCTTCTCATGCGATTGGAAGAACACCGCTGATGGAAAAGTAATATACTTCTCAGAGTACTCTCAACAATATTCAGATTATTTCAAGATGGACTTGCTATAATAGTTGATGTAAGCAAGATAACCAATCAATCTGTATAACTCCACCAGGATGGGAGGATGACTCATGAAGCTGAACAAACTACATCACTTGAAGGGGCTGCGCGAAGTAACAGCGGCCTTCATGCTATTCGCCACCGTATTCGCGCCAGCGGGCTTCACCCGTGGCCTGGCGGCCTCGCCAGAGGATACGCTCGATATGACGCTGGCCTACAGCGAGGCAGCCGACAAGCGCTCGCTGAGCGGCACGCGCCTGACGAAAGAGGAACGGGCGCGTCTGCTGGCCATGCTGATGCTGCGCCGGGCACAGACAGCCGAGCCGCGCATCACGAGAGACCTGCAGGCAGCTGCCAGCCACGAGATGGAGCTGACGGGCCTCGAGAACCGCATCAAGGGTGAGGACAGCCTGACGCGCAAGATCATCAGCCGGGCGCGTGAAAACAACATCAAGCTGATGACGGCTGCCGATGGCATCGGCGACGTGCTGCGCTATACATTCACCTGCAGTATCGAAGATTACTCTCAGGCGGTGCCGGCCACGATCGAGCGGCTCCAGCAGGAGGGCTACAAAGTGCAGAAGTTCCGCAATGCCTGGGGCGGTAAGTTCTACCAGGGCATCAACGTGCAGTTCCGGAGCCCTGAGGGTGTGCGGTTCGAGATGCAGTTCCACACGCCGCAGTCGTACCGTATCAAGCAGGCCTCGCATGAGGTCTATGAGATCCGCCGCAACCCGTCCTCAACAGCTGCCGAGGTCGAGCAGGCCATAGCCGACAGCCTCGCCTACAACGCCCTCGTCGTCGTGCCAGAGGGCGCCAGCGAGATAAACTTCGAAGTCGAGCGGGCGGCCTAGCCAATATCGGGAGATGGCTGGAAGTGGTAGGATCAGCCGGATGGCTGGAACCCGCTTCGTGCATAGCATACACGTTTAGACAATGTAAATAGCAAGAAAAATAGGCATTTCGATGCAAAATCGAAATGCCTATTTTTTATGCGCTTCATTCGGATCAGATACAGACGGATGGGATGCCTCCCATTCAATCTCGAAAGCAACCTGCCGGATCAGACGCTCCTGGCCAGCTGACGAGAGCTGCCGGAAAAGCCTCAGCATGGTTCCCTCGGAGGAAGACAGCTCAGGGATCGCTGCTCCAGCGGAATGGTGCCCGACCAGTTCATCAATGCTGATTCCATAGAAATCGGCCAGCTTCGTCAATGTCCCAATATCAGGAGTGCGGAACCCAGACTCGTAATTAGCATAGGCAGAGCGGCTGACACCTAAAGCCTTCGCCACATCCTGCTGTTTCAGTTCGTGAACCTCTCCGAGGTTCACGAGGACTTAGGCTAAAGGCCCCGTAGAATAAG
>CACXCN010000007.1 GCA_902766095.1 uncultured Selenomonas sp. | reverse complement strand
TTTCAAAATGGCAGAGAGGGTGGGATTCGAACCCACGGTGGTTATTAGCCACACTTGATTTCGAGTCAAGCACCTTCGACCACTCGGACACCTCTCCGTGTGTCACCCTTTTCGCGGCGACTTAGATATTATAGCACAGCTTCCGATCATTCGTCAAGCGAAATCTGCCTATTCATTCTGCTTTTTCCGGATGACGGAAATTGTCGCAGATGGAGCGGATCAGCACCTTCTGATCGGCGTATATCTGGCGACCGTGCTTGGTGATCAGGCTGAAATAGAGATGAAGCCCGCGTATGGGAATCAGCACCAACGGCAAGTCGGGGATATTGGCGTTCTGCGACAGGATGGCGTTCGCCAGACCATGAGTGACGATGTTCCATATTGTCGAGAGATGCGGCGAGTAGTGTATGACATGCGGCTTGATATGCTGGGCAGCAAACGCCTCCTCGATGCGTCTGGTGATGATGAAATCGCGGCCGAGCGTGATGAGGTCATCATCTGCTGTCTCGGCCAGCGTTATTTCCTTCTTGCCGGCAAGCGGGTGGTCGGCGCGCACGCAGAGGCAGAGCGGCACCGTGAATATCTTGCGTGAGTCCAGACCTTCGCGCTCGCGGTCGTAGTGGACGATGGCGAGGTCGACTTCCTCGCTGAGTACCATGTTCGCCGCCTCGATGCCAGGCGGCTCCACGATATCGAGCTCGATCTCCGGATGCTGCCGGCGGAACGGCCCCAGCAGGAAAGGCAGCACGCTGACACCGATCTGTGACGGCACGGCCAGACGCACATAGTTGCGCCGGTGCGCGAGATCCTTCAGCGACTCATCTACTCTGGCCACGTGATCCAGCAGCTCGGATATCGCCGCATACATGACTTTGCCATCATGCGTGACACGGATATTGCGACCGACATGCTCGAACAGGTTCAGGCCGGTCGTCTCCTCTATGCTGTGTATGGCAGCAGAAAGTGTCGGCTGGGCGATATGCAGGGCCGCCGCTGCCCGCGTGATATTCTGACAGCGGCAGACCTCGGCAAAATACCGCATCTGCAGCAGGGTTAGTTCCATATCGTTCCCCCCCTCGCTCCTATCTCTGTCCATCGTCAGTCCTTATCATCTTCTTTCAGTATAGCGCAGCCTTACAGGGAATTTCAATAGTCATTATCTATAGTCTGTACCTATATGTATATCGAATAGAAGTATTTTTCTTTTCCCGCCGTCTGCGGCATAATATAGCTGTAAAGAAAAAGGCGAACCTGCAGGAAGCCACACCGAAGAAACGATATACGAAAAGGAGTGTCAGAAATGAAAGCATATACGATCGAAAATCCGATGTTCGCCATAAATAACATGAGCGCTGCTCCGAGCCCATCCTGGTCCGAGCGCCTCATGGCTGAGGCCCACGCCGCTGTGCGCGAATATGAAGCCGCCTACAATGACCAGAAAACCACGGCACCAGACCATGCTCTGGCCTCGCTCTACGGCCGCTATCTCATCGATGTCAATGATTGCTGGTAAACGATATGTTTGAACACGAAAAAAGGGGGCTGCCACTCGCAGTCCCCTTTTTCATGCCGGTCTATGATCCGCTTCAAGCCGCTTCAACTACAGCTTGCCATCATCTTTTCCTCACGACTGGCGGTAGAACTTCACATTGTCGATGGAGCCCCAGTTGTCGCCGTTGCCCTGCTGCTCGACGCCGACGGTCGCCTGACCGCCTTTTATGGTGATGCCCTCGATGCGGACCGTCTTCCAGTTCTTCCAGCCGCTGTCCTTTATCTCTGCGGTCTTCTTCTCACCATTATCGCCGATGACATAGAGGTCGAAGCTCTTCGCATCGCCCTTGCCCTGCGTCGTAACCTCGGCAGCATAGACGCCGTCCGGCAGATTCGTCAGCTGCTGATAGACGTTGAACGTGAATGGCGTCTTGGCCCAATAGTGAACAGCACCATCGCCGAGCGCATTATCCTCGCCGCTCTTCGTCTGCACGGCCCACTTCTCGCCCTCGACGGTCCAGCCATCGAGCGTCAGCGACTCGAAATCGCCGTTCTTGAGCAGGTTGGCATCCTTCTTTATCGTGATGTCGCAGGTGACCGGCTCATTGATCTTATCAATGCGCCCTCTCACCGTATATTCGCCGTCCGCCTGATAGACCGGAGCAGACTCCTGCCAGGTGACCGGCAGATCCTCATCGTGATCGTCGGTGAATACGACATGCGCCGTCGTCGGCAGCGTGACCGGCAGGCCGGCCGAGCCCGAGGCCTCGAGCGGATCGATGCTGTCTACCTCTGGCTCGACGGTCGGCAGCGAGCTGTCCGAGACATCCTTGAATACATCCCACGACTCGAGCGCCTTGCCATGATTGTCGAACATGGCCAGATTCTCCCAGTTATTGCCGGCACCTTTCTTCCAGCCGACACCCGGTACCGCGTACCAGTCCGGCTCCCAGTAGAACATGCCGAGACCGCGGCCATTCGGGACTTTATGTATGCGGTCCATGAGGGCGCGCAGGCCGCTGGCCTGGCCCTGCACGGTCGGCTCGAAGCCCGTGCGGCGAGCCTCGCCGGCGCTGTATTCATTCGACATCTCATCGAAATTCTTCGTCGTATAGCCATAGGCCGTCTCGACGACGATGACATCCTTGTTGTAGCGCTGGCTGATATCATCGATATTGGTCTGCAGCTGGTCGAGCGTACCATGCCAGAACGGATAGTACGACAGGCCGATGATATCGAAATCATTGACCCCGTTGTCCTTCGTCAGCATATCGAAGAACTTCCGATAAAGCGCGTTGTCTCCGCCATCCGGCAGATGAATCATCGTGCGCGTCTTGTGCTCCGGATCTGCATCATGGACAGCCTTCAGCCCGCTCTCGAGCAGCGCCGAAACCGTCTGGCCACCATCGACACTCGGCCATTTGCCAAGCGGCCACATGAAGCCATGGCTGATCTCGTTGCCGATCTGCACCATATCCGGCTGCGCCCCGGCCTTCTTGAAATCATTCATGACCTTCTTCGTATAGTCATAGACGGCCTGCACGAGCTGCGGCTCATCGTACTTGCTCCAGGCCTTCGGCACGGTCTGCTGGTTCGGATCGGTCCAGAAATCACTGTAGTGGAAATCCAGCAAAACATTGAAGCCGAGCTTCTTCGCCCGCGTAGCAATCTCGAGGGCACGAGCCTCATCGACATCACCACCGCCGCCCGGGCCCGCTTTCGGATTGTGCCAGAGACGCATGCGCACCCAGTTCACGCCGTGCTTCTTCATGATGGCCATCTCATCCATCTCCGTGCCATCGACGTCGTAGAACTTCGCGCCTGCCTTCTCCATCGCCGGCAGCATGGACACATCGCAGCCCTTGATGAAGTTTGTCGGCAGATCCGGTATCGGATTCACCTGCACCGCAGCATCCGCCTGTCCGAAGGACAGCGCGCCCGCGATGAGGGCCGCCAAGACCATCTTCCTCGCTTTGCTCATTTTCTTACCCCCTGTAAAAACCAAACCATTTTCCTTTTTTCCTAAATTATATGTGAAAAATGTCCGCGGCACAAGCGGTTTCTTGACCAGATAACAGACTCTCACGAAACAAAATGGAGCTGGAGAAAATGCTGTATCATTTTCTCCAGCTCCATAAATACTACCTAGCTATCTGTACCGGCAATCATTCCTGACGATAGAATTCGAAGTTATCGAGGCTGCCCCAGTTGCCCGGTGCTGCATTCATCTCGACACCGACCGTGCACTGGCCGTCCTTGACCTCGATATCCTTGATCGTGAACGTATGCCACTCGTTCCACTTCGTGTCCTTGATATCGGCCGTCTGCGTGCCGCTGCTCGTCGTCGCGAACAGCTGGTATTTCGTCTGGCCGCCGCCGCCCTGCGTCGATACCGCCAGCGTATACTTGCCATCCTGCAGTCCGGTGAATTTCTGGCTCACCGTGAAGTGGAAGGCCTTGTCGCTCCAGTAATGCATGGCGCTCGTATCGAGGGCATCGCCGCCCTTCGTCACGACATCGAGCACTTTATCCCCGTCGATCGTCCAGCCATCGAGATTCTGCGCGCTCTCGAAATTGCCGTTCTTGATGAGGTTGACCTTGTTCACGACTGTGATATCGCCCGTGACCGGATGGAGCACACCATCCACCTTGACCTTGCCGTTTACCTTGTACTGCCCCGGCTGGGCAAATACTGGAGACGGATTATCCCAGATGATATCGAGATCCTCGCTATGATCATCGGTATAGGTCACACGCGTCTTCTGCGGCAGCTTGGCCGGTACGCCCTTGCCGACCTCGGCCGTCACGTCATCGGCCTCTTTGAACGTCGGCTTGATCGTCGGCAGGCTCTGATTGCTCACATCATTGAACACGGCCCAGGACTCGAGCGCCTTGCCGTGATTATCGAACATGACGAGGTTGTCCCACTCATCGCCCTTGTCCTTGAACGCGCCCGCGCCCGGTACCGCATACCAGTCCGGCTCCCAGTAGAACATGCCGATGCCCTTGCCGTTCGGTACGTCCGCGAGGCTCTGCATGACCGTGCGCAGCCCCGTTGCCTGCCCCTGCGGCGTCGAGCGGAAGCCGCCGACATGCTCGGCCTGGGCATCATACGGATTCTTCATATCGTCGAAATTCTCATTCGTATAGCCGAAAGCCGTCTCGACGATGATGACATCCTTGTTGTAGCGCTGCGAGAGGTCATCGATATTCTGCTGCATCGCCTTCATATTGCCATGCCAGAACGGATAATACGACAGACCGATGATATCGAAATCATTGACGCCGTTGTCCTTGATGAGCTGATTGTAGAAAGCCTGTGACGCTCCGTTGTCGCCGCCCTTGTCGATATGGATCATGGTCTTGATATTCTTGTCCGTATCATGGACGGCCTTGAGCCCGCTCTCGACGAAGGAGGCCAGCGTCTTGCCGTTGTCCTCGGACGGCAGCTTGCCGAGCGGCCAGATCATGCCGTTCGTGATCTCGTTGCCGACCTGCACCATCTCGGGCAGCTGACCGGCTTTCTTGAAGTCGCCGAGCACTTTCTTCGTGTAGCTGTATACATCCTTCTGCACCTGCTTGGCGTTATGCTTCTCCCAGGCCTTCGGTGCCCACTGCTTGCCCGGGTCTGCCCAGAAATCGCTGTAGTGGAAGTCGATGAGGACCTTCATGCCGAGGGCATGGGCCCGCTTCGTCATCGCCAGCGCTCGCTCGGCCGTCGTGTAGCCGCCGCCATTCTCATGCACCGGATTGTTCCAGATGCGCAGGCGTATCCAGTTGATGCCGTATTTCTTCATGATGGCGAGCTCGTCCATCTGCGTGCCATCCATATCATAGAACTTGCCGCCGAGCGACTCGAGCTCCGGCAGCATGGAGACGTCCGCGCCCTTGATGAAGTCCGCCGGCAGATTCTTGATCGGGTTCACCTGTACCGCCGCGTCGGCCGTATTGCCGAAAGCGATAGCACCAGCCGCAATGGCCGTGAGGACAAGATTCCTGAGCAAAGATTTTTTCATTGCGATTCACCTCATATAACCTGATTCTCTATGATCCACTCTCATCCGCGCCCCGGATATCACTCCTGGCGATAGAACTCGAAATTATCCATCGTCCCCCAGGTCCCCGGAGCCGCCTCCATGATGACGCCGACCTCGGCCTCGCCGCCATTGATCGCGACGTCAGGAATCGTGAACGTATGCCACTCATTCCACTTCGTATCCTGGATATCCGCCGTGTACGTCTTGCCGCCGGTCTTGATGAAGAGCTGATACTTCGTCTGGCCGCCGCCACCCTGCGTCGATACTGCTGCGGTGTACTTGCCCGGTTTGAGGTTCTTGACCTTCTGGCTGACCGTGAAGGCAAAGGCCGTATCCTTCCAGTAGTGCAGGGCTGCCTTGCCGATGGCATCGCCGTTCTTCTGGATGGCATCGACGCACTGGTCGCCTGTGATGGTCCAGCCATTCAGATTCAGATCCTCGAAATCGCCATTCTGCAGCAGATTGACCTTTTTCGTGACATGGACGGTGCCCTCGATGGCCTTCTTCTGGCCCGCGATATCCAGCGTACCCTTGACTTTATAGTTGCCGGGCTTCGCAAACGTCGGCTTCGCCTCCGTCCACTTCACCGGATAATCGACCGCATGATCGTCCGTATACGTCACGCGCACCGTCTCCGGCATCCGCGCCGGACTGCCCATGCCAGCCTCGACGAGCACCTTGTCGATTTCCTTCACGGTCGGCGTCACCGTCTTTATGCTCGGATCCGAGACGTCCTTCCAGACATTCCAGCTCTCGAGCGCCTTGCCATCCGGGCCATACATGCAGAGATTGTCCCACTCGTCGCCCATGCCGGCGAATGAGCCTGCGCCCTTCACCGCATAGGAGTCTGGTGCCCAGTAGAACACACCGAGTCCGCGTCCACTCGGGACCTTGTTCACGCGATCCATGAGCGTCCGCAGTCCGGTCGCCTGTCCCTGCACCGTCGAGCGGAAGCCGGCCACGCGCTCCTCTTTCTCGCCATACGGATTCTTCATATCATCGAAATTCTGATTCGTGAAGCCGAACGACGTCTCGACCACGATGACATCTTTGTTGAATTTCTTCGAAATGGCATCGAGATTGCTGCCCAGCTCATCCATCGTGCCGGACCAGAACGGATAATACGACAGCCCGATGATATCGAAATCATTGACGCCGTTGTCCTTGATGAGTTTCGTGAAGAAGTTGTCATACATCCAGCTGTTGCCGCCATTATCAAGATGGATCATCGTCTTGATGCCCTTGTCCGTATCATGCACGGCCGCGAGCCCGCTCTGCACGAGCTCGGCCAGCGTCTTGCCATCACCCATCGCATCGAACTTGCCGACCGGCCAGAGCATGCCATTCGTTATCTCGTTGCCGACCTGCACCATTTCCGGCAGCTCGCCAGCGGCCTTGAAGTCTGCGAGGACCTTCTTCGTATAGTCGTAGACATCTTTCTTGAGCTGCTCCTTGTCATGGCCCTGCCAGGCCTTAGGCGTCGTCTGCTTGCCCGGATCCGCCCAGAAATCACTGTAGTGGAAATCAATGAGCACCTTCATGCCATGCGCATGGGCCCGCTTCGTCATGGCGAGAGCCCGCGCCTCATCGGTCGCACCGCCGCCCCCCGGACCATCGGCCGGATTGTTCCATATCCGCAGACGGATCCAGTTGATGCCATATTTCTGCATGATGTCGAACTCATCCATCTGCGTGCCATCGACATCGTAGAACTTCGCTCCACACTTCTCCATCTCCGGCGTCATCGAGACATCCGCGCCCTTCATGAACGTCGCCGGCAGACCGGGAATAGGATTCACATGAATAGCCGCCTCCGACGGCACGCCCCAGGCCAGGGCCCCGGCGACTACAGCCCCGAGCACCAGCCGCCGCAAAATACTTTTCTTCATTTCTCTCCCCACCTTGCTATACGATAACGATTGCCAGTCAGAGACCGGCAATCTCATTTCAGCTTATGTTTTATTATAATTTGAATTCATTTACGCTTGTTTTCAGAGCTTGAAAATATTTTCACGAATCGTACCAAAAAACCGCCCCGCAGGGCGGCTCTATCCATGATGTATCTGTCTTGATATCGGATCAGCGGTTCGGGAGGACGTCGGAGAATACCTTCCAGCTCTCGAGCGCGCGACCATTCTTATCAAACATGGCCAGATTCTCCCAGCCCGTGAGCTGGTTCTCACGGGTCGCGTCCGGGATCGCGATCCAGTCCGGCTCCCAGTAGAATATGCCGAGCCCGCGGCCGCCCGGGACGGCTGCCACCGCCGCCATCACATCGCGCACAGCCTGCGCCTGCCCCTCCGGCGAGACGCGATAGCCGCCCATGCCGGCCTCCTTCGCCGTAAAGAGATTGCCCTGACGGTCATAGTTGTCGAGCGTATAGCCATAGGCCGTCTCTGCCACACAGACATCTTTATCATAGCGCGCCGCTATATCGGTCAGATTCGACTGGAGCGACTTCGTCCCGCCGTTCCAGAACGGATAGAACGACACCCCGATGATATCGAAATCATTCACGCCATTGCGAGTGATCAGCTGGTCGAAGAACTGCCGGTACAGCTTGTTATCGCCACCGCGGTCGATATGGATCATCGTCTTTACGGCATGCTGCGCATCGACCTCATGCACCGCCTGCAGGCCCGATTCTATGAGCGCTGCGAATGCCTTGCCATCGTCTTTGGCCGGCAGCTGCCCGACCGGCCAGAGCATGCCATGCGTGACCTCGTTGCCGACCTGCACCATCTCCGGCAGCTCGCCCTCGTCAGCGAAATACTCGAGCGTCTCTTTCGTGAAATCATGCACATCAGTCTTCAGCTGCTCGAGGCTATGGTCCTTCCAGAGATAGGGCGTCAGCTGATGCCCCGGATCGGCCCAGGTATCGCTGTAGTGGAAATCGAGCAACACCTTCATGCCGAGCGCATGCGCCCGCTGCGTGACACCGAGCGCTTTCTTCGCATTCATCGCTCCGCCGCCCGCGCCCTGACTCGGATGGTTCCAGATGCGCAGACGGATCCAGTTCACACCGTATTTCTTCATGATGGCCAGCTCATCCATCTCCGTGCCATCCATATCGGAGAACTTCGCCCCGAATTTCTCGAGGTCCGGCAGCATCGAGACATCCGCACCACGCACGAAATCCGCCGTCATGCCCGGCACCGGCTCGACCTGCACCGCCGCCTGCGCAATCCCGCTGCCAGCAACAACAGCCGCCGTCAGCACTCCCAGCACAACTCGCTTCCACGTTCTATTCCGCATCATCATATACCTCATGCACGCATCAGTTACTTCGTAAGTATAATTCTAATTTATCTTTATTTCATCGCGTTTCCAAAGTCTGAAAACATTTTCCATGCCCCCATAGCGAGTCGTCTATTGCCGTCGAAAATATCTCATTCCCAGGCAGCAACGATGCGCTACATGGTGGCGCCTTTATGTGATATAATTATATATATAATGGAGGTGGGATGATGCAGGCGAAACGGACGTATAAGGACTCCCTGTTCCGGAATATATTCAATGACAAGACCAGGCTCAAGCGGCTGTACCGGGCGCTGAGCGGGCGCGAGGTGAAGGTGCGGGATATCAAGCTGAACACCCTGCGCGGTACATTTTTCAGTGATGTAAAGAATGACATCAGCTTCCGCGTAGAGGACCGGCTCATCATCCTGCTCGAGCAACAGAGCACATGGAATATGAACATGCCGCTGCGCTTCCTGTGGTATCTGGCCCGGCTCTACCGCAACTACGTGCCGAAAAACATGCAGTATCACAGC
>CACXCN010000006.1 GCA_902766095.1 uncultured Selenomonas sp. | reverse complement strand
CAATATGTATTATCGGGAGATCGAGGCGCAGCTGCGGGAGATGGGGCTCAGGAATCCGGTGGCGTATTTTAACGATGAGTGCCTGCCACATTTCTTTGCGGGCAAACTGCCGGAGGGGGTGTGAGGTATGCTGGAGCTTGGGGTACAGACCAAGGAAGTCGTGCGGGACGAGGATCCGGAGCAGGGATTTCGCTTGCTGCGGGACGCAGGATTTTCCTGTGCGGATTTCAGTTTGAATGCCTATCTCTTGAATCTTGATATTTACGATGCGCATCTCAACGCATTCTTCGATGCGGATATGGAGGAGCTGGAGCGGTTTTTCACGCCGCATAAGCAGGGAGCGGCGCGGGCAGGTGTGCGCATCCATCAGATGCACATGCCGTATCCGATTTTTGTCCCGCAGGGGGCGGATGCGGTCAATGCGTATCTTTGGCAGCAGGTGGCGCCAAAGAGCGTGCGGATCTGTGCGTTTTTCGGGTGCCGGTATCTCGTGGTGCATGGGTTCAAGCTGGCGCGGGAGCTCGGCAGTGAGGATGCCGAGTGGGCGCAGACGGAAAAGTTCATTCATTTCCTGGCGCCAATGGCAAAAGAGCTCGGGATTACGCTTTGCGTCGAGAATCTATATTCAGGTCTTGGGAGCCACATGCTGGAGGGGCCGTGCTGCAATGCGCGGAAGATGGTGAAGCGCATCGACCGCATCAATGCGCAGTACGGTGCAGAGGTGCTCGGTTTCTGTTTCGATACGGGGCATGCGAATCTGGTCGGCATCGATATGGAGGATTTCGTTACTACGCTGGGAAAGCGTCTGAAGGTGCTGCATATTCATGATAACGACGGTGTGAAGGATCTCCATCAGATTCCCTATACGTTTACGCGGACACGGGAGAATGCCTGCTCGACAGATTGGGATGGATTCCTGCGCGGCCTGCGTGCGATTCATTACGATGGCGTACTGAATTTTGAGACGACACCGGTGCTGACGTCGTTTCCAGTGGAAATGAGGGAGGATGTCCTAAGGTTCCTGGCTCGGATCGGTAAGTACTTTTCTGGGCAGATTCAGGGCAACGGCGACGCTGGCATCTACATGTGATACAATATATGGTAGGAATCGCCGCTGATGAACGCGAAATTATACATGCAGGATGTAGAGTGTCTGTATGAGGGATTGTTTTCCAAAATTACAAATAGTAATGGCGGGGGAGACGATGGAAAGTATACTGTATCATGGCTCAAATCATACGATTGAGCAGCCGTTATATGGCTTGGGCAAGACTACGAACGACTACGGCCGAGGCTTTTACTGTACGCGTGAGCTGGAGCTTGCGAAGGAGTGGGGCTGTGCTGGCGGCTTGGATGGCTTTGCTAATGAGTATGTGCTCGAGCGGGCGGATGAGCTGTCGGTATTGCGGCTGAATGAGGAGCCGTACAATATATTGAACTGGCTGGCAATACTGGCGGAGCATCGCACGTACTGGCAGCGGGGCAGCGTCTCGGCGCAGGCGAAGCGATATCTGCACGATAATTTCCTTGTGGATACGTCTGGCTATGATGTCATTGTAGGCTATCGGGCGAACGATTCGTATTTCTCCTTTGCGCAGGCTTTTGTGGCCAATGGCATATCGCTGCGCCAGCTATCGCAGGCTATGCGGCTGGGCAGGCTTGGCGAACAGGTGGTGCTCATGAGCCGGGAAGCCTTTGAGCATCTACAATTTCGCCGCAGCATTCCGGCGCCTGGCGAGATTTACTTCGCGAAAAAGACGGAACGCGATCAGGCGGCACGGCGCGAGTATCGTCGTCTGACGCAGGAGACAAATCTAGCAGATGATATCTTCATGCTGGATATCATGCGGGAGGGGATGAGGAGCGATGATCCACGCTTACGCGGCTGACTATGTCGATGATGCGCAACGGACGCTCGGGACGATGCTGGACTTCGGCGTGAATGAGTGTGGCTACGGGGCGGCCGAGGTCATGAATCTGTTCATCGGCTCAGGGGGCGCGCGGCAGTTCGCGGCGGGAAATCCGACCTATGTGGTGGGGATGACCGGCTGTGAGCTGTTCCGGGCGGTGCTCCGCAAGGCAGGGCTGCAGGATCCGGCGGTGGATGACGTCATGTATCTTGATAAGTCACCCGAGTATTGGGCGGGCTGGGCGCTCGCCTACTATCAGTGGTACTATGACTACACGTTCAGTGAGATACTGGAGGCCGTGCCTGTAGATGATGTGCTGCGCATGTATGACACGTTGCACGAGGCCGATATCACCAAATTCGTCTCAGTCATGGATGAGCGTCTGGCAAAGGTGTACAAGGGAACGCGCTTCGCTCGCATGTGCGAATCGTGTGGCATAGCGTATGCGAAACTGGCCGAGGAAACGGGAATCCCACTAGAAAAAATAGAGCGCTGGAGCAGCGTGCGTGGCAGCATCAATGCGGCTAGGGCCGAGGACGCGGTGAAAGTCAGCAAGGCTATCGGCTGCGATGTGGGGAGATTGCTGGACCGGATATAATAGGAATCTCTGCCCCACGTCGAATGGGGGGATGATGGTATTTCCTATGAGGAGTTCTAGATGGCACTCGCGGATAAGGCCCACTTATCGTGGTGATCTATCTACGGCGGAGCCGGCAATGGCAGCGGAGATTTCAGAGTCGGGGTGAGTCATGGATTCATCATTTCAGCAATACGAGCGGGCGCTCGGGTTCTGGCGGGCTCGTCGGCTCACGGAGGCGCGGGCGGTGCTCGAGGGGGCTTGGCGTGCGACGGGGCGGCGGTCGGTGTATGGGACGCTGCTCATGGGCTACATACTGCGTGATAGTCGGCAGTATGTGTCGGAAATCGAGTGGCTGCGGCGTCTGGTAAAGGAGTTCGCGGCGGCACCGGAGCGGGAGCAGCTCGCGGATGCCTGGAGCCTGCTGGGCTCAGCCTATCGGACACTCGGGCTCGCGCGCGAGGCGGTCGTAGCGCTGCTACGGTCAGCAGAAATAGAGCCGAGGCCGCGACAAAAGCTCATCGAGTGCAGCAATGCGGTATTCGCGGCGAATGCGGCACCGGTAGCGGCGTATGGTGCGGCGGAGATGCAGAGGCTCTATGCGCGGTATCGGGAGCTGCTGCAGGACTATATGGCGTCGCTCGGGGCGGTGCCGTATGGGCGGCCGGAATGGCGGCATGAGCAGATCCGCGTGGGGTATATCTCAGCGGACCTGCATGAGCATCCCGTGGCGCAGTATGTGCGGTCGCTCCTCACGCGCTATGATGCGGATGCTTTCCGTGTATATGTTTATGATATCGGGCGGACGCACGATGCGGTGACGGCGGCGCTGCAGCGGCCGGAGGCCGTATGGCGCGAGGCCGCAAAGCTGGCTGAGGCGGGAGATTTCGCTGGTCTCGCAGCACAGATACGGGCCGATGAGATCGATGTGCTCGTGGACCTCGCGGGTCATACGAGCGGCAATGCGCTGCCGGTCTTCGGCTGGCGGGCGGCACCGGTGCAGATTTCCGGGCTGGGCTATTTCAATAGTACAGGGCTCTATGAGACGACGGGCTTTCTCTCGGACGTGTACTGTGCGCCGGAGGCAGAGTCGCCGTATTTCGTCGAGCCATTGCTCCGGTTGCCGCACTCGCATTTCTGCTATGAGCCGTACAGTGAGTTCCCGGAGCCGGGCGCGCCGCCGTGTCTCGCGCGGGGCTATGTGGCGTTCGGCTGCTTCAATAATTTCGCCAAGCTGACGGACGAGATGCTGCGCCTCTGGGGGCGGATTCTCGCGGCGGTGCCGACGGCGCGGCTCGTGCTGAAGCACAAGCTGTTCGACAGTGCCGAGGGGCTCGCGTACACGCGGGAGCGGTTCGCGCGACTCGGACTGCCGCTGGAGCGCATCGAGCTGCGCGGCTTCTCGCATGACTATCTGGCGGAGTATCGGGAAATCGACATCGCGCTCGATCCGAGTCCCTATCCGGGTGGGGCGACGACCTGCGAGGCGCTATATATGGGTGTGCCGGTCGTGACGCTCGTGGGGGACCGGCATGGGGCGCGGTTCGGGTACAGTTTTCTCGCCAATATCGGGCTCGCCGAGCTCGCAGCACCGACTCCGGAGCGGTATGTGGAGCTCGCGGTCGGGCTGGCACAGGATGCGGAGCTGCTGTGCGCGCTTCATGTCGGCCTGCGCGGCCTGATGCAGCATTCGCCGCTCATGGATGGGCAGCAGTATGTGCGGGACGTGGAGGAACTGTATCGGCGGCTCGTGGTGCAGGCACGGAGCAGGATTAGCGACGACTGATATAGAATCCCCCAATAAAGGTAAATGTCGACATGGGTTGAAACAGATAGAGGTACAGGCATGACAGAGAAGGATATAGCTGAGGTCTTGCGGAAGTATAAAAGCGGTGACAGCTCGGAAAAGGAGGCAGTGCAAGCCTTGCGCGAGCTGCCGTTCGAGGATATGGGATTCGCCGAGGTGGATCACCATCGCGAGATGCGGCAGGGTTTCCCCGAGGTCATTTATGCCGAGGGCAAGACGCAGGAGCAGGTGCTGGCCATCATGAAGTCGTTGCTGGCCCATGGCGAGGGCAATGTCATGGCGACGCGGGCCAGCCGTGAGAAGTACGATTTCGTGCATAGGGAAATACCGGAGGCCAGCTACGATGAAGCGGCGCGCATCATATATGTCGAGCGGGTGCAGGCGCCTGTCGATGAGGAGCATCGCATCCTGATCCTCACGGCAGGGACGAGCGATATCCCCGTGGCAGAGGAAGCCAAGCTCACAGCGCAGCTCTATGGCAATACGGTGGAGTCGTATTATGACTGCGGCGTAGCCGGCATCCATCGCCTGTTCGCGCATCTCGACTCGATCCGGCAGGCGAATGTCCTCATCGTCATCGCGGGCATGGAGGGAGCGCTCGCGAGCGTGGTCGGCGGCCTCACGGACCGGCCGATCATCGCGGTGCCGACGAGTGTGGGCTATGGTGCCTCACTGCATGGCCTGGCGGCGCTGCTCTCGATGCTGAACAGCTGTGCGGCCGGGGTGTCGGTCGTGAATATAGACAACGGCTTCGGGGCCGGGGTGCTCGCGAGCAAGATCAATCATATGCGCTGAGGTTGACTTGGAGCCAGCTACAGGTGGTATGATATAATCGCGATAGGCTGGAGAAGAGGCTGTCGGAGGAGGACCGCGCTAGCGGTGGTGGGGGTGGCGAGTAGGTAATCATACTCGAGTGCTAAAGCATAAACGGCCCACGAATCGAAAAGCCTAAGCAGCCGAATAATCTATTTGTTACCGTAACGCCGCGTAGCGCCTCGCCACCCCTATCGCCTCGCTGCGCTCGGCACTTCCCCCAAAGGGGGGGCAGCTTGCATAACGCCCTCTTCCCCTCAGGGGAAGGCTAAGAGGAGGAAATATATGAAGGCGATATATCTTGATTGTTTCTCGGGGATCAGCGGCAATCTGCTGCTGGGTGCGTTCCTGCAGGCGGGAGTACCGGCGTCGTATCTGGAGCGCGAGCTCGCGAAGCTGGGGCTGGCGTCAGAGTATGAGATAAAGATATCTGATGTGAACCGGGGCGGCATCCGTGGTGTCTATGTCGAGGTGAAGCTGACGGGAGCGGTGTCTGAGCACGACGCCCCGACGGAGCATCATCATGAATATTCAAGTGAGGCGCATCAGCATGCGGACCATCATGTTCATCGCACGATGCGGGATATACGGGCAATCATAGAGGGGTCGTCGCTGTCAGCGCCGGTCAGGCAGCAGAGCCTGGCGATTTTCGAGGCCGTGGCGCGGGCTGAGGGCAAAGTCCACGGGCAGCCGCCGGAGGAGGTTCA
Organism: uncultured Selenomonas sp.; assembly: GCA_902766095.1. Lineage (GTDB taxonomy): Bacteria > Bacillota > Negativicutes > Selenomonadales > Selenomonadaceae > UBA2913. The sequence continues at coordinate 16,707 of CACXCN010000006.1, read as the reverse complement.
TTTCCATGAGGTCGGTGCGGTCGACTCGATCGTCGATATCGTCGGTACGGCGATATGCCTGGACTATCTCGAGATCAAGCGCGTGTTCGCCTCGCCAATCAATGTGGGCAGCGGTACGGTCCGCTGCGCGCATGGCCTCATGCCGGTGCCGGCCCCGGCTACGACCGAGCTGCTGACGGGATGGCCGTGGTATCAGAATGGCGACCGTGAGCTGGCGACGCCTACCGGCGCAGCCGTCATCCGGACGATGGCAGAGCCCTCGGACCGGCAGGGATTGCCGACCGGCTTTGTGACGGAGAAGATTGCCTACGGCGCGGGCGGCTGGGAGCTCGAGCTGCCGGATGTCCTGCGCATGTATGTCGGTGAGTACGAGGGGGCAGCCGAGGCGAAGCGGCTGTTGCTCGAGACGAATATTGATGATATGAGTCCGGAGATATACAGCTATCTCTATGATAAGCTGTTCGCAGCCGGAGCCCTCGATGTATGGACGACGCCTATATATATGAAGAAAAACCGTCCGGCTGAGAAATTATCCGTGCTCGTAACTGCAGACAAGTGCGAGGCCTGCACCAGCATCATATTCCGTGAGACGACGACGATCGGGTTGCGTGTGCTGCCTCTGGCTGAGCGCATCGAGGCGTCCCGGCATATGGCTCAGGTCGATACGCTGTATGGCCGCGTAGCCTGCAAGGTCAGTGCCTACGCCGGCGAGATCGTCAATGTGGCGCCGGAGTACGAGGACTGCCGGCGGCTGGCGGAGGCATCCGATGTACCGCTGAAGCGCATTCAGCAGGCTGCGGTGGAGGCACTCCAGGCCCGGTTGAGATGAATTTTGATTTGCGGCAGGGTGGCAAGTATATTTACTTGACAAAGCCATTACTGACCGCTATAATGGATTGAGGTTGTTGCTTGATGATGAAGCTGAACATCCGCGAACTGGCAGCCATGCCAGGGCGCGAAGTATCATTTTCCTACAGCGCTACGCCTCAGGAGCTTGAGCTCTTGGAGGAAAGTGTGGAGTTCCTGGACGCTATCGAGGTCCGGGGGACAGCGGTGTATACGGGGCATTCCTATCGTGTGACCGGTGAGGTCCATGACCGGGTTCGCTATGCCTGTGACCGTTGCCTGAAGGATTGTGAGGAGCAGCAGGTTCATGAGCTGAGCGAAGATTATCCGGCTGAGGGAGCCTCGGACACGGATGATTATGCGGATGCGATTCATGACGACTGGCTGGATATCGAGCCGCTGGTGCGCGATACGGTCATAGCTGCTCAGCCGTTATCTCATCTCTGCCGTCCTGATTGCAAGGGACTTTGTCCGGTGTGCGGGCATGACCTCAATGAGGGCGACTGCGGCTGCGACCGCACCGTCATCGATCCGCGTATGGCGGCGTTGAAAGCGTTACTAAATAATGATGATATTTAGGAAATCCTTTTTTAAGGAGGTGTATCCGACATGGCAGTACCTAAGCGTAGACAGTCCAAGGCCCGCCGCGATAAGCGTCGTGCTAACTGGAAACTGACGGCTCCGGGCTATGTAGAGTGCCCGCAGTGCCACGAGCCCCGTCTGCCGCATCATGTATGCCCTGAGTGTGGCTACTATGACGGCAAAGAGGTTATCGAGGCCGCTGAGTAATAGCGAGATGGTAAGCAGGACTTTTTATAGTCCTGCTTATTTATTTTTGTTTCAAATTGACGATGAAACCGATTACATTGGGGCGACAGTGATAGGAACCGCAAAATAGGGGTTGCATTTTGATTCGGCAGTGTCTATAATAGTCATGAACAACTCATGGTAGCAGGTACTAAAACCTGACTCCATCAGAAAGAACGGACAGGGGGTGAACGAGTGGCTCGCATAAAGAAGAAGATACGGCAGGAAGAGCTCATGGCCCAGGTCAGGGAGAAGCCGTTCCTGACAGATGAGGAGCTGGCGCAGCGTCTGCACGTGTCCGTCCAGACCATCCGCCTCGATCGTCTCGAGCTCGGGATTCCCGAGCTCCGGGGCCGGATACGGCGTATGGCGGAGAGTGCCCAGAACAAGATCAAGGCGATCCAGAGCGGCGACGTGGTCGGTGAGCTCATCGATCTCGAGCTCGGCCACTCGGGCATCTCGCTGCTGAGGGTGACCGATGATATGGTCTTCGCCCGCACGAAGATCGCCAAGGGCTACTACATGTTCTCGCAGGCGAATTCGCTGGCGCTGGCTATCATAGACGCGCCGATGGCCGTCACCGGCGTCGCCAATGTGAAATACAAGATCCCGGTGCATGTGGGCGAGAAGCTCATCGCCAAGGCAGAAATAGTGAAAGTACGCGGCAATAAGTATTTCGTATGGGTAAAGACACATAACGATACTCAGGAAGTATTCCGGGCCAAGTTCATACTGGTGTCGATGAACGACGATGGCCTGGCTGACAAATAGGGTAGATAGGCAGATGTAAGGAGCGTAACTCCATGAAGATAGCGGTTGATGCGATGGGTGGCGATTACGCACCGGAACAGGTCGTATTCGGTGCAGTTCGGGCAGCCAAGAAGTATAATTGTGAAATAGTCCTCGTGGGCGATGAGGCCCGCATCCGTGAAGTGCTGAAGCGCGTGTCGGGATGGGAGAAGCTCGGCATCACGATCCAGCACGCCTCGCAGGTCGTCGAGATGGGTGAGCATCCGGCAGAGGCTGTCCGTACGAAGAAGGACGCTTCCATCGTGGTGGCCACCCGGCTTGTCAAAGATGGCGTATGTGACGCCGTTTTCTCGGCCGGCTCCACCGGCGGAGCCGTCACGGCTGCCCAGCTCCTGCTGCGGCGCATCAAGGGCATCAGCCGTCCGACCATAGCGACGCCGATGCCGACGCCGAAGGGCGTCACCCTCATGCTCGATTCAGGTGCCATCGTCGATGCCAAGCCAGAAAATCTCGTGCAGAACGGTCTGATGGGCTCGCTCTACGCCGAGTATGTTTTCGGCAAGAAGAATCCGCGCGTCGGCCTCCTGAACATCGGCGAGGAGGAGACGAAAGGCAACGAGCAGGCTAAAGCTACGTATCATCTGCTGAAGCAGGTTACGACATTCAACTTCGGTGGCAATGCCGAAGGACGCGACATTCCGAAAGGCAATTTCGACGTAATAATTTGTGATGGATTTACCGGCAATGTTGTGCTAAAATTTGCAGAGGGCCTTGCGAAGACAATCATGAAGCTGATCAAGGAAGCCATCAAAGATGGCGGCATACTGGCCAAGCTCGGAGCGATACTGGTCATGCCGGCACTGAAGAAGCTCGGCCGCCGTCTCGATGTCACGGAGTACGGCGGGGCGCCGCTCCTCGGCGTGAATGGCTGTGTACTGATCGGGCATGGCTCCTCGAATGCCAAGTCCGTATGCAGTGCGATCGGCGTGGCGGTAGACTATGTGAACAGCGATGTCGTAAGCCGCATACGCGAGTCTCTGGCGAAAGAAGAAATCCTGCTGAATGATAGCGCAGAAAAAGGCAACCCGCATCATAAAATGGGCTGAGGAGGACAAAGGTAAATGTTTGAAAACAATGTGATCTGCAAGCTGCTGAATATCAAATACCCGATTTTCCAGGGCGGTATGGCCTGGATCGGTACGGCAGAGCTCGCATCCGCGGTCTCAAATGCAGGTGGTCTGGGCATCATCGGCGCCGGTCATATGCCGCCGGAGGTTCTGCGCGCTGAAATACAGAAATGCAAGGGCTGGACGGATAAGCCGTTTGGCGTCAATGTCATGCTCATGAGCCCTTATGTCAAAGAAGTCATGCAGGTCGTGCTCGAGGAGCGCGTACCAGTCGTGACGACGGGCGCCGGCAATCCGGGCGAGTATGTGCCGGAGCTCAAGGAAATCGGCTCGAAGGTCATCCCGGTCGTAGCCTCGGTCGCACTCGCGAAGCGCCTCGTGCGCTCGGGTGCTGATGCGGTCATCGCCGAGGGCACGGAGTCGGGCGGACATATCGGTGAGATTGCGACGATGCCACTCATCCCGCAGGTCGTGGATGCCGTCGATGTGCCGGTCATCGGTGCTGGCGGCATCGGTGATTCGCGTGGCATGGCGGCGGCTTTTGCGCTCGGCGCCAGCGCCGTGCAGATGGGCTCCCGCTTCGTCATGAGCGAGGAGTGCATCGCGCATCCGAATTACAAGAAAATGGTTCTCAAAGCCCGTGACCGCTCGACGGTCGTAACGGGTCGCACGCTCGGTCATCCGGCGCGCGTGCTGCAGAACAAGCTGACGCGCAAGTTCTTCGAACTCGAGTCGAGCAATGCTCCGGCAGAGGAGCTCGAGAAGCTGGGCGTCGGCAGCCTGCATCGTGCTACGCATGAGGGGGATGTCGAGAACGGCTCGGTCATGATTGGCCAGATTTCAGGTATGCTGAATGATATAAAACCGGTGAAACAGATCATAGAGGATATTGTTAATGGCTTGCCGCAGGCATTCCAGGCGGCTGAGGCAAATTGTAAATAAATATCGTAGCTACAGGGGGTAATAAAGTGAATAAACTGGCATTCGTATTCCCGGGGCAGGGAGCTCAGGCTGTGGGAATGGGCAAAGATTTCTATGAGCAGTATCCGATTGCCAAGAAGTTGTTCGAGCAGGCGGATGAGGCTCTGGGATACTCCATCAAGGATATGTGCTTCGAAGGCCCGGCTGAGGATCTGAAGCTGACGGCCAACACGCAGCCGGCCATCCTGACGATGAGCGTCATCGCTTATGAGCTGCTGAAGGAAAATGGTGTGGAGCCTGATGTGACTGGCGGCCACAGCCTCGGTGAGTATTCGGCCCTCGTAGCTGCCGGTGCTCTCGATTTCCAGGATGCCGTAGTACTCGTGCATCATCGTGGGCAGTACATGCAGGAGGCCGTTCCGGTCGGTCAGGGCGGCATGGCAGCGATCATCGGTCTCGGTGACGATGTCATCATCGATGCCTGCCAGAAGGCATCGGAGAGCGCCGGTGCGGTGCAGGCTGTCAATTTCAACTGCCCGGGTCAGACGGTCATCGCCGGCACGACAGCGGGCGTAGAGGCTGCGGTAGAGACGCTGAAGGCAGCCGGGGCCAAGAAGGCTGTCATCCTGCCGGTATCGGCACCGTTCCATTCGACGCTCATGGAGCCGGCGGCAAAGAAGCTCGCGGCTGAGCTGGACAAGACGGATATACGCGATGCATCAATACCCGTAGTGTCGAACTTTACGGGCAAGCTCGAGACGAGCGCTGCGGACATAAAGGCCAACCTCGTGGCTCAGGCAGATCATCCGGTCAAATGGATCGACTGCGTGCATACGATGCAGGAATTCGGTGCCGATACGTTCGTAGAGGCCGGACCGGGCAAGACGCTCTGCGGCTTCAACCGCCGCATCGACAAGACGGGCATCAAGAGCCTGAACGTAGAAAATATCGAGAGCCTGCAAAAAACTCTTGACTATTTACGGGAGGTTCGCTAATATGCTTTTAGACGGTAAATGCGCTCTGGTCACGGGCGCCTCGCGCGGCATCGGCCGGGCAATCGCGCTGAAGCTGGCCAGCGAGGGCGCCAAGGTCGCGATCAACTACGCCGGCAGCCAGGCGAAAGCCGAAGCGGTCAAGGCGGAGATCGAAGCGGCCGGCGGTACGGCCATCGTCGTCCAGGCTGATGTTTCTGATGCGGCGGCCGTTGAGGCCATGGTCAAGACCGTCACCGATGCGTTCGGCACGATCGACATCCTCGTCAACAATGCCGGCATCACGCGCGATGGTCTGCTCATGCGCATGAAGGAAGAAGATTTCGATGCGGTGATCAATACGAACCTCAAGGGCGTGTTCCACTGCACGAAGATCGTTTCGAAAATCATGATGAAGAAGCGCTATGGACGCATCGTCAATATGGCTTCTGTCGTCGGTCTCATGGGCAACGCCGGTCAGACGAACTATGCCGCTGCCAAGGCCGGTGTGATCGGTTTTTCGAAATCGGCTGCCAAGGAGCTCGCAGCGCGCGGCATCACGGTGAACATGGTGGCACCGGGGTGCATTAATACCGATATGACCGCAGTCCTGCCGGACAAGGTCAAGGAGGGCATGCTGGCCGCCATACCGCTCAAGCGTATCGGCGAAGCGGAGGATGTGGCGAAAGCCGTATGTTTCCTCGTATCTGATGAAGCATCCTATATTACAGGCCAGGTCGTCAATGTAGACGGTGGCATGGTTATGTGATATAACTATATAGGATAACAATTTAAGGAGGTGAAAGTAATGGCAGAAGAGTCTACTTTCGAGAAAGTTCGTGGTATCGTTGTTGAGCAGCTCGGCGTTGAGCCGGATGAGGTCAGCATTGACTCCACTTTCATCGATGACCTCGGTGCTGATTCCCTCGATATCGTAGAGCTTATCATGGCTTTCGAGGAGGAGTTCAATATCGAGATTCCTGATGAGGCCGCTGAGAAAATCAAGACGGTTCAGGATGTAGTCAACTACATCGACCAGAACAAATAAGTTTGAACGTCTTACCTTTTTGAAATCCCGTGAAGTAATTCGCGGGATTTTCTAAAGGGAGCGTTTTTGTCATGTGACAGGGCTCTCTTTAGAGAGGTAAGAGAGATTGGAGGAGTAACATTGAAGCTTCCAGAGCTGAAAATCGGTGAGAAGATTGCCCGCATCCCTATCGTACAGGGCGGTATGGCGATACGACTCTCCACGGCGCGTCTGGCAGCGGCGGTGGCCAATGAGGGCGGTATCGGTCTCATTGCTGCGTCGGGTATGAGCCATGACGAGCTGCGCTATGAAATCCGGCTCGCTCGTTCGCTTACGTCTGGTATCATCGGCATCAATATCATGGTGGCAGCGCGTGACTTCGCGGGCATAGTCAAGACGGCTATCAGCGAGGGCATCGATCTCATCGTGGCGGGAGCTGGATTCTCGCGTGACATGTTCGGCTATGGCAAAGAGTCGGGCACGCCGATCGTACCTATTGTCTCGTCGGTAAAATTAGCAAAGATATCAGAGCGTCTTGGCGCGACGGCCATCGTCGTCGAGGGCAAGGAGGCTGGCGGTCATCTGGGCACCGATAAATCGGTGCGCAAGCTCATACCAGCCATACGTGAGGCCGTGAAGATACCAGTCATAGCAGCTGGCGGCGTCCTCTCAGGCCAGGACATCGTTGATTTTATAAAGATGGGGGCCAATGGCGTCCAGATGGGCTCGCGGTTCGCGGCCAGTCAGGAATCGAATGCCGCTCCGGCTCTCAAGGATTACTATCTGAAATCAAAGCCGGAGGACATCGTGGTCATACATTCGCCGGTCGGCCTGCCGGGCCGGGCGGTGCGCACGCCATTCTCGGCCCGGGTGCTCGAGGGGCCGGTACCGCCGAAGCAGTGTGATCAGTGCCTGAAGGCATGCAAGCATAATTTCTGCATCATCCGTGCGCTCATCCGGGCACAGCAGGGCGATGTAGAGACGGGGCTGGTATTCACGGGCGAATATATGCCGCGCATAAAGAAGATATTGTCAGTACACGAGATATTCGCGCAGCTGACGGCTGAGGCTGCCGCTGCGAACTGAGCAAATAGCTCGAGGGATAGAGCTGGGAAGGAGAAGGTTTTGAATAATAGAGTTGTTATAACGGGTATAGGCGTCATCTCCCCGATAGGGACGGGCAAGGATGCTTTCTGGCAGGCCCTGCTCGAGGGAAAGAATGGCATCGGCAAGATCACCCGTTTCGATGCGGCGGATTATGGGGCTCAGATTGCCGGCGAGGTCAAGGATTTCGATCCGAAGGACTATATCGACCGTAAGGAAGCCCGCCGTATGGACCGCTATGCGCAGTTCGCTGTGGCAGCTACGGGCATGGCACTGAAGGATGCGGCTCTCGATCTCGACAAAGAGGATCATGAGCGCATCGGTACCTATATCGGTGCCGGTATCGGCGGCATCGAGACGATGCACAGCCAGTACGAGAAGTTCTTTGATAAGGGACCGCGCCATATCAGCCCGTTCTTCATCCCGATGATGATTGCGAACATGGCGGCGGGACAGGTCTCGATTACCTACAAACTGCATGGCCCGTCTTCGTGCGTCGTCACTGCTTGCGCTACGGGCTCGAACTGCATCGGTGATGCTTACCGCGTGCTGCAGCATGGCAAGGCTGATGTCATGGTCGCCGGTGGTACGGAGGCTTCGATATCGCAGGCTGCGGTAGCGGGCTTCTGCGCGATGAAGGCTCTCTGCACCGACCATAACGATGATCCGGCTCATGCTTCGCGTCCGTTCGATGCGAACCGCTCCGGCTTCGTCATGGGCGAGGGCGCAGGCGTAGTCGTGCTCGAGACGCTCGAGCATGCTCAGAAGCGCGGTGCTCATATATATGCTGAGCTCGTCGGCTACGGCGCGAACTCGGATGCCTATCATATCACGAGCCCGGCCCCGCACGGCGAGTATCAGGCCAAATGCATGCAGCTGGCCCTCGATGATGCCGGCATGAAGGCTGACGAGGTCGACTACGTCAATGCGCATGGCACCTCGACGCATATGAATGATGCTGGCGAGACCGAGGCCATCAAGACGGTTTGGGGCGACGCGGCCAAGAATGTATCGGTATCCTCGATCAAATCCATGACCGGTCATCTGCTCGGTGCGGCCGGCGGTGTCGAGTGCATAGCTACAGCACTCGCCGTCGAGAACGACATGCTGCCACCGACGATCAACTATGAGACGCAGGATGAGGGGCTCGACCTCGACTATGTACCGAACAAGGCCAAGGCCAAGACGGTGCGTGCTGCCATGTCGAACTCGTTCGGCTTCGGCGGTCACAATGCCTGCCTGCTGCTTAAGAAATTCGCAGAGTGATGAAATGAATAAAGAGGAAAAAGAGAACAAGCGTGGCGGCCAGGCCATGGCGCGGCGACAGCTGCTCATGGAGCTGGCTGACCGTATGGGCGTCAGGTTCGTTGATCTCGGATTGCTTGATCGGGCCCTCACGCATACGTCTTATGCCAATGAACATGATCATGTGCAGCATAACGAACGTCTGGAATTCCTCGGAGATGCAGTGCTGGAGCTAGCCTCCAGCACTTATCTTTATGAGCGGTTCCCGAACCTTCCCGAGGGCGAGCTGACGAAGATGCGGGCGAGCCTGGTCTGCTCGCAATCGCTCGCGGAGCTCGCGAACGAGCTCGGACTCGGCGGGATGCTGCGGCTCGGTCACGGCGAAGAAGCAAGCGGCGGACGCGAGCGGCGGACGAACCTCGAGGATGCTTTCGAGGCAGTCATCGGCGCCATATACCTCGATCAGGGCTGGCCAGCCGCGGCGGCCTTCGTCAGGCGGGAACTGGAGGATGGCGTAGCGCGTCTGACGGCCAAGGCAATGGTCGACTATCAGGATGATGCCAAGACGAGGCTGCAGGAGCTCGTGTTCCAGCAGGCGAAGCCCGATGATCCGGGAGCCAGTGTCGTCTATGAGGAGCTGTCCGAGCAGGGACCCGATCATGCGAAGGAGTTCGCCTATCAGGTGCGTGTGCTGGGGCAGGTGCTGGGGCAGGGCACTGGTCCGAGCAAGAAAGCTGCTCAGCAGGCAGCTGCCCGGGAGGCTCTGCAGGCCTGGGAAAAAAGTTTGACTAAAAATTAAACAAATACAAAAGAGGGACCATAAGTAATGGTCCCTCTTCTTATAGGTTCTTAAGGATATTGCGGTAAAATGTACTATGTTCAATTATGGGGGAGAGGGGTTTATGCGCAAAATTACGATTCTGGGCACTGGTTTTGCCATGGCGACGAAGTGCTTCAATACCTGCTTCTATATTACCATGTCCGACGGCAGCCTTTTCCTGACGGATGCCGGCGGCGGCAATGGCGTCTTGCGCCAGCTGGAGCAGACGGATTTCACTTATCAGCGGTGTCATCATATGTTTGTGACGCACGGGCATACCGACCACGTGCTCGGGGTCATATGGATCATGCGCAAAGTGGCCGACCTCATGAACAAGGGACAGTATGAGGGGAAGTTCCACATATACTGTCATGATATCGTGATGGACATGCTGCTGACGATGACGCACATGACGCTGAAGAAGAAGGATTTCGCCCGCGTCGGCACTGATATCGTGCTGCACGAGGTCAGCGATGGTGAGACCGTGGAGTTGCCGGGCATCAAGGAATGCAAGCTGACGGCGTTCGATATCATGTCGACGAAGGCCAAGCAGTTCGGCTACTGTCTGCAGTTCACAGACGGTCTGAAGCTCACCTGTCTCGGTGATGAGCCGTACAATGAGCATGACGAGGCCTATGCGCGTGATGCCGACTGGTTGCTGGCGGAGGCTTTCTGCCGCTATGGTGACCGCGAGGTATTCAAGCCGTATGAAAAGAACCACAGTACGGTCAAGGAAGCCAGCGAGCTGGCGGAGCGGCTTGGAGCGAAAAATCTCATACTGTACCATACGGAGGACAAGCACCTGGCCACGCGCAAGGCAGAATATAGTGCGGAGGCTGCCCAGTACTACCATGGGCGTGTTTTTGTGCCGGATGATCTGGACGAAATAGCCATCGACAGCTAAAAAACAGGACTGGGAAAGCGCACAGGCGTTTCCCAGTCCTGCTTTAATTGTTGGCCATTTTTTCTATGGAGTTGTTGAGAAGCTGAATCGCGTGCTCGAGGCTCCGTTGCTCCTCTGGCTGAAGATGCTTCAGGCTGTGAATGAAGCGCTGGCGCACGATTTCATTCTGATTCTCGATGAGCTTCGCTCCTTCCGGCGTGAGCGAGAGGAGGACACGACGGTGATCGCGGCTGTCCGCGTGCTTGGCAATTAAGCCCGCCGCCACGAGTTTCTCGCTGATGCTGGCCATTTGCTGCTTGGACATATGCAATAGCTGGCTGATTTCCGAGGGGGAGCCAGGGCCGTCCACCAGCAGCGTCATAAGGACGGAGAATTGGTTGAAGGGCACCGGGACAGACAGATGCCGATAAAAATTGCGATGGATAAGCACCAGGGTCTCCATGAAGCGCATGGAGACGGATTCGGCGGTATTCTTAGGCATGCACGATACTCCTTTATAGGCTGTATAAGAAAACGCTACAAATATAGGATATTTACGGTTTCGATATGATTAAAAATGGGGTCAGACAGCCATATATGGCCGCTGATACTTGACTTTTAACTAGATATACTATACTATGTTAAACGTAAATAGTAAACATATATTTACTAATTTTAAGCGGTAATGAGATGCTTCTTTTTGAAGTGTGAAAGAGGGAGGTTATTTTTTTGCATTTCGCGAAAAACCATAAACCGCTCGCGCTCGTGATGGTTCTGGCCCTGGTGGCTTCTACCTTGATGGCAGGCTGCGGCAGTAAGACCCAGCAGGCCGCCGGCGGGGCTACGCAGGTCAAGGCCATGAAGGTGCTGCAGCAGGACACGCCGGTCACCAGCGAGTACGCAGGGCAGGTTGCAGGACGGGATGAGGTCAAGGTACAGTCCAAGGTCTCCGGGCGCGTAGTGGAGAAGTATTTCTACGGCGGCGATTTTGTTGAGGCCGGGCAGCCGCTTTACCGCATTGACAGCCGTCAGTATGAGTCCGCGGTATTGCAGGCTCAGGCCACGCTGGCTCAGTCACAGGCTACGCTGGCTAATGCGCAGACCGACCTCGATCGCGATCAGGAGCTCTATGCCTCGGACGCAATTTCTGAGCAGCAGGTGACGACGCAGCAGGCCAATGTCAATGCCTATAGCGCGGCGGCTGCCGCCAATCAGGCACTGTTGCAGAAGGCACAGCAGGATCTGGCCGATACGGTCGTCTATGCACCGATGTCCGGTCAGGTATCAGTCGATGATGTCGCGGTCGGCACCTTTGCCACGGCTGGTAATACGAATCTCGTGACGATAGGTACGACGGATCCGGTGTTTGTGACGTTCAGTATTTCGGAGACGGAGTATCTGAAGTTCCGCAATATCCAGCAGATGCAGGGCGGCAATGGCAATGCTATCACCGTCTCTATTAAGCTTTCGGATGGGACAACCTATCCGCTCGACGGGCGCGTCGTCCAGGCGGATCGCGCGCTGACGCAGAATACCGGTGCGCTGACGATAAAGGCTCTGTTCGATAATCCGAACGGCCTCCTGCTGCCGGGCATGTTCGCGCGGGTCAAGCTCTCGGGTGAGACGGTTCCTAACGCTATCCTTGTGCCGCAGCGTGCTGTCCAGCAGCTCCTCGATAAGACATTTGTCATGGTCGTCGGCGCTGATGGTAAATCTGCGGCCCGCAGCGTAGAGCTCGGTCAGCAGGTCGGCAGCTACTATATCGTCAAGAGCGGCCTGTCCGCCGATGATACGGTCGTTGTCGAGGGGCTGTCGAGTCTCACGGAGGGCAAGGATCTGTCTGTGACGATGGTAACGCCGGAGGATATGGGCTTCTCGTTCGATGATGATACGACTCCGTATGATACCATGACACCATCATCAGCTAGCGGTGCGGATAACTAAGGGGGCGGCGCTTTGTCTAAGTTCTTTATTCATCGCCCCATTTTCGCCATCGTCATCTCGCTGATCATCGTCATCGCGGGCGGAATCGCGGCGACGCAGCTGCCGATAGCGCAGTACCCGCAGATCTCGCCGCCATCGGTCAGCGTTAGCACGACTTATACGGGAGCAAGTGCTTCGGTTGTCAACCAAACAGTGGCGCAGATTGTTGAGGATCAGGTCAACGGCACGCAGGGCATGGACTATATGTCTTCCAACTCGGATGATACGGGCAGCTATCGCCTGTCGGTAACTTTCGATGTCGGGACAGATGGCGATATGGACTCGGTAAAGGTCCAGAACAATGTTGCATCGGCAACTAGCCAGCTGCCGTCGGAGGTCCAGCAGGTAGGCCTGACGACGAAGAAGTCAACGAATGATATGGCCTACATGATGGCCTTCTATTCGCCGGACGGTACCTATGACCGCGCGTTCATGAAGAACTACGCGACCATCTATCTGCTCGATAAATTGAAGCGTATCAATGGCGTCGGCGAGGTCCAGGTCTTTGGCTCGGACTACGCGATGCGCGTCTGGCTGAATCCGGACAAGCTGGCTGAGCTCGGCCTCACCGTCGCTGATGTGTCGGCGGCCATAAAGGAACAGAATGTCCAGGCCCCGGCTGGTACGGTCGGCGCTATGCCGGTCAACAACGGCCAGGAAAAACAGATGTCCGGTAAGATCGAGGGCCGTCTGACGACGCCGGAGGAATTCGGCAATGTCATTATCAAGGCCAATGGCGACGGCCAGTTTGTCCGGCTCAAGGATGTAGCCAAGATCGAGACCGGCACCCAGTCGGAAAGCATTATATCAAAGTATAATGGCTATCCGGCGGTCGGTTTCGGCGTCAAGCTCACGAGTGATGCTAACGCCATGAAGACCATCGGCGAAGTGCGCAAGGTCTTTGATGAGGCCAAGGGTGAGCTGCCGCCGGGCATGCAGATGTCGACGATATTCGATTCGACAGACTATATCAGTACGTCCATCGAGGAGGTTTTGATGACCTTTATCGAGGCGCTGCTGCTGGTCGTGCTGGTCATATTCGTATTCCTGCAGAACTGGCGCGCGACGATTATCCCGCTGCTGGCCGTACCGGTTTCCCTCATTGGTACGCTGGGGGCGTTCGTGATACTTGATTTCACGATAAATACTCTGACGCTGTTCGCCATGGTGCTGGCTATCGGCCTGGTCGTCGATGATGCTATCGTCGTCATCGAGAATGTCGAAAAGCATATGGAGGAAGGTCTGGCTCCGGTCGATGCTACGGAGCGGGCTATGGATGAGGTGCAGGGGCCGGTCGTGGCTATTGCTATCGTCCTGTCCGCGGTCTTCGTACCAGTGGCGTTCCTCGGCGGTATGACCGGCGTGCTTTATAAGCAGTTCGCTCTGACCATCGCGGTCTCGGTCTGCTTGTCGGCCTTCGTGGCTCTGACCCTGACCCCGGCGCTCTGCGCGATGATGCTCAAAAAGCACACGGAGCAGGATGATACTGGTATTCTGGGCCGTTTCTTTGTGAAGTTCAATAACTGGTTTGAGCGTACGAAGCTGGGCTATGTCGGCATAGTGGGCAAATTCGTCCGCCATGCCCGGCTGGCGTTGGTATTCCTGCTGATAGTAGCTGGCTGCGCCGGGATTATCTACAAGAATCTGCCATCCACCTTCGTGCCGAATGAGGACCAGGGCTATATGTTTGCGGCCGTCGAAATGCCGGATGGCACCTCGGCTAACCGCACCCAGGCCGTCATTGATAAGCTAAACACAGCTATGATGGCGAATATCAAGGGGCTGGATGGCACTATGGCCATCACGGGCTTCTCGCCGCTATCAGGCGGTGCCTCGTCCAGTGCCGGCATGATTGTTGCCGGTATGAAGGACTGGTCCCAGCGTGAGTCAGCTGATGCGTCGGTCGATGCGGCGGTTCGTACGGCCTTCGCGTTGGGCGCGCAGGTGGCGCCGGAGGCGACGGTCATCGCCATGAATCCGCCGGCTCTGCCGGGCCTCGGCATGACCGGTGGCTGGACGCTCCAGCTGCAGGATATGACCGGCCACAGTGAGACGGAGCTCAATGATATAACGAAAAAGATTGTCGCGGAGGCTAATCAGCGTCCGGAGCTGGCCGGCGTACGCTCGACCTACTCCGTTGGCTCGCCGGTCGTCCAGTATGAGGTGGACCGTGAGAAGGTCAAGAATCTCGGCATCCAGCTGTCGGATGTGTTCACGGCGATGCAGGTCAACTACGGCGGCTATCAGGTCAATGATTTTAACCGTTTTGGCCGCAGCTACAAGGTTATGCTGCAGGCTGACAATGACTACCGCAGTTCGACCGATCAGATGAAGTTCATCTTCGTCAAGTCGAGCAAGGGCTCCATGGTGCCGCTCGATACTCTGCTGAAGCCGAAGCTCACTTCGGGGCCGGCTACGATTTCCCGCTTTAATGGTACGCGTTCCATCCAGATAACGGGCCAGACGGGTAATGGCTACTCCTCCGGTCAGGCGATGAACGCTATCAAAGAGGTCGTGCAGCAGAATGCGGGTACGGGTTTCAATATTGAATGGTCTGGCCAGAGCCGTGAGGAGGCCAAGGCTTCCAGCTCGACGCTGAAGGTGCTGGTCCTCTCGCTGGTATTCGTTTTCCTCTGCCTGGCAGCCCTCTATGAGAGCTGGAGCGTACCGTTTGCGGTACTGCTCACCGTACCGACCGGCATCTTCGGCGCGGTAGCTTCGGAATACGGGCTTTCCATACTGGAGGCCATGTTTGGCAACCAGAATGCGGGCCTGCAGGACAGCGTGTACATGCAGATCGGTATCATTGCGATTATCGGCCTGGCGGCGAAGAACGCCATCTTGATCGTCGAGTTCGCAAAGGTGCGTGTCGACCGCGGCATGGAGCCGGTGAAGGCCGCGCTGGAGGCCGCTGGCCTGCGCCTGCGCCCGATACTGATGACCTCGTTCGCCTTCATTATCGGCTGCGTGCCGCTGGCTATCGCTACCGGCGCTGGCGCCGCGGCTCGAAACGGTATGGGCGTGGCTGTCGTTGGTGGTATGTTCTTTGCTACGGCGATGGGCATATTCCTCATTCCGGTGTTCTTTGTCATCACGGAATGGATTGCCGCCCGTCTGGGGATCATGCACCAGCAGAAGAAGCATACGGCTGACGATTACATGTAATACTCTATCTGAATAGCACTAAAAAAGCTCCGAGCAATCGGAGCTTTTTTGCTGTACCGGTTAAAGCAATGCCTGCATATCCTCGGGCAGTGGGGCGGTGATGTCTAGGTTTTCGCCGGTCCTGGGATGCACGAGCTGCAGTCGGCAGGCGTGGAGGGCCTGCCGGGGGATGAGCTCCAGGGAGCCGCCGTAGAGGTCGTCGCCGAGCAGGGGATGGCCGAGGTGGGCGAGATGGACGCGTATCTGGTGCGTGCGGCCGGTCTCGAGGCGGAGGAGCAGCAGGGAGAGTTCCTCATCGCCATGGCGGTAGCGGCGCAGTGTGCGGTAGTGCGTGCGGGCAGGCTGTCCATCGGGGGCGACTTTGCGGAGGATGATGCTGGGCAGAGCGCGGGCTATGGGGGCATCGATGAGACCGCTGGCTGGTGTGAGGTGACCGGATATGAGGGCGAGATAGTCGCGCGTGAAGTGTTTCGTGCCGCCGCGCGACAGCTGGTATTGGATCTCGGGCTGTTTCGCTATGAGTACGAGGCCCGAGGTGTCGCGGTCGAGGCGGTGGATGGGGTGGTAGGCATGGACTTCGCCCCGGTTGGCGAAATGGGCCAGCACAGCGTTGCCGAGTGTGCCGTGTCCCTCCTGAGTCGTCGGGTGAACGAGCATGCCGGCTGGCTTGTTCACGATGAGCAAGTCATCGTCCTCATACCGGATATCGAGCGGCAGCGGCTCGGGGACGATATCGCTTTTCCGCGTGATATCGTAGCTGACGTGGTCGCCATCATGGACGATAGCGCGTACCGCGATGACGGGTTCGCCGTTGACGCGCAGCGTACCGGAGTGTTTGAGCCGTTTCCAGAGCGTGTGCGAGAGACCACGCTGCTTCTGCAGGTAGTCACGCAGACTCATAACCGTGAGTCCCGCGGGCAGTTCAACGCGCAACTCTGTCGTAGATCCAGACATATCATAATCTCCTATAGGTAATAAGCCTTCCCCTCAGGGGAAGCGTAGCTGACGAAAGAGGTGCTCCGTCATAAATGGAGCATCCCTCAGTGGTGGCAGCCTTT
>CACXCN010000005.1 GCA_902766095.1 uncultured Selenomonas sp. | reverse complement strand
GGCCCGGTAGTTTAGTTGGTTAGAATGCCGCCCTGTCACGGCGGAGGTCATGGGTTCAAGTCCCATTCGGGTCGCCATTTTGCGGAAATAGCTCAGTGGTAGAGCACCACCTTGCCAAGGTGGGGGTCGCGAGTCCGAATCTCGTTTTCCGCTCCATATATCGGCGACATAGCCAAGTGGTAAGGCCGAGGACTGCAAATCCTCTATCTTCAGTTCGATTCTGAATGTCGCCTCCAAAATGCGGAAATAGCTCAGTGGTAGAGCACCACCTTGCCAAGGTGGGGGTCGCGAGTCCGAATCTCGTTTTCCGCTCCATATATGGCGACATAGCCAAGTGGTAAGGCCGAGGTCTGCAAAACCTCTATCCCCAGTCCGATTCTGGGTGTCGCCTCCAAGCTGATTTGCAAAGAGCCTTCGGGCTCTTTTTTGTTTTGACAGTATAATACTAATTGTATATTCGCATTGATTTCCTCCAGTAACTATCTTATAATGATAGTTACTGGAGGAAATATCATGATACAGACAACAGAAGCCTTACTGTTCCAATTGGAACAGCAGGGCTATCGCAATCCTCAGACAAAGATACAGAGGCTTGTTCGCGAGAAGAAGCTGATTCCTGTTCGGCGGGGACTATATGAAACGGATCCGCATGTTGCGCCCCACCTATTAGCGGGCGTGATCTATGGGCCGTCTTATGTGTCGTTTGCCTCGGCGCTTTCCGTGTACGGCATGATTCCGGAACGGGTCTACGCATGCACCTCTGCAACGCAGAACAAGAATCGTCGCAAGGAATACCATACGCCGTTTGGAACCTTCCTTTACCAGGACGTACCGGCATCCGTGTATCCATATGGCGTGATTTGGAAGGCAGACGGAAAGGCATATAGCTACCAGATTGCTACTCCAGAAAAGGCGCTCTGCGATATGCTCTATATCCAGAAGCCTCCGGTCTATTCTGTAGCAGCTTTAGAGCACCTGCTGTTTGCAGATCTGCGGATTGATGAAGAAGAATTTTCCAAGCTGAATCGGCAAGATCTGCAGTTCCTTTGCCCGAAGTACCATAAAGCGACATTGATGCAGCTTTCCTTGTTTTTAGATCGGGAGGGACAATGAGCATGATGAGCAGTATACAAGCGATGCTGGAACGCTATCAACCACAGACAGCAGAGGCATATCGTAATGCATTGAAAGAAATCGTACAGGAAATCGCACTGTACGGCATGAGTAAGAGCGGATTCTTTCATAAAGGAGCATTTTACGGAGGAACCGCATTGAGAATTTTTTATGGACTGCATCGCTTTTCTGAGGACATGGACTTCTCCTTGATGTATCCGGATTCATCCTTTGCCTTGTCTGACTATCTGCCAGCCATTGAAGAGGAACTGTCCGCAGTTGGTCTCAAGATGCAGGTGGAGCAGAAGAACAAAACGAAGATGACGGATATCCAGTCTGCATTCATCAAAGGCGGCACCATGGTCCAGATTATCAGCATTCAGCAAATAGATGAGGTGCTGATTCCTGGTATCCATAAACAAGAGCAGCTGAAAATCAAGCTGGAGGTAGACACGAATCCGCCACCAGGGGCAGGATTTGAGCTTCGATATGCGCTGCGCCCCGTTCCATACGCTGTCCGCCTCTATGATAAGCCATCACTTTTTGCTGGAAAGATGCATGCAGTACTTTGCCGGAACTGGGCGCAAAGGGTTAAGGGACGTGACCTGTATGATTATGTTTGGTACCTGTCACAGGATACACCGGTCAACCTATTTCATTTGCAGAAGCGTCTGGAACAATCGAATCGGTGGGATCCACTCAAGCGATTGACGCTGCAAGACACAAAGAACATGCTTAAAGACCACTTTTCTCAATTAGATTTTGAGGCAGCAAAGAAAGATGTTATTCCTTTTCTGCCTGACGCATCGGAATTGGCGCTTTGGAGTGCAGATTTCTTTCAAGCAATCACGGACAATTTAACGGAGAGTACGTCACACGCACAAGAGTGAACATCTGGGCATTGGACTAGAAACGGGGCGTATATAGTGCTTTTCTTTGCCGCTGGACGGCATATATGGTATAATACTCTATTACTAAGGCAGACAGGAGAGAATGTTATTGGCAATAAATAATGAAGACAAACGCAAAGCCTTCATCGGCGTCTATGGTTGTCAGATGAACATCGCAGATGCGGAGCGCATGGCGGGGCAGCTGGCGGCCATCGGCTATGAGCGCACGGATGATATGATGCAGGCGGACCTCATCCTGCTGAATACGTGCTGTGTGCGGGAGACGGCTGAGGATCGTGTGTATGGCAAGATCGGCGAGATCAAGCATATAAAGGAAAAGAATCCGGCCCTGATATTCGGCATCACCGGCTGCATGGCGCAGAAGGAGGGCGAAAAGCTCATCAAGCGGGCGCCGCATATCGATTTCGTGCTGGGGACTGGTCATGTGGATGAGCTGACGCAGGTGGTGCGCCAGCTCGAGATGAAGCATGAGCATATGGTGCTGACGGAACTATCGCAGCGGGCAGCCGAGACTCCGGAGGAGTCCACTGCCCCGCTGGTGCAGCGCGAAGGCAAGCTCTCCGCCTGGATCCCTATCATGTATGGCTGCAATAATTTCTGCACGTACTGCATCGTGCCATATGTGCGCGGGCGCGAGCGCAGCCGCCATCCGCAGGATATCCTGCGCGAGGTCGGGCAGGCTGTCCGCGACGGATACAGCGAGGTGACGCTGCTGGGGCAGAACGTGAACTCCTATGGCCGCGGTCTTGATGAGGCGGGAGCAGATTTTGCTTCGCTGCTGCGGGCTGTTGATGCGGTAGATGGCATCAAGCGGGTGCGATTCATGACCTCGCATCCGAAGGATTTGTCAGATGAAGTCATAAAGGCGATAGCGGAGGGGCAACATCTCTGCGAGCATATACATCTGCCAGTGCAGTACGGCAGCAACCGCATTCTGAAGGCGATGAACCGCGTCTATACCGTGGAAAGCTATCGTGCTCTCGTACAGCGCATCCGGGCGGCCATCCCGGAGGTGGCGCTGACGACAGATATGATTGTGGGGTTCCCGGGCGAGACAGAGGAGGATTTCCAGGCGACGCTCGATTTTGTGCGAGAGATGCGCTATGACTCAGCCTATACGTTCATATATTCCCCACGCTCTGGGACCCCGGCAGCCAATATGCCGGATCAGGTGCCGGAGGCAGTGAAACATGAACGACTGAACAAGCTCATGGCCGTTCAGAATCAGATCAGCCTCGAGATCAACGAGGGGCTGATGGGGAGGGAACTCGAGATCATGGTCGAGGGCCCGAGCAAGAACAGAGAAGATATATGGGCTGGACGTACGCGCACGAACAAAATCGTATTGTTCCAGCATGGCGGCGAGCAGCCGGGTGAGTTCCGTCAGGTCCGCATCACGCATCCGCAGACGTGGGTGTTGAAGGGCGAGCTTATCTGATCGTACCGTCCGGTCGTGACAAGATCGTGCAAACAGCATGATACCTATATAAATATAGTCAGGAGGCATAGGATGCCAAAGGGCAAAGCAGACAGCAAGAAATTGACACCGATGATGCAGCAGTATACGCAGGCGAAACGTGAACATCCGGACTGCATATTGTTTTTCCGAGCCGGCGATTTCTATGAGATGTTCTTCGATGATGCGAAGACGGCGGCTCGGGAACTCGGGCTGACACTCACGAGCCGCAGCGGGGACAAGGAAAAAGCACCGATGTGCGGCGTGCCCTACCATGCGGCTGAGACGTATATCAACCGTCTGATCGGCAAGGGCTACCGCGTCGCCATTGCCGAGCAGATGGAGGATCCGAAGAAGGCTAAGGGGCTCGTAAAGCGCGAGATCATAAAGATCGTCACGCCGGGAACCGTGCTGTCGGATGCCGTGCTGCAGGATGCCCAGAACAACTATATCGCGCTGATCTATGAGCCAGCCGATAAAGATGAAAAAAGTATCATACTCGCGGGTGCCGATATATCGACCGGTGAATGTTTCTATGGCATATATGCAGGGCAGAGCCGTCAGCAAATGCTGCTTGATGAGCTGTATCGCCTACAGATGCCGGAGCTGCTCATCGTAGGCGAGCCGAGCTTCATGGATGACCTGAGGGAGTTCCGGGAACTGCGGCTGCCACATTGCCTGTTCACACCGATTGCCAGCATATCGGCCGCGGTAGAGGACCGCATCGTAGAGCATTTTGCCCATGATGAACGTCCGGCGGAGCCTGAGGCCGCTGCAGCAGTGGCCACGCTGCTTGACTATCTGCACGAGGTCGTCAAGACCGACCTGTCCCAGCTCAACAAGCTGAACCGGCTGGATGTATCAAACAATCTGATTATTGATACCTATACATTGCGCAATCTCGAGATTACGCATAATCTGCGCGATGGTGGCAAGAAGAATACGTTGCTCGATGTGCTTGATTTCACGCGCACCCCGATGGGCGCACGCCTGCTGAAGAAATGGCTCGAATATCCGCTGCTCGATATCGTGCGCATCGACAGGCGGCAGGAAGCCGTACAGGAGCTCGCGGATGATTTCGCACTGCGGCAGGAACTGCGTGATGATGCTCACAGCATTCATGATTTCGAGCGCCTGCTAACTCGTATCGAGGTCGGTACGGCTAATGCCCGGGATATGGTGGCACTGCGCGATTCGCTCCATTGCCTGCCCGCTCTGAAGGATCATCTGGCAGCAGCGAAGTCTCAGGTGCTGACGCAGGCTCATGGCGATATCGAAACATTCGCGGATCTGGCTGATCTCCTTGATCGGGCAATCGTGGACGAGCCGGGGCTGACGATACGCGATGGTGGCATCATCCGGGATGGTTACAATGAGGAACTGGACGAATATCGCCGCATCGCGCATGACAGCAAGACCATGTTGCAGGAAATCGAGGAGCGCGAGCGCGAGACGACGGGGATCAAGTCGCTGAAGGTCGGCTATAACAAGGTATTCGGCTACTATATAGAGGTGCGTCACAGTGGCACCGACAAAGTGCCGGACCGCTATATCCGCAAGCAGACGCTGACGAATGCGGAGCGCTACATCACTGAAGAGCTGAAGGAATTCGAGACGAAGATTCTCGGCGCCCAGGAGAAGATCGCCAGCATCGAGTACAATCTGTTCACGGAACTGCGAGAGACGATAAAGAGCAAACTGAACGATATACAGGACACGGCGCATGTCGTAGCAGTGGTCGATGTACTGTCCAGCCTGGCCGAGGCGGCGAGCCGCTATGGCTATGTACGGCCGCGATTGACGACGACGGGCGATATCGATATCAAGGACGGCCGTCATCCGCTCGTTGAGCGTATACTCGACCGGGAACTGTTCGTGCCGAACGATACGCATCTGTCTCATAATGACTGCGAGATCATGCTCATAACGGGCCCGAACATGGCCGGTAAGTCGACGTATATGCGTCAGGTGGCCCTCATCACCCTGATGGCGCAGGTTGGCAGCTTCGTGCCCGCCCGCGAGGCCAGTATCACGCCTGTGGACCGGATATTCACTCGCATCGGTGCGAGCGATGATCTCGTCAGCGGCCAGAGCACATTCATGGTCGAGATGAACGAGGTCGCCCATATCCTGAAATACGCGACGCGCGACAGCCTCGTCATACTGGACGAGATCGGTCGTGGCACGAGCACGTTCGATGGCATGAGCATCGCCCGGGCTGTCGTCGAGCATATCGAGGCGCGGATCAAAGCGAAGACATTGTTCGCCACACATTATCATGAGCTGACGGCCATGGCCGATGAGCATATAAAGAACTACTGTGTCGCGGTCAAAGAGCGCGGTTCGAAGGTCGATTTCCTGCGGCGCATCGTGGCAGGGGCAGCGGACAAGTCGTATGGCATCCATGTGGCGCGGCTGGCCGGTCTGCCGAAGCGCGTCACCCAGCGGGCGGAAGAAATCCTGCAGGAGCTCGAAAGCGAGGCCCCGCAGAAAAATGAAGCTGCGGCACCGCCACCCCCAGCGGATTCGCCCGCCGGGGATATGATGGATTCGCTCTTTGCGCAGGACATATCAGCTCAGCTGCTGCAGCTGGATATCATGAGCATGACGCCGATCGAGGCGATGAACGAGCTCTATCAGCTGCAGGAGCAGGCGAAAAGGGAGAATGGTAGATCATGAGCACCCGTATCCAGGTGCTGGATGACAGCACAATCAATAAGATAGCCGCCGGCGAGGTAGTCGAGCGGCCGGCCTCCGTCGTAAAGGAGCTTGTGGAAAATGCGATTGACGCCGGCTCTACGAATATCGAGGTCGAAATCATGGGCGGCGGTACAAGCTTCATGCGCGTCACCGACAATGGCTGCGGCATGTCGGAGGAAGATGCCCACCAGGCAATCAAGCGGCACGCGACGAGCAAGATTCATGAGGTGACCGACCTCCTGGAACTGTCTACGCTCGGTTTCCGCGGAGAGGCGCTGCCGACCATCGCCTCAGTGTCGCGGTTCAGCCTGCTGACGCGACCGCATGATGACGATCTCGGGACGCAGGTGAGGATTGAGGGCGGCAAACTGCAGGACATCAGTGAAGCCGGCTGTGCGCCGGGGACGACGATCAGCGTCGAGGATTTGTTCTTCAATACGCCGGCGCGCAAGAAGTTCCTCAAGACGAATCATACGGAAGCATCGCATATCAGCGATTTCATGGTGAAGCTGGCCCTGTCGCGCCCGGATATCAGCTTCCGTTTCATAAATAATGGCAAGCTCGCCATCTCTACGCCCGGAAAGGGCAGTCTGCGCGATACGATAGCTGCCATCTATGGCAAAAAGACGGAAGAATCACTGCTGGAGTTGGAGCTGAATGATGAAGACCTGCGCATATCGGGCTTCATCACGAAGCCGAGCCTCTTGAAAAGCAATCGCAGCTGGCAGACATATATCGTGAATGGTCGCGTGATAGGGAACAAGGCCATCGCCAAGGCCATCGATAATGCCTACAAGGCCATGGTGCCGAAAAGTGGCTTTCCGCTGGCCGTGCTGTATATAGAGGTACCGCAGCGCAGCATCGATGTCAATGTGCATCCGCAAAAGGCGGAGCTCAAGTTTGCCGATGAAAGTGCGGTATTCCGGGCAGTATACAAGGCTACGAAAGATGCCATCCGTCCGCAGGCGGACCGCAGTCTGGGCGAAGTGGCAGCCGTGGTGGAGCGCCCGCACCTGAGCCGGATGCCGGAATACATCCAGCCGGAGATGCATTTCTCACCGGGAGGCAGCGCTCCGGCAGGACAAGATACGGTGCCAGCCGGAGCTGGGCAGCATACAGCCCCAGCTTTCCAGCAGCGCGAATCCGGATACCGGGCGCCAGACCGCCACGCGATGGCCGATTTCGCGGCTGCCGGGGCTCAGATACAAAGCGAGCGGCGCAGCTATGCACCGCAACCGGATGAGCGGACTCCACAGGAGCATATGACGGTGGGCGAAGCGCAGCCGGCAGACGAGCGCGCAGCCGGAGACGTGCAGGAGGCAGTGCGGGCCGTACCCTCTCAGTGGGGGCATGGCGGCATGGTGCCGATCGGCCAGGTAGCGCTGACCTATATCATCGCTCAGGATGAGGATGGACTATACATCATCGACCAGCATGCGGCGCATGAGCGCATCCTGTTCGACAAATTCTCGCGGCAGGCGGAGGGCATACCGGCCCAACAGCTGCTATTGCATAAGATATTGTCGTTCGATGCCCGGGAGGCAGCGCTGATCGATGCGCATCAGGACCTGCTGGACCGACTGGGATTCCATCTCGAGCCAGCAGGCGACCATGAGTATCGCCTCACGGAAGTGCCTATGGATATAAAGGCCGACGAGGGCGAGGACTGCGTGCGCGAGATATTGACCGAGCTGCAGCAGGACCATCGCGAGGCTTCGGCCCGCGACATCCGGCAGGCTTGTCTGGCCACGACGGCCTGCCGGGCGGCAATCAAGGCCGGCGAGGTCCTGAATATCAGGCAGATGCAGATCATACTGGAGGAGCTGAGCCATACGGACTATCCGTTCACTTGCCCGCACGGACGTCCGACGATATTGAAGTTCAGTCAGGACGATCTGGCGAAGATGTTCAAGCGCACGGGATTCGACCTGCATGGCTGATATCACGATATTACAGAGGTGGGAAAAATAACAGAACTGAGTGCCGTCGCGACTACGCGGCGTAAATATGGTCAGGCTGCCCTGGAGCTGGCGGAGGCGGCTGCGCGGCGGACCGGCATCCCCTGTGTGCCGCGCGAGCGGCTCTCGATACCGGCTCTGCGGGAGAAATACAAGGTGGATCACATACTGGTTGCCCATACCGATGAGCTGCGTCTCGCCACGCCGACAGGGGAATTCTTTTTCCATCCGAATATGGCGCATCTGCGCCTGAAGAATATCCGTCAGGGCGATGGTGACCGGATGAGCGAGGTGATGCAGCTCCGGCCCGGCCTGCGCGTGCTGGATTGCACGCTGGGCATAGGCGCTGATGCCATCGTCGAGAGCTATGGCGTCGGCGAGAGCGGCCTGGTCGTGGCGCTGGAGGCCAGCCCGCTCATCGAGGCTGTCGTCAGCTATGGCCTGGCGCATCATGTGGGCGAGCGGGCGGATACGACGGCGGCCATGCGCCGCATACAGACCGTCTGCACGCAGGCGATTGATTATCTGCGGGCCCAGCCAGACGATTCCTTCGATATCGTCTATTTCGATCCGATGTTCCGGCATCCGCTGCTGGCCAGCGAGGCGCTGAATCCGCTGCGCTCCGTAGCGGACCATGAGGCGTCGACGGAGGCAATGGTGGCGGAGGCCTGCCGCGTCGCCCGGCAGCGCGTCGTATTCAAGGAGAACGCCCGCAGCCACGAATTCGCCCGCCTGGGATTCACGGTGGCTCCGGGCAGCAAGTACAGCAAGATCAGCTATGGGGTTATCGAGTGCTAAGGGGCACTCCGGAGTAAGTGCTTTATGCCTATGGCAAAATCTAAACAATGGCGTTATATCGAGTCTGGATATTATAGAGGCTTGTCAGTATGCGATAAGACTCGATGAAACGTTGATCGCTATATTTTGCCTGTAGCAAAATATAGCAATCAGCGTTATAATCATAAATAACCGCTGCTGTGGCAGGGGCAATATTTTAGGAAAAGAGTTAAGGGAATTATGTGGAAAAAATTAGCCGTTAGTATGTTGAGCACGATGTTGTTGGTGGGGAGCGCGGTGACTGCTTTCGCTCAAGAGCCGGTCGGGACGGCTGCAGCGGAAACGGCTCCTGCTCAGGAAAAAGCAGCAACTCAAGCCAAGCCCGAACAGAAAATCGTCATCAATCTGGCAGCCCGTTCGCTGGCGCTCGTGCGCGATAACGCGAAATATCGCCTTTATCCGATCGGACCGGGCACGGCTGAAACACCGACGCCGACGGGCTTCTATAAGATATTGTCAAAGGATGTCAATCCGACTTGGACTTCGCCGTCGAGCGGCGTCTCGATTCCGTCGGGACCGGACAATCCACTCGGCTATCGCTGGATGCAGTTCCAGGGCAATTACGGCATCCATGGCACGAACAAGCCGGACTCCGTCGGCCACTATGTCTCGAATGGCTGCGTCCGCATGCACGAGTCGGATGTCGAGGAGCTGTTCGACCTCGTCGAGGTGGGAACACCGGTAGAGATCACATATAACCGCGTCGTAGTGGAGAAGACACCTGACAGTACGATTGCTTACTATATATATCCCGATGGCTATTCCTGCCAGCCGCTCGAGGTGGAGGACGTCGAGAAATGGCTGGATGGCTTCGGCGTAGCAGGGTTCGTCTCTGATGAGGACATCGAGAAGAAAATAGAGGCTTCTGACGGTGAGCCGACCTATATCGCCAAGGTATATCAGCTGAAGGTGAATGGCAAGCTGCAGAAAGGCAAGGCCGTCTATCAGGATTATAAGTATTATCTGCCGGCCATCGATCTGGCTGACGCCACTGGTGTCCAGCTGGGATGGGCTGCGGAAAAACAGATGCTGTACAGCACATACGGCAAGGCGGTCGGCTATGATAAGCGTGATGTCCTTTACTGCGACAGCCAGGGCGTGGCAGCGCTGTATCATCTGAAAGGCGAGCTCAAGGACAACGTATATGAGCTGACGACGATTAATGAGGCTGAAGCAGCTCCGGCAGCGAAGGCAGAGCCGCAGACACAGAAATCGTTGCAGGAGATATACAAAGAAGCAACGAAAGACGGCCATACCGTGACTGGCGACACGAAGGCTAAAGACGCGAAAGCAGCTGCGAGCAAGTCTGAGAAGAGCCGTTGAATCAGAAAAGGTCAGCAAACATAGCGGAGGTAGCTTGAATTGAAGCATTTTCTAGTCCTGGATGGCAGCAGTCTGATGTTCCGAGCATTTTATGCTCTGCCACTGCTGACCGATTCGCGCGGCGAATATACGAACGCCATATTCGGCTTTTCCAATATGCTGACAAAGCTGATGGCGGAGCGTCAGCCTGACTATATGGTCATTGCCTTTGACAAGAGTCGTCATACGTTCCGCACGGAGCGCTATGCGGCCTACAAGGGAACCCGCAAGCCTACGCCGGAAGAGATGAAGAGCCAGATTCCCCTGCTGCAGGAGCTGTCCGCCGCCATGGGCATAAAGTTCCTCGAGCTCGACAACTACGAGGCCGATGATATCATAGGTACGCTGAGCACGCAGGCCGCGGCACAGGATATCGATGTCATGGTCATCACTGGTGACCGCGATGCCTTGCAGCTCATACGGCCGAATCTGCGCGTGCTGTTCACCCGCAAGGGGATATCGGACATCGTGGAATACGACGAGGCAACTTTCCAGGCTGAATATGGCATCGAGCCAATCCGGCTCATCGATATGAAAGGCCTGATGGGCGATAGCTCGGACAATATCCCGGGCGTGCCCAAAGTGGGACCGAAAACGGCACAGAAGCTGTTGCAGCAGTTCGGCAGCCTCGAGTCCGTACTCGAACATATACCGGAGGTAGCAGGCAAGAAACTGCAGGAACGGCTGAATGAGCATGCGGATCAGGCTCGTCTCTCGAAGGAACTGGCTACGATATGCTTGTCCGTGCCGGGACTGGAATTCGCTGAGGCTGAGTACACGGTCAAT
Source organism: uncultured Selenomonas sp. (assembly GCA_902766095.1). Classification (GTDB taxonomy): domain Bacteria; phylum Bacillota; class Negativicutes; order Selenomonadales; family Selenomonadaceae; genus UBA2913. Next base: position 12,171 of record CACXCN010000005.1, on the reverse strand, counting down.
CCTGACCGCCAGCGCATGCGCGAATTCTGCGACCGCTATGAGCTGAAGAAGGTGTGGCAGAATTTCCAGCATCTTTTCCCTGAGGCCGGCGATGAAGAGATCACCCTCGGCCTCGAGGATGCCAGCCACGACGCGGACCCGACCTATGAGGCATGGGATGAGGCAGCCGTGGTGCAGCAGCATCTGCAGGCGGCGGAGGCGCTGGGCCTGGCGGGCGTGTTCACCGGCCGGGCACCGTTCGAGCGGCTGACTGGCATGGCGGTGGCGCTGCCCGATGGCACTGCCGGCTGGATAGACGCTGAGTCGCCGGTGTTCCCCGCCCTGCTGACGGAGGTGGAGCGGCTGGCCGCGCCATCCGGAGCTGCCGTCCGGGTGTTCGGGCTCAAGAAATGGTATCAGTCCGGTCTGAAGCCGGGGCGCGGCTACCTCGATTGCGAGCTGGCGGCGTATCTGTTGAACCCCGAGCAGACGAAATATGAGCTGCCGGCACTGTCGCTGGAGTTCTTCCCTGAGGATATAGTCCCGGAGGAGTTCGCTTCGGAGCCGGAGCAAGCGGTCTGGCAAGCCAGATTGCTGGTCCGGCTGGGCAATGTCCTGCTCCAGCAGATGCAGGAACACAGCCAGCTGCCGCTCTACGATGATATCGAGCTGCCGCTCGTGCCTGTCCTGGCTGATATGGAACAGAACGGCATCTATATCAACCGCGAGGCTCTGGCGGAAAAGGCCACAGATATGGGAAAAGATATCGCTGACATCGAGCAGGATATCTATGCGCTGGCAGGCGAGGAATTCAACATAAACTCGCCGAAGCAGCTCGGTGAGGTGCTGTTCGAGCGGCTCGGCCTGACAGGCGGCAAGAAGACGAAGACCGGATACTCGACGAAGGCCGAGATCCTGGAGTCCATCCGCTATGAGCATCCGATCATCGAGCAGATCCTGCGCTACCGGACACTGGCCAAGCTGAAATCGACCTATCTGGATAGTCTGGGCGACCTCATCAATCCAGAAACAGGCCGCATCCATACGAGCTTCAACCAGACGGTGACGGCTACGGGGCGCCTCTCGAGCTCGAATCCGAACCTGCAGAACATACCGGTGCGCACCGAAGAGGGACGCACCATCCGCATGCTGTTCGAACCAGGCAGTGGCTACGATGAACTGCTGTCTGCCGATTATTCCCAGATCGAGCTGCGCTTGCTGGCGCATATGTCGGACGACAAGGATTTCATCGCCGCTTTCTGCAATGGCGAGGATATCCATGCGCGCACGGCCGCCGAGGTCTTCGGCGTGCCACTCGCTGAGGTGACACCGGAGCAGCGCCGCCATGCCAAGGCCGTGAATTTCGGCATTGTCTATGGTATCAGCGACTACGGGCTGTCCCGCGACCTGCACATATCGCGCAAGGCGGCAGCAGGCTATATCGACAGCTATTTTGCACGCTATCCGGGTATAAAGACGTTCATGGACGATATGGTGGCAACCGCTCGCGACAAAGGCTATGCCGAGACGATGTACGGCCGCCGTCGCTATCTGCCGGCCCTGCGCAGCCGCAACTACATGCAGCGGTCCCTGGCTGAGCGCATGGCCATGAATACGCCGATCCAGGGCTCGGCGGCCGATATCATAAAGCTGGCGATGATACGAGCCTGGCAGGGACTGCGGGCCGCCCGGCTGAAGAGCCGCATCCTGCTGCAGGTCCACGATGAGCTCGTGCTGGAGATCGTCGACACCGAGAAAGAACAGGTCGAGTCCATACTGCGCGAGGCCATGGAGCAGGTCGCAGAGCTGCAGGTGCCGCTCGTGATCGATATACACAGCGGCCGCAACTGGGCCGAAGCCAAATAACCGGGTCATCGATAGAAAAGGGGGCGGGACTGTATGCCGGAGATGCCAGAGGTAGAGATCATTCGCTGCTATCTGGATGAAAAACTGACGGGGCGGCGCATAGAGTCTGTCGACATCCGTCTGCCGCGACAGCTGAAGTATCCGAGCCCCGCTGAGTTCCAGGTGCTCGTGACCGGGCAGGAAATCGCCGGCATGCGGCGGCGTGGCAAGTATCTGGCGCTCGAGCTCATGGACGGGGCACGGATCATATTCCACCTGCGGATGACGGGGCATCTCGTCTACCATACAGAGACGGAAATCCATGACCGGTATGCGCGCATGATTTTCTATCTCGATAAAGGTACGCTCGTCTATGGCGATACGCGTACGCTCGGCGTCATCTATGGTCTGAGTGCGGATGAGACGCCGACAGCCAGTCCGTTGCTGAAGGGGCTGGCCACTATGGGGCCGGAGCCTCTCTCCGCCGAATTCACGGCCGCATATCTGTATGAGAAGACACGGCTCAGCCGCATGCATATCAAGTCGTTCCTGCTGGATCAGAAAAAAATCGGCGGCATCGGCAATATATATGCGGACGAGGCGCTGTTCGTGGCCCGCCTGCATCCGCTGCGGCTGGCCATGAGCCTCAGCGAGGAGGAGTGCCAGCGTCTGCAGGCTGCTGTGAATGAAGTCATAGCGGCCGGCATAGCGGATGGTGGCACGACGTTCCGGGATTACCAGAATGGCGCAGGCGGGCAGGGACATCATCAGGAAAAGCTCAATGTCTACAACCGGAAAGGTCTTCCCTGTCCGGTATGTGGCACCCCGATCGAGAAAATGACCATCGGTGGGCGCGGCGCACATTTCTGCCCCCATTGTCAGGCGGTACCGGAGGCATGATATGATCATAGGATTGACAGGCGGCATCGCGAGCGGCAAGAGCACGGTATCCCAGCATCTGGCCAGTCTCGGTGCCGCGATAATAGATGCCGACAAGATTGCCGCGCGGCTGGCTGAGCCTGATGAGGCGCTGTATAAGGCTTATGTGGAGCATTTCGGCTCCCGTGTTGTGCGGGCCGATGGCAGTCTCGACCGCCGGCAGATCGGCCGGCTGACATTTGCGGATCCGGCGGAGAAATCATGGGTCGACCATGTCTCACATCCGCTCATACGCAACGTCGTCGAGCGCGAGCTGGCCAAGGGGCGGCCGGGAACCGTGCAGGTCCTCGATGTCCCCCTGCTGTTCGAGGTACAGTGGGACAGACTGACAGATGTCACCTGGCTCGTATACGTGCGGCCCGAGGTACAGCTGAGCCGGCTTATAAAGCGCAATGGGTACTCGGAGACGGAGGCCCGACAGCGTATCGCATCGCAGATGCCGCTGGAGGAGAAACGGGCCCTGGCGGACATCGTCATAGACAACTCGGGCTCGCGACAGGCGACGCTGGAACAAGTGGACAAGCTCTGGGAGGAGATCAGGCATGAAGGATGACTTCCGCGACCGCGTACAGGCCAGCCGGAAGCAACAACAGCGTACGGGATGCACGCTCGTCCTGGCCGTATTCGTTCTGGTGCTGTCGTTGAGCGTATATTTTCTGTCGCAGCTGCCCGCGATACAGCGCGAGTACATTTACCCATACCCGTATCGCTCGCTGATCGAGGAGTATTCCGAGCAATACTCCGTCGACAGCAATCTGGCGGCGGCCGTCGTGCTCGTGGAGAGCAAATTCCAGAACGATATCCACTCGTCTACAGGAGCCGTAGGGCTCATGCAGCTCATGCCGGAGACGGCCGGCTGGATCGCGCAGGAGCTGTCTGATCCGAGCTATACACCCGATGCGCTGCACGATCCCGAGCGGAATATCCGCTATGGCATCTGGTACCTGCGCAGCCTGGAGCGGGAGTTCCGCGGCAATGATATCCTGGCGCTGGCCGCCTATAATGCCGGCCGCGGCAATGTCCATGCCTGGATGAATGAATATGGCTGGGGGCAGGAGTTCTCCGATGTCGAGCAGATCCCGTACAGCGAGACGCGCAATTATGTGAAGAAAGTACTTGAAGCCCAGCGTAAATATGCTAAACTATATCCCAAAGATATCGAACTCGACGACTAGTGAATGGCTGACTTGATGAAGGAGAGCGTCATATATGCAGAAATTCCGCATAGTACCTGATAATGTGAACCTGCTATGGCAGTTCGCCCAGCACCTGCAGCTGACGGATGAGGAATCTGATCAGCTGTCTACGTGCGCCATCAGGCATGTCGAGATAACCCCGCGTATGCGGCGCTGGGAGATCGTGGTACAGTCGCAGCGTCTGGTGCCGGATGAGCTGCTGCAGCGGCTGGCTGACACGATCTGCGAGCAGGAGGGACTCAGCGAGGTCATATTCTATCAGAATGTCGTCGACGTAGAGGCGGCTCTGGAACAGATATGGCCGGATCTCGTTTGGGAAACCGCCAGTGATGATACCGTCGTCTATCAGATACTGAAGCGCTCCCAATACAGCGTGCAGGGCAGCCAGATCATCATCGATGTTCCCGGAGGGCTGTCCCTCGAGTTCCTGCAGTCACGGGCGGTGGCGGAGCATATGAGTACGGCTCTGCATCGCATGATCGGCTATCGCTGCGCCGTGGAATGCGTGGCCAGTGACAAGGTACTGCAGGACATGCAGGTCGATGACCGATTCGCCAAAGTCGAGGCGCAAGTGAGGCAGGCTGCTGCCAGACAGGCCCGGCAGGCATCGCGGCCGACGCCGGCCGCTCCGGCTGCAACCGCAGCGGCTGCGCCTAAAGCAGCTGCGTCTAAGCCGAAAAAGGCTGGCACAGCCGTCAGTAAGCCGAAGACTGCTCCGGCGTCTGGTCCTGTCGTCATCCAGAATCCGGGCAATGTCATTTTCGGCCGCGGCGTCGTCGGCGAGGTGACGAAGATCGACGATCTCGAGGGTGAGACGAAGAATGTCATCCTCGAGGGCTATATCGGGCAGGGAGCGATATCGGGCATCCATACGAACGAGTTCAAATCCGGCACGAAGCTCCTGTCATTCAGTCTGGCCGATGACACAAACGGCATCAGCTGCAAGAAATTCTTCTCCTCACGGCGCAAACGCAACGAGGAGCCGGAGGATATGGATGCGATCGTCAGCCAGCTCAAGGAAGGCATGCTGGTACGAGTGCGCGGCACCGTGCGCTTTGATACCTTTGTCAATGACTACGTCCTGTTCATCGACAGCCTGGCCAAAAAAGAGAAAAAGCAGCGCGAGGACAAGGCCGAGGTCAAGCGCGTCGAGCTGCATGCCCATACGACGATGAGTGCGCTCGATGCTGTTGTGTCCGTCGAGGACCTCATAAAGACAGCAGCGCGCTGGGGCTGGCCGGCCGTGGCCATCACCGATCATGGCGTCGTGCAGGCTTATCCGAATGCGGCGAAGTGCGTCAAAGAGAATAAGCTGGACATCAAGATCATCTACGGCATGGAAGGCTATCTGAGCAAGACGTATGACTATAAGCAGAAAGCCTACCACATCATATTCCTGGCGAAGAATCCGAATGGACTGCGCAATCTGTATCAGCTGGTCTCGCTGTCGCATCTGAAATATTTCTACAAGCGGCCGCGCCTGCCGCGCGAGATTATCGAGGAGTACCGTGAGGGACTGCTCATAGGCTCGGCCTGCGAGGCGGGAGAACTCATCCAGGCCATCGAGGAGCATCGTCCCGATGAAGAACTGCTCGAGATCGCCTCGTTTTACGACTATCTCGAGATACAGCCGATCCATAACAATGATTTCCTCAAGCGCGATGATAGGAAGCATCCGGATATCAAGACGGATGACGACCTGCGCGCCATCAATCTGAAAGTTGTCGAACTGGCTCAGAAACTCGGCAAGATGGTCGTCGCTACCTGCGATGTGCATTTCCTGAATCCCGAGGACAGCATCTATCGGGCCATCATCCAGAACAGCCATGGCATGACGGATCCGCAGCCGCCCATATATCTGCGTACGACGGAGGAGATGCTGGCGGAGTTCGAGTATCTGGGGCAGGAGATGGCCTACGAGGTCGTCGTGGAGAATCCCCGCCGCGTCGCGGAGCAGATCGAGCGGTTCAAGCCTATACCGGATCCGCTCTACTCGCCGTCCATACCGGGCGCCGATGAAGAGATACGCGATATGTCCTACAAACGGGCCCGGGCGCTCTATGGACAGAACCTACCGAAAATCGTCGAAGACCGGCTGCAGCAGGAGCTGAAGCCCATCATCGGCCATGGCTTCTCCGTGCTGTACCTCATCGCGCAGCGCCTCGTCAAGAAGTCGAATGACGATGGCTACCTCGTCGGTTCACGAGGGTCGGTCGGCTCCTCGTTCATCGCGACGATGACCGGCATTACGGAGGTCAATCCGTTGCCGCCGCACTGGCGCTGCCCGAACTGCCAGTACAGCAAATTCATAACAGATGGCTCCTATGGCTCGGGCTTTGATTTGCCGGACAAAGTCTGTCCCGTCTGCGGGACGCCGCTCGTCAAGGATGGCCATGATATACCGTTCGCTGTATTCCTGGGCTTCGATGGCGATAAAGTCCCTGATATCGATCTGAATTTCTCGGGCTTCTATCAGCCGACGGCCCACAAATATACAGAGATATTGTTCGGCAAGGACAACGTCTATCGGGCAGGCTCCATACAGACCGTGGCAGAAAAGACGGCCTTCGGCTATGCCCGCAAGTATTTCGAGGAACGCGGCCTCAAGAAGAACGGGGCCTTCATCGACCGGATGGCGAAGGGTTGCGAGGGCGTGAAGTCGACGACCGGCCAGCATCCGGCCGGCATCATGGTCGTGCCGCGCAACATGGATGTCCATTTCTTCAGTCCCGTCCAGCATCCGGCTAATGATATGAACTGCGGAACCATCACGACCCATTTCGACTATCACTCCATATCGAGCCGTCTCGTCAAGCTCGACATCCTGGGCCATGATGATCCGACGGTCATCAAGATGCTCGAGAACCTCACGCATCGCGACCCGAAGACGATACCGTTCGACGACCGGCCGACGATGGCGCTGTTCAACAGCACCGTGCCGCTCGGACTCGACCCGGAGGAGCTCGGAGCAAATTCGGGAACATTCGGCATACCGGAGTTCCGCACGTCGTTCACGCGCCAGATGATCGATGATACGCAGCCGGACTGCTACTCGGATCTCGTGCGCATATCCGGATTCTCGCATGGTACGGATGTCTGGCTCGGCAATGCCCAGGACCTCATAAAATCCGGTACCTGCACGCTGAAGAATGCGATATCGGCACGTGACGATATCATGATGTATCTCATCCATAAGGGCATCGATCCGCTGCTGTCTTTCCAGACGATGGAGAAGGTCCGCAAAGGCAAGGGAATCAAGCCGGAGGTCGTGCAGAAGCTGCTCGAGGGAAATGTTCCCGAGTGGTTCATCGACTCCTGTCAGAAAATCAAGTACCTGTTCCCGCGTGCCCATGCTACGGCCTACGTCATGATGGCTTACCGCATCGCTTATTGCAAAGTGCATTATCCGCTGGCCTACTATGCGGCCTATTTCTCGATAAGGGCGGCGGAGTTCGATGCGAATGTCATCTCTCGTGGCAAGGACTACGTGAAGATGCAGATCGACAAGCTGATGGAACAATCAAAGGAAACAAAGCTCGACGCGAAGCATAAGGACATACTCATCGTCCTGCAGCTGGCCTGGGAGATGTATCTGCGCGGGTTCACCTGCGAGAAAGTCAATCTCTACGAGTCGTCAGCGACAGAATTCATCATGCATGACAAGTCACTGCTGCCGCCGTTCTCGGCGCTGCCCAACATGGGCACGAAAGCGCCTGAGGCTATCGTCGAGGCCCGGCGGCACGGCCCGTTCACCTCGATCGAGGATCTGCACCGCCGCGCCGGGCTGAACGACAATCAGGTAAAGATACTGTGCGAGCATGGTACGCTGGACGGCATGAGCGAGAGCGATCAGATCGATCTGTTCGCCGGTCTCAATGCCTGATGATATATGGTATTCATTACGGGGAGGACATAATATGAGTTACGAGGACAATATACGCAAGGTAGTTCCCTATACGCCGGGCGAGCAGCCCCAGCGCAAGGTCATAAAGCTGAATACGAATGAATGCCCCTATGCACCGTCACCGCGCGTCGCAGAGGCTCTGCGCAGCTTTTCGACGGATGATCTGCGCAAGTATCCGCAGCCGGACTGCCACATGCTGACAGAGAAGCTGTCCGCCTATTATGGCGTTCCCGAGGATCAGATCTTCGTCGGCGTGGGCTCGGATGATGTGTTGTCGATGTGCTTCCTGACGTTCTTTGCGGGGAAAAAGCCGATATTGTTCCCGGATATCACGTATTCGTTCTATGAGGTATGGGCGGATGTGTATCGCATCCCGTACGAGACGGTGCCACTGACGCCGGCACCGGAGTTCCGTCTGAATCCGGATGACTATATCGGGCGTGAGAATGGCGGCATCGTCTTTGCCAACGCCAATGCGCCGACGGGGCGCGTGCTCTCCTGTGATGAGGTGGAGCGCATCGTCGCCGGTAATCCTGACTCCGTCGTCGTCGTCGACGAGGCCTATATCGATTTCGGCGGTGAGACGGCTCTGCCGCTCATCGAGAAATACGATAATATCATCGTGACGCGGACGATGTCAAAATCGCGGGCTATGGCCGGCATGCGCATCGGCTATGCTTTCGGACCGAAGAAGCTCATAAAGTATCTGAATGATGTGAAGTTCTCCGTGAATTCCTATACGATGAATATGCCGTCGCTCGTAACCGGTGCTGCTGCGATCGAGGACGATGCTTATTTCCGCGATATCGTGGCCAAGGTCGTGGCAACCCGCGAGTGGACGAAAAAGGAATTGAAGGCACTTGGCTTCGAGTTCTGCGATTCGCAGACGAATTTCATATTCGCGACCCGCAAGGGCACGGATGCCGGCAAGCTGTTCGAGGAACTGAAGCAGCGTGATATATTCGTGCGCTATTTCAAGAAGCCGGTGCTCGAGGATTACCTCCGCATCACCATAGGTACTCAGGCCGAGATGGAGACATTCATCGCTGCGGTGAAGGAATTGATTCATGCATAAGCTCTGTTGGCGTTGCCGGCGTCTTTGGCTGTGCCTGTGCCTGACGGGGAGTCTCATGCTGGGGATCCTATCGGGCAGTGCGGTTGATGGGGCGGCTGCCAGCATACCACTGCGCGGTATCGTCGAGGGCTTTTACGGTCAGCCATGGACGCAGGCCGTGCGGCTCGATATGCTGCAGTTCTGTGCGGGAAACGGCCTGAATGCCTATATCTATGCGCCTAAGGATGATCCATACCACCGGGCCAAATGGCGCCAGCCCTATCCTGCTGCTGACTGCGCCAGACTGCAGGAGTTGGTCCGTGCAGCTCAAGCGGGCGGCGTGCATTTCATATTCGCTGTATCGCCCGGTCTGGATATCAGCTATGAGGGCGAGGCAGCGGACCGGGACCGGGAGCTGCTGCTCGCCAAACTCGACTCCATGTACGCCTTGGGCGTGCGTGATTTCGCTATATTCTTCGATGATATCCTGGCAGAGGCGAAAGACGGCAAAGGTGCAGCCCAGGCCCAGCTCGTGAACCGCATGGAGGAACAGATGCGCGCACGCCATCCGGGAGAGCAGCTGATGTTCTTCACCGTGCCGACGGAGTACTATCGTCAGGATATGGAGCAGGATGGCCAGCCGAAAGCGTATACGCGGGCATTCGCCCGCCATCTGGCAGCTGATGTCGTCGTGCTGTATACGGGAGAGGGCGTTGCTCTGGGGAATCTGACCGCAGAGCAGCTGCAGGCGGCCGACAACCTGTATAGCCGACAGCTGGGACTCTGGTGGAACTATCCCGTCAATGACTATGCGACGACGGCCCGGGCACTGGGACCTGTCGAGAAAATGCCGGCTGAACCATCCCTGCCGGCGGTATTCTACAACCCGATGGAACAGCCGCAACTATCGAAGCTGGCTCTGGCTACCGGTGCGGCCTGCGCCGCTGATCCGGCTGCCTATGAGCCGGAAAAAGCCTGGCGGGAGGCACTGAAGCAGCAATACGGCCCGTTGGCGACAGCCATGGGGGACGTCGCTCAGCATATGCAGCACCTGCAGAACAGCTGGGCCCGTATCGGACGAGATGATGCCCCGGAGATGAAAGCCGAGCTCGATGAATATCTGCAGCTGTGGCGGCAACAGGACAGCAAAAAGCCGGAGAGCCGCCAGCTGCTGGGCCGACGGCTCTCCGATGAGCTGCAGCAGTTGACGACTGACTGCACAGCTCTGGAGACCGGCTTGCCCGCGGAGACGAAGGCCGAGCTCCTGCCACAGCTGCAGCAGCTGCGCCGTCTGGCACGTGCCGCCAGCCTGGCCATCGCCATGTCGGAGCAGGACAGCGCAGCGGTGCGGGTGGCATTTGCCCAGGCATACAGCGAGGTAAAAGCGCACGATGCCGAGGCCGAGGTGTCGAAACTGGTGCTCCGGACTTTCGTCGATGAATCCGCCATTATGATGAAACGATGATTTTTTCACTTTTTTTGATAAAATTGTTGACAGATACATCATGGTGTGCTATTATAGTTTTCGTGCTCAAGAGCACGGACCTGACTCACTAGCTCAACTGGCAGAGCAACTGACTCTTAATCAGTAGGTTCGGGGTTCGATTCCCCGGTGGGTCACCATTTTGATGATGAAGGCTTTCCTGTGGGGGAGGGCCTTTTTTTGTACCATGATGCAGTCAGCAGGGGAATTGGCATCAGTTGGTGAAGGTAAGACGTAAGAGAAAACAGAATGCAGGGAGGTAGCTTATGCGAATATTGATAGCGAATGATGATGGCGTGCAGGCGGAGGGCATCCGGGCGCTGGCGCGGGAACTCGGCAGCCAGGATGATATGGAGGTCGTCGTCGCGGCGCCGCTGACTCAGCAGAGCGGCATGGCACATGCACTGACGGTGGGCCGTCCTGTAGATGTCATACGCTGCCGCGAGCTCGACGCAGACTATCGGGCCGAGGTATGGGGCATCGGCGGGACACCGACGGATTGTGTGAAGCTGTACATGGAGGCTTTGAATGAACAACCGCTGACGGCGGTGATTTCCGGCATCAATCATGGCGCCAACCTGGCTACGGATGTGCTGTACTCGGGAACGGTCGGAGCAGCTATGGAGGGATTCCTGCATGATACTCTTTCCTTTGCTGTATCGCTTGATTCACGCAGTACCATGCCTATGGCTGAGGTCGCGCGCATCTTCAGGACTTTCCTGCGCCGGCAACTCGAGCAGGACGGGGAACCGCGGCTCTGGAATGTCAATTTCCCGCGGGAACTGGCGGCCGGTGAGCCGCGTTTCGTGGCGGGACGTCTCGGGCGGCGCGACTATATCAATGCTTTTGCCCTGGAGCAGCACGATGCGGATCATATGGTATATACGATGCAGGGTGAGATCGCTGATTCGGATGATGGCGAGGCTACGGATCTCTATGCGGTGGCACACGGCTGGATCGCGGTCACGCCGCTGCATACGGATATGGCGGATATGGCCGTCCTCGATGAACTGCTGCAGTCATGAAAATGTGTCTGCAGGTGACGTACTGAGCGGAATGTGCTAAAATAGAAGATATGTTCATGTAATTTTTACAGAGGAGGAATTGATACATGGATTCGATGATTCGTGACATAAAGCTGGCTCCTTCGGGGCATGACAAGATAGAATGGGTCAAGAATTTCATGCCGGTCATGCGGGCTGTGGATGAGGAGTACTCCAAGAGCAAGCCCTTTGCCGGGAAACGCATGGTTATAACGCTGCACCTCGAGGCCAAGACGGCCTATATGGCGGAAATCTTCCATCATGCCGGCGCCGAGGTCGCCATAACCGGTTCGAATCCTCTGTCAACTCAGGATGACATTGCTGCGGCGCTCGTCGAGGACGGCATCCATGTCTTCGCTACGCATGGTTGCACGGACGAGGAGTATTTCACCTATATCAACAAGGCACTCGACATAAAGCCGGATATCGTCATCGATGATGGCGGCGACCTCGTGCATACGCTGCATACGACGCGTCGCGAGCTGCTGCCGGGCATCATCGGCGGCTCGGAGGAGACGACGACCGGTGTGCATCGTCTGCGCGGACTGGCAAAGGATGGCAAGCTGGAGTTCCCGATGATCGCTGCGAACGATGCCTACTGCAAATATCTGTTCGACAATCGCTATGGCACTGGCCAGTCGACCTGGGACGGCATCATGCGCACGACGAACCTCGTCATCGCGGGCAAGAATGTCGTCATCGCCGGCTATGGCTGGTGCGGCAAGGGC
>CACXCN010000004.1 GCA_902766095.1 uncultured Selenomonas sp. | reverse complement strand
TTTCGGCTGGAACCGCATCATCAAGGCGATGCCGCACATGGTCACGGATCCGGGCGGCGTGCTCATCAAGATCGGCCAGGGCGCGAAGCCTGGCGACGGCGGCCTCCTGCCTGAGGCCAAGGTCGCGGAGCACGTGCAGGCCATCCGCGGCGTCCCGAAGGCCACGCTGGCCTCGCCGCCGAACCATCAGGGCCTCTACTCCATAGAGGAGTCCGTGCAGAAGATGCACCTCTCGATGAATGCCGCCTTTGGCTTCCGCGTACCGGTCGCCATAAAGTGCGCCGCCTCCTCGACGTCGGTATCCGTCTACAACAACCTGCTGCGCGATCCGTACAAGATATGCGGCGGCTTCTTTATCGACGGCATCCAGGGCGGCACAGGCGCTGCGAACGAGATATCGCTCGACCACACCGGCCATCCGGTCGTCTCGAAGATACGCGACTGCTATCTCGCCGCTGTGAAGCAGGGCCGTCAGGGCCAGATACCTCTCTATGGCGGCGGTGGTATCGGCATGACCGGCGATGCCGCAGCTGATGCCTTCAAGATGATGTGCCTCGGCGCCAACGGCGTATTCGTCGGCAAGGTCCTCATCCAGCTCCTCGGCTGCGTCGGCAACGAGCAAGGCCGCTGCAACTCCTGCAATACCGGCCGCTGCCCGATGGGCATCTGCTCGCAGGATCCGCGCCTCGTGAAGCGTCTCGACGTAGACAAAGGTGCCCAGAAGATCGTCGACTACGTACTGACATTCGACAAGGAACTCAAGAAGCTCATGGCTCCTATCGGCAACAGCTCGCTGCCAATAGGCCGCAGCGACGCCCTCGTCTCCACAGACAAGGCCATCGCTGACCGCCTGGGTATCCAGTATGTATGCTGACGCGCACGAGAAGGGGAGCAAAAAATGTTTAAGATAGAAACTTTGAACGGACACGAGCGCATGTCCACGCAGGACCTGCTGCTCGCCATAGAGAAAGCCGTCAAGGACGGCGAAACCGAATTCGACATAGCCGCCTCCGGTCAGCATGATATCGGCGGTCCGCTATGGAACACCGAGGGCAAGACACTGCATTTCCATGTGACGAACGCCGGCCAGCGCTGCGGCTCGATGTGCCTGCCCGGCACGGAGATCGTCATCGACGAAGCGACCTCGGCCGATGTCGGCTGGCTGAATGCCGGCGGCATCATCACCGTCCACGGCGATGCCGGCGATACGGCAGGCCACTGCTCATCCGGCGGCCGCATCTACATCGGCGGCCGTGCCGGCACCCGCACGGGCTCGCTCATGAAGCACGACCCGATCTACGAGGAGCCTGAGCTCTGGGTACTCAAGAACACCGGCTCGTTCTCCTTCGAGTTCATGGGCGGCGGCAAAGCCGTCGTCTGCGGCTGGGACAGCGAGGAATTCGACTCCGTGCTCGGCGAGCGCCCCTGCGTGGGCATGGTCGGCGGCGTCGTATACGTCCGCGGCCCGCTCGATCAGATACCGGGCGACATCCGCACCCTGGCCCTCGATGACGATGACATTGCCTTCCTCGCGGGCGGTATGCCGGCCTTCCTCGCGGCCGTCCAGCACCCCGAGCTCCAGAGCGAGCTCACCGACTGGACCCAGTGGAAGAAACTCGTCCCGCTGACAGCCGCTGAGAAACGCGCCCTGCCGAAGCCGGCCGGCGTCGCCTATTTCCGCAAGCACGAGTGGGTAAAGGGCGGCATATTCTCCGACGTCGCCCACGATGATTTCGCTGTCCATAACACCATCTCGCACGGCCTCTACCGCCTGCGCGTCCCGAGCTGGGACAACGCCCGTTTTGCGGCCCCCTGCGAATTCCACTGCCCGACCGGCATTCCGACGCAGCGCCGCATGGCTTTGCTACGTGCCGGCAAGCTCGATGAAGCGCTGCAGCTCGAGCTCGAGTATACGCCGTTCCCAGGCTCCGTCTGTGGCTCCGTCTGCCCGAATCCCTGCATGGACGGCTGCACCCGCGGCAGCATCGACTTCCCGATACAGATCGGTGCTCTCGGCTACAAATCGGCCTTTACGAAGGTCGCCCCGCCGACGGAGCACACCGGCAAGAAAATCGCCGTCATCGGCGGCGGCGTCGCCGGACTGTCCGCAGCCTGGCAGCTCGCCCGCAAGGGCCACGAAGTCACGGTCTATGACGAGGCTGCCCATATCGGTGGCAAGCTCGAGCAGGTCATCCCGCGCGGCCGCCTGAGCCACGAGCTGCTCGAGGCCGAGCTGGCCCGCATCGAGAGCGTCGGCGTGAAATTCGTCAGCGGCTGCAAAGTCGACAAGGCGAAATTCGCCGAGCTCCAGCAGCAGAGCGATGCCGTCATCGTCGCCACCGGCGGCACGAAATCCCGCTACTTCCCGTGGGAAGGCGTCGAACACCTCACGATGGGCCTCGAATACCTGAAAGCCATCAACCGCGGCGAGAAGCCGAAGACCGGCAAGCATGTCGTCGTCATCGGCGCCGGCAACTCCGGCATGGACACCTGCCGCGGCGCGTACGAGATGGGCGCTGAGACCGTCGTAGCTGTCGACGTGCAGAAGCCGGCAGCCTTCGCCAAGGAAATCGCCTACATCGAGGGCCTCGGCGGCAAGCTCGTCTGGCCGTTCTTCACGCAGAAGATAACTCCCGAGGGCGTCTATGGCAGCGACGGCCGCTTCATACCGGCCGATCAGGTCATCGTCTCCATCGGTGAGGCCCCGGAGCTCGATTTCCTGCCTCAGGACGAGCGCATCAAATACTTCCGCAAGAGCTGGCTCGTACCAGACAAGCAGCAGAGCATCCTGCCGGGCGTGTTCACCGCCGGCGACACCATCAAGCCGGGCCGCCTGACCGACGCGATTGGCAGCGGCCGCAAGGCTGCCTGGTACGCCGACCAGTATCTCAACGGCACCGCTGAGCCATTCCCCGAGAAAAAGGAAATCCCGGCCGAGCGCCTCTCGAAGGCATACTTCGACCGCTGCCATCTCTGCGATCTCGGTGATCCGACCGACGACAAGGCCCGCTGCGTATCCTGCGGCACATGCCGCGACTGCCAGATGTGCCTCGAGAGCTGCCCGGAGCAGGCCATCAGCCGTATCGAGAAAGAAGACGGCTCCTGGGAATACACGAGCGACCCCGACCGCTGCATCGGCTGCGGCATCTGCGCCGGTGTCTGCCCCTGCGGCGTCTGGACCATAAAGGACAACCCGGAAAAGATAAACATGTACTCCACCGGCCAGCAGGCCTGATATCTCAGCCTGCAACCGGAAGGGGCTGCGATAAAATGAAAAATCATTTTATCGCAGCCCCTTTTGCATGTCACAGAGGATACCCCACTGTGTTTATAGCTCTGTTATTGTATGATGGTCTGCACGACGATATTCTTAGGTTATGCCTCTTCGAGGAAGGCGCAGTAGCCTTTCTTCGTCTCATAGACATCGACTTTGCTCGTAGCCTCCCAGGGCGCATGCATCGAGAGGACGCCGACGCCGCTGTCTACGACCTGCATGCCGTAGAGGCTCATGATATAGGCGATGGTACCGCCACCACCGAGATCGACTTTGCCGAGCTCCGCGAGCTGATAGTGCACGCCGTGCTTATCGAGCATGCGGCGAATCTCACCCATGTATTCGGCATTCGCATCGTTCGAGCCCGACTTGCCGCGTGCGCCCGTGAACTTGTTGAACACCATGCCGCGCCCCAGATAGGCGACGTTCTTCTTGTCGTAGGCCTCGGCATAGAGCGCATCATAGGCACTCGAGACATCGCTCGAGAGCATCTTCGAGTTGGCCAGCGTGCGGCGCAGCGCGAGCTCGGAATACTGTCCGAGCGCCGCCAGCAGCTCGGCTACGGTGTTCTCGAAGAAGCGCGACTGCATGCCCGTGGCGCCGACGGAGCCGATTTCTTCTTTATCGACGAGCAGGCAGCAGGCCGTCTTGTGCCGGCGCCCTGTCTCGAGCATCGCCACGAGCGACGTGTAGGCGCAGACGCGGTCGTCCTGGCCATAGGCGAGTATCATGCTGCGGTCGAAACCGAGCTCGCGGGCCGCCCCGGCCGGGACGAGCGCCAGCTCTGCTGACTGGAAATCTTCTTCCTCGATGCCGTATTTATCCTTGATGAGCTTCAGCACGCCGGCCTTGACCGACTCCTTGTCATCCTCTTTGAGCGGGTAGTTGCCGACGAGGATGTCCAGTTTCTCGCCCTCGACGACCTTCGCGCCGGTCTTCTTCATCTGCTCCTGCGCCAGATGAATCAGGAGATCTGTCACACAGAAAACCGGATCGCCCGGCTCCTCGCCGATCTTGATATCAGCGACGGTGCCGTCTTTCTTCGCGACCACGCCATGCATGGCCAGCGGCAGCGTCACCCACTGATATTTCTTGATACCGCCATAGTAGTGTGTATCGAGGTAGGCGAGACCGCCGTCCTCATAGAGCGGATTCTGCTTCACATCGAGCCGGCAGGTATCGATATGCGCGCCGAGGATCGCGAGGCCCTGCTCGAGCGGCTCATCACCGATGTTGAACAGTACGACCGCTTTCTTCATATTCACGGCATAGACCTTGTCGCCCGGCTGGAGCTTGCCGCCCTGCGCCACAACCTCTTTGAGATCGCGATAGCCGGCCGCCTCCGCCTGGCGCACTGCCTCAGCCGCGCTCTCGCGCTCCGTCTTGCACTGCGTCAGGAACTCGCGGTAGCCCGCACAGAGCTTCTCAAGCGCCTGCTTCTCCTCATCGCTATAGCTGTTCCAGACCGATTGTTTCTTATCTTCATCCGACATGATGATGCCTCCTGTATGTAAATAATAGCCTTCCCCTCAGGGGAAGGCGGCCGTAATACAAGCTGCCCCCTTTGGGGGAAGTGCCGAGCGTAGCGAGGCGATAGGGGTGGCGAGGCACTATATAGCGTTCGGTAACACATTGATGGTTCGGCTGCTCGGGCCATTTGTTAGTGGGCCGTTTATGCGATAGTACTCGAGTAAAGTTACTAGCTCGCCACCC
>CACXCN010000003.1 GCA_902766095.1 uncultured Selenomonas sp. | reverse complement strand
GCATTCAAACGCCGAAAGTACTTGGCTGGTGACGGCCTGGGAGGATAGGAAGCTGTCAGTTAAGCAAAAGCGCATCCTTGCTTGAGGGTGCGCTTTTTCGTTATTAGCGGCGCTGGTGGAGCAAATAAATTTAAGTTGATGCTTTCTTTATCCGATAGAATTTAAAGAAGGGGGTGATAACTTGATGAATGCAAACAGCGTTATGTCTGTAGCAGTAGAGACGCCGCAGACGAAGGGAACGGCGACGACGAAGACGGCGAAAAGCGCAGGCAAGTCAGCGAAAGGGAGTAAGAACTCATTCGATGATGTGCTGGATCATGCGCAAGGACAGGCCGATGAGACGGTAAAGGATGATAGCCTGACTTCTATACTAGCCGCGGCAGAGCAAGGCGGGCAGTCCTCACAGCAACAGCCGCAGTCACAGTCGCAGGATCAGCCTGCAGTAAATGAGGCCGAGTCGTCTGAGGTGATCGCTGCGGATGCACAGGCAGCCGTCGTAGAGCTCAGCTCAGAGGCAATGACCCAGGTGACGGCTGCAGCGGCTGAGCAGATGCAGACGGCAAATCTGCAGAGCCTTATCCCACAATCACCAGCACAGGCGGAAAACAGCCAGAAGTTCCTGGCCATGCTTTCTGGCATGCATATTGCTGGTGATGAGTCTCAGTCAGCAGTACAGACAAACGACAGTTCATCAATCACTACCACGGACGGGAAACAGACTGCCTTTAGCGGGCAGGTTAATGGAATAGAAAATTTGGCAACAATGATGCCGGCGGGCAATTTTTCTGTACGACAGCCTCAGGCAGGTGGTACGGAGGTTCATAATGCCGGTGTTATGCCGCAAAACGGCGATGCGACTGCAGTACCGAATGCCGGTTTGATGGCAGATAGCACTCAGCCAGCAGAATTGGTCAGTGCCGCTGTACTGAATCAGAATGATGCAGCACAGGGACTGGCATCTGCGACGGCTAAGACGGCAGCTGACATGAGCCAGTTGGTATCTGCTCCGGTGGAGGTAGTATCGACGGCGAGTGAGAAGCCTGCAGACAATCAGGAAGTGGTGTCAGTAGCTGACCAGCTGTCGGAAACTGTGGCAACAAAGCCGACAGATATGATGCCAGCTGCGGGGGCTCAGCCGGCGGTGGAAAATGCTGCGAAAGATTCTCCAGCGGTACAAGCTGTGGCAGAGCAAGCGTCAAGTACGATGTCAGTCGCGGATGATTCAGCAGTGACTCAGCCAGCAGTGAATAATGCGATGCAAGAGGCTCCAGCAGTACAAAACACAGCTGTACAGCCGACAGGTGCGATGTCAGTTGCGGGAGAGTCAGCGACGGCGCAGCCGGCAGCGAACGGTGCAGCGCAGGAGATTCCGGTGGCAGCAGCTGCAGCTGGGCAGCCGGTCATCCAGCAGCCGCAGAGTGATGTATCACAGCCGCTGACTGATACGACCGATGATGCTCCTGGTCAGGGACAGGCACCGGTGGCCAGTGTGGCTTTGAACGTTCAGGATGAAACGCAGACAGGAACAGGCGGCTCGTCAGATGGGCAGACAGAGCATGATAGTGATTTGGAAGCAGCAGGCGCAGATCGAACATCTGCTGCGGAGGCTCCGACCGGTACGAGTCATGCAGCCGGGGTGACGTTCCAGCAGAATCTGGATAAAGCTCAATCAGCAGCTGCTGGGCAGACACAGCCTGCACAGCCAGAAGATTATGATATACCGAAGCAGATCGTCGACCAGGCCCGCCTCATCCGTCGGGGAGAGAATACGGAGATGGTCATGCATCTGAAGCCGGAACATCTCGGAGATCTGACGTTGCGTGTGTCGGTCAGTGAGAATGGTGCGGTCACGGCGTCGTTCCACAGCGATAATGCCCAGGTGCGCAATATCATAGAGAATTCGCTGGCAACGTTGCGCCAGGAGCTGTCGAATCAGGGATTGAAAGTAGATAGCGTCGAGGTATATGCCGGTCTGGCCGATGGCCAGCTGCCACAGGAACAGGGCCAGCAGGCCTGGGACCAGCAGGGGCAGAGACATCAGTATCGCAGCAGCGGTCTGGGAGCCGAGGAATATGAAGAGGATGATTTCTCCTTGGCAGCAGCCTTGACGGGACAGAATCAGAGTACCACGGATGGTGTAGATTATCGCGTGTAACTATAGCAGGAGAAGGGGAAATGATATATGTCTAACTCACTGAATACGATCACGGTCGATGGCGTGACCTATGACGCTGATACCTATAGCAAGGCACAAAGCACGACGTCCTCGTCTGACAACAGTACGCTGGGCAAGGATGCTTTCCTGCAGCTGCTGGTGACGCAGATGCAGTACCAGGACCCGCTAGATCCGCAGGATAATAGCGAGTATCTCGCGCAGCTGGCCCAGTTCTCGGCTCTCGAGCAGATGACGAACGTCGCTGAGGGCCTGACGGACCTTTCAAAAGTCGTCAGCAATATTGACAGCTCGGTACTCATCGGCCAGCTCAGCAATATGATCGGCCAGAATGTGTCCTGGACGACTACGACGTCTACGACGGATAGTGATGGGAATACCCAGAAAACCTCGACATCGTACTCGGGCAAGGTGACGGGAGTGAAGATTTCTGATGGCACGCCTACCGTCGTAGCTGATGTCAATGGCAAGACGTACAGCGTGGCAATCAGTGATATAACTTCGATCGGCAGCAATAGCTGATTTTTTGCCTCGCACAGGAGCCGGCACCTAGTGTGCTGGCTTTTTCTTTTAGGTGTCAGACATAAAAATATGCATATCATAAAAAAAATTAAAGGATAATGCCGCCCTTTTGACGAAATATGTAAAAAGTAAGGGATTCCCTCGTCATAGGGGATGTATGTGCGGAGGTGGGAGAACTTGATTAAGTTAACGAAATTTAACTCCAAGACAAATAAAAAAGGAGAATTCATCCTTAATGCCGAAATCATAGAGACTATAGAGGAAACGCCTGATACAGTTATCACGCTTACCAATGGCAAGAAGCTAATCGTCGACGAGCCGATGGATGAAATTGTGCGCCGCGTTATGAAATATCGTCGGGCTTTACATCAATTTTAAGTGGACATTTCTCCAACTGTTGGTATAATGTTAGGGTAATGCTTTTATGGAGGGAATAATATGGCTGACGAAGAGAAGGACATGGAAGATGCCGCAGAAGAGCAGCCGGCTAAGAAAAAATCGCCAATAATCCTGGTTATCATCCTGGTGATCGTCGGTCTGGTCCTGGCAGGAGGCATATCCTTCTTCGTGACTACGCGCATGGTCGCGAATAGCGCGAACAGTGATGGCGGCAACAGACACCATGATCCCGGCGTTTTCGTGAAGCTGGGCGATGCTAAGGAAGGTATATTGGTCAATGTCGGTGGTCAGAAGTCAGGAAAATTCCTGAAGACCAGCATCGTGCTGGAGATGAATCCCGGCAAAGAAGCGAATGTCAAGGATGGCAAGCTGCAGCCTGAAGCAGAGACGAAGATACTCGATACCACGATGCAGTATCTCCGCAGTGTGAAACTGGAACAGTTCGATGCCTCTAAGCAGGATGAGCTGAAGAAACAGCTCAAGGACGAATTGAATGACAAGTTAGGACAGGGCTCTGTCTATGATGTATATATCACCAGCTTCCTGCTCCAGTAATATTAAGCAATGATTGCAGGAAGGAGGACGTAGATTGGCAGATGAAGTACTGTCTCAATCTGAGATAGATAAGCTGCTTTCTGCTTTGTCAGATGGTACCGTTTCAGCTGAGGAAGTCAAGGCTGACGAAGAGCAGAAGAAGGTAAAGGTCTACGACTTCAAGCGTCCGGACAAGTTTTCCAAAGATCAGATACGTACGCTGTTCATGCTGCATGAGACATTCTCGCGCACGCTGAATACGTATCTCTCGACGCACTTGCGCACGATTGTGAGTGTAGAGGTCGCTTCGGTCGAACAGCTTACTTATCAGGAATTCGTCCAGTCGATGTCTAATCCATCTGTCATATCGATCCTGGCGGTGCCGCCCTTGAAGGGCAACATCATCATGGAGGTAAATACAGAGATCGCTTTCGCCTATATCGATCGCATGTTCGGTGGCGAGGGCAAGACGCAGATAAAGCCCCGAGTGCTGACTGACATAGAAGAAGTCGTCATGAAGCGGTTTACGGATACTGCTATGGAGGATCTCCGGGATGCCTGGTCGAACGTGGTCCAATTCACCCCGACATTAGAGGCGACGGAATCGAATCCGCAGTTTACCCAGATCGTGCCGCCCAGTGATATGGTTGTCATAGTCACGATACAGATGAAGATCGGCGAAGTAGAAGGTATGATGAATATATGCATCCCATACCTGGTGCTGGAACCGATTATGTCCAAGCTGACTACGACGTTCTGGGTAGCTTCCTCCGTCACGAAGGATGACGATCCAGAGCAGGTCAAGATTCTCGAAAAGAAAATCGCCCGCACCAAGGTGCCCTTCGTGGTGCAGTTGGGTGAGGTAACGATAACGATCAATGAGTTCCTGACCTTAGGCTTTGGTGATGTTCTACGTCTGAATACCAAGGTTGATGATGATCTGCTGTGCCTCG
This sequence comes from uncultured Selenomonas sp., assembly GCA_902766095.1. GTDB lineage: Bacteria > Bacillota > Negativicutes > Selenomonadales > Selenomonadaceae > UBA2913. The sequence continues at coordinate 83,570 of CACXCN010000003.1, read as the reverse complement.
TAGGCAAGCGGCCGAAGTTTTACTGTCGGCCTGGTACTGCAGGAAAGAAAATGGCTGTACAGATTACTCGCATAAAGAATTCAACTGAAGGAGATGAAGATACTGATGAGTGAAGGACTCTCCCAGGAAGAGATCGATGCTTTGCTGAATGGAGCTGCGGCTCCGGAAGCTGACTCAGCTCCGGCCGAAACTCCGGCAGCAGAGTCAGCTCCAGCCGAGAACGCGGCAGCTGAACCAGCGGCAGATGCATCCAGCCCGGCTAGTGATTCATCTCAGTTCAGTGATGTACTCTCTGATATGGAGAAGGATGCCCTGGGTGAGATAGGTAATATCTCGATGGGCAGTGCCGCTACGACGCTCTCAGTGCTGTTGGGGCACAAGGTGTCCATAACTACGCCGTCTGTGGCCGTAGCGACCATGAGCTTGATACAGAAGGAGTACCCGCTCCCGTATCTGATCGTCGAGGTCGGCTATACAACTGGCATCGAGGGCAACAACGTACTGGCAATCCAGTCACAGGATGCCGCCATAATCGCCGATTTGATGATGGGCAACGATGGCACGAATCCTGATACTGAAATAGGCGAGATCGCCATGAGTGCCGTTGGCGAGGCCATGAATCAGATGATGGGCACGGTAGCGACATCACTGTCGACCATGTTCAACAAGAAGATCGATATCTCGCCACCGAAGGTCAATCTTATCGATTTCGGCTCTGAGGATAAGGTCACCGAGATCGTCGGTGAGAATGATCCGGTCGTGAGGACCTCGTTCCGCATGGAGGTCGATGGCCTCATCGACAGCGAGATCATGCAGATCCTCCCGGTGCCAGTAGCCAAGGAGATGGTCGAGTCGCTGACTGGGGGCGGCAATGACGAAGCGGAGGCCGCTGCGCCGGAGCCGGCAGCAGCACCGACGCCAGCACCAGCAGCGCCAACCCCGGCGCCGGCACCACCAACCCCGGCACCACAGCCAGCTGCAGCTCCACCACCGGTACAGCAGCCGGCAATGCAGCCGCAGATGCAACAGTCGATGATGCAGCAGCCGGCGATGCAACCACAGATGCAGCAACCGATGATGCAACAGCCGATGATGCAGCCAGGCTATGGCTATGCACAGCCACCAGCTCAGCCGCATGTAGCGAACGGAGCGGCGGTGCAGCCAGCGCAGTTCACACCGCTCAATACAGCTCCGGTGCAGGTCAACGATGCCAACATCGGCTTGATACTGGATGTGCCCCTGCAGATTACCGTCGAGCTGGGACGCACCCAGAAATCAATCAAGGAAGTGCTGGAGCTGACCAATGGTTCGATCGTCGAGCTGGATAAGCTGGCTGGTGAGCCGGTCGACATCAAGGTCAATGGCCAGTTCCTGGCCAAGGGCGAGGTCGTGGTCATCGATGAGAACTTCGGTGTGCGCATCACGGAAATCGTGAGCCCCGAGGAACGCGCTAAGCAAATACAGTAAACAGATTGGCAAAATCTCTTGTAGGACGCAGGAGTTTCCTATATAATGGATGTAAGTTGAACCAAATCTGGGTATTATTTATAAGATGAGGAGAGATGAAACTATGGCAGTACGAGTTTTGGTCGTTGACGATGCAGCATTCATGCGCATGATGGTCAAGGATATCCTGTCAAAGAATGGTTATGAGGTTGTCGGCGAGGCCGAGAATGGTATGAAGGCTCTCGAGAAATATCAGGAGCTTAAGCCAGATCTTGTGACCATGGATATAACGATGCCGGAGATGGATGGCATAAGCGCGGTCAAGGAGATCAAAAAAGTAGATCCGAATGCCAAGATCGTAATGTGCAGTGCTATGGGCCAGCAGGCGATGGTCATAGAGGCTATCCAGGCCGGTGCACGTGATTTCATAGTGAAGCCCTTCCAGGCTGATCGTGTCCTCGAGGCTGTCCGTAAAGCAGTAGGCTGATGAAAACAAAAAGAGGATTATTGGCGTTTGCCATATTGGGGGTCATGCTCGTACTGGCATCAGATCCTGTCTGGGCGGCTGAACAAGCCGCCCAGGGGGGATATCTGGCTGGTTATGAGAATACGGATCCGCGACCGACGTCGGTATCTTTTTGGTCAACGGCTGCTTATCTGGTCAGCCTTTTTGCTATTTTTGCCTTCGTTGTGGTCGCCGCATATTTCGTGGCCCGCTTTCTGGGGGGACATTTTGCCAAGCCCTCGTCAGGGCAGGGAGGGCGCATGCTGGCAAATCTGCCGCTCGGCCCAGGCCGCTCGGTGTGTATTGTCGAGATGGCGCAATGTGTCGTCATGCTCGGCGTGACCGAGCATTCCATCACGCTGCTGCGGGAGATTACGGATCCTGCAGTTATCGATGAGCTCGAGCATGAGGCCCAGAAGAGCCCGATCAACACGGAGATGTTCTCGCAGCAGTTCGGCACGTTGTCGGATGTGGTACGCAAGATTCCGCCGATGTTCCGGCACTGACTAGAGGTCTTTGGTATTGAAAAAAATCGGCTTATTGAAGAAAAGGCTGCGGTCCGTCGGCCTCATGACGGGAATGCTGGCCCTGTTCCTGCTCCTGGGCAGTCAGACAGGTCTTGCGGCTGATGCCACGATTCCGTCGGTCAATCTGACGGTGGGCGGCAGCAACGGGCCTCAGGACGTGGCTGCGACGCTGCAGGTAATGGCCGTATTGACCATACTGACGCTCGCACCAGGCATATTGATCATGACGACGTCGTTCATACGCATCGTCGTGGTCATCGGATTCCTGCGCAATGCCCTGTCGACACAGAATGTGCCGCCGAATCAGGTCGTCATCGCGCTGTCGCTGTTCCTGACGTTCTACATCATGGCTCCGTACTGGGGACAGGCCAATGAGCAGGGCATACAGCCCTACCTGAATGGACAGATCACACAGGAGCAGGCTCTCGATAATACGGTGGCGCCGATTCGCGAATTCATGTTCAAGCAGACGCGCGAGTCTGATCTGGCCCTGTTCGTCAACCTTTCTGATGCCGAGCGTCCGGAGTCGCAGGAGGACGTTTCTACGTTCACGCTCATACCGGCGTTCATCATCAGCGAGCTCAAGACAGCATTCCAGATAGGATTCCTGATATACGTACCATTCATCGTCATAGACATGATAGTGGCCAGTACGCTGATGTCCATGGGCATGATGATGCTGCCACCGGTCATGATATCACTGCCGTTCAAGATACTGTTGTTCGTCATGGTCGACGGCTGGCATCTCCTGATAAAATCTCTAATAGTTTCTTTCAAGTAGTGGGAGGCTGTCATGTCAGGTGATCTAGTCATACAACTGGCGCAGCAGGCTCTTTGGATCGTGCTGATCGTATCAGCACCGATGCTGGGGCTCGGCCTCATCGTCGGTCTGCTTGTCAGCGTGTTCCAGGCTACTACGTCGATACAGGAACAGACATTGGCCTTCATCCCGAAGATCGTGGCTGTTTTTGTAGCCATATTGATATTCGGCCCCTGGATGCTCCAGATCATGGTCGAATATATGACGAATCTGCTGGTCAATCTGCCAGCATATATAAGGTGATTGCGGCATGGATTTATATGAGGTGCTGCAGGGACACTGGGCAGTATTCTTGCTGATGCTCACGCGTGTCAGTGGTATATTCGTCATATCGCCGTTCTTCGGCAGCCTGAATATACCCGTATATTTCCGTGCAGCAGCAGCCTTCGCTTTCACGATCGTACTTTTCCCGGTGGTGGACCAGCTCGGTCCGGTGACTGCACCTGTCAGCGTGCTGGCTTTTGCGGCAGCAGTCCTGGCGGAGCTGTTCATCGGCTGGCTGATAGGTTTTGTTGCCTACATTTCTTTTTCTGCCATAAACATGGCCGGCAAGGTCATGGATATGCAGGTGGGATTTGCGGTAGTTAATGTCATGGATCCAACTTCCGGTCAGCAGATGCCGCTTATCGGAAGTTTTCTTTATAATCTGGGGGTTATCATATTCCTGGTCACGAATGGCCACCATATGATCATAGCAGCTCTCGTACAGAGCTTCCAGGCCGTGCCGCTGCTGCAGATCGACCCGAGCCTGTCGCTGCCGATGATCATATCGAATTTCGTCTCTGGCATCTATGTGACGGGGATGAAGATCGCCATGCCGGTCACATTCGCCATACTGCTGACGAATGTCGGTCTGGGCATACTGGCGCGCACGATGCCGCAGATGAATATATTCGTCGTCGGCATACCGCTCCAGCTGCTCATCGGCGTCGGCACATTGTCGATGATGCTGCCGTTCTATGTGCTTTTCCTGGATGTGTTGTTCAATGAGATGTATGGGAATATCAGCATGGCCATACAGGCTCTGCAATAGCGCTGATGCTGCGGGCAGAGAGCTGGAGGTATCGTTCGAGTTCGACCTGCAGCTCTTCGCCGACGGCGAGAAGACAGAGGAACCGACAGCCAAGAAGCGCCAGGATGCGCGCAAGAAAGGCCAGGTCGGCAAGAGCCAGGAGCTCAGTACGGCGTTCGTCCTGCTTGCGGGATTCTTCCTGCTGAAAGTCCTCTGGAGCGGTATCTATGCGGATATCGCGAATTATACGACGTATATATTCAGTCACCTGGATCAGACGCTTGATACCGAGGGGCTTATGACGCTCCTGATCGGCGTCATGGAGATTCTGGCGCGGACGGCGATGCCGATCATGCTGGGCATCATGATCGTCGGCCTCGGCGTGAATTTCTATCAGGTCGGCATCATGTTCAGCGTCGACCAGCTGCAGCCGGATCTCGGCAAGCTGAACCCGCTGACTGGTGTCGGGCGCATGTTTTCGAAGCGATCGCTCGTCGAGCTGATAAAATCGCTGCTCAAGATAGCCATCATCGGTGTTATACTGTACATGTTCCTGCGCGACGAGCTGTTGGGGATGCCGCAGTTCATATATTTCGACCTGCCGAAAAGCCTGCAGGAAATGGCCGGCATCGTATTCAAGATGGCATTCCAGATCATCGGCGTCATCATGATCCTGGCTGTGCTTGACCTCGGCTATCAGAAATGGCAGACGACGCAGGATCTGAAGATGACGAAGCAGGAGGTCAAGGATGAGTTCAAACAGACAGAGGGCGATCCGCAGATAAAGGGAAAGATACGCCAGAAACAGCGTCAGATGGCCATGGCTCGCATGATGCAGGAGGTGCCGAAGGCTGATGTCATCGTCACGAACCCGACGCATTTCGCGGTCGCGCTCCAATATCATAAGGGCATGGTGGCCCCGCTCGTGCTGGCAAAGGGACAAGATCTCGTAGCTAAGCGCATAAAGGATATCGCCCGCGAGAATCGCGTGCCGATCGTCGAGAACCGGCCGCTGGCGCGAGCCCTGTATGCATCGACCGAAGTCGGCGATCTGGTACCGGCCGAGCTGTATCAGGCAGTGGCAGAGGTCCTGGCTTATGTATTCCGGCTGCGGCACCCGCGGCGCCGGGCCTGATAATGAAGCATAGATGATTTTCAAAGAGGAGAGTAGGATATGGCTGCACCACAGACAGCTGCCGTGCCCAGCAAGATGGGGGCCGGCTTCTTTCAAAAATACAGCGATGTCATCATAGCGCTGGTCATCGTGACCATCGTCATCATGATGATCATACCGCTGCCTACGATCCTGCTGGACCTCCTGATCTGTTTGAATATAACCATCGCCCTGTTGGTGATGATGTCAACGATATATAATGCAGAGGCACTGGATTTATCCGTCTTCCCGTCTCTGCTTCTGGTCACGACCCTGTTCCGTCTGGCCCTGAATATATCCTCGACGCGACTCATATTGCTCGAGGGCTATGCTGGCGACGTGATTATGGCATTCGGCAACTTCGTTGTCGGCGGTAATCCGGTCGTCGGCTTTATCATGTTCGTCATCCTCGTCATCATAAACTTCATCGTCATAACGAAAGGCTCGGAACGCGTGGCTGAGGTTTCGGCACGCTTCACCCTCGATGCTATGCCTGGTAAGCAGATGTCCATCGATGCGGACCTGAACCAGGGCGCCATAACGGATGCCGAGGCCAAGCGCCGCCGTGAGAAGATTCAGCGGGAAGCGGACTTCTTCGGCGCTATGGATGGTGCTTCGAAGTTCGTCAAAGGTGATGCCATAGCGGCGATCATCATCATGCTGATCAATATCGCAGGCGGATTCATCATCGGCATGCTGCAGCGCAACCTGAGCGCAGCCCAGGCCCTGCAGAACTACACGCTGCTGACCGTCGGCGAGGGACTCGTGAGCCAGATACCAGCGCTGCTCATATCGACAGCTACCGGCCTCATCGTTACGCGTTCAGCGGCGGAGGGCAATCTCGGCAACGAGCTCGTGAGCCAGCTCTTCCGCAATGAGCGCATATTCTTCATCCTGACCGGCGTGCTGCTGTTCCTGGCTCTCGTGCCGGGACTGCCGGGGCTGCCGTTCTCCGCACTGGCCGGCGTATGTGCCTTCATCGGGCTGAATCTGCGGCGCATGCATCGTGTCGCGGAGACACCTGCCAAGCCGGGAGAGAAGAAACGGGCAGCGACGACAGCCGCGAAGAAGGAAGCGGCTTCGCCCGAGAATATCGTCTCTCTGCTGCACGTAGACCCCATGGAGCTCGAGATCGGCTATTCGCTGATACCGCTCGTCGATACCGGACAGGGCGGCGACCTCCTGGACCGCATCGTCATGATACGTCGGCAGTGTGCGCTCGAGCTCGGCCTCGTCGTGCCGACCATACGTATCCGCGATAATATCCAGATCAAGCCGAACGCCTATATCATAAAGCTGAAGGGCGTCGAGATCGCGAAGGGCGAGCTCATCCTCGACCACTACCTGGCCATGAATTCCGGCACGGTGTTCGAGGAGGTACCAGGCATCGAGACAATCGAGCCGGCCTTCGGCCTGCCAGCTCTCTGGATACCGGAGAGCGAGCGCGAGCAGGCAGAGCTGAACGGCTATACGGTCGTCGATGCCGTATCCGTGCTCGCAACTCATCTGACCGAGGTCATAAAATCGCACGCGGACGAGATACTCGGACGGCAGGAGACGCAGAACCTCATCGACAATCTCAAGAAGACGAATCAGTCGCTCGTCGACGAGGTCGTACCGGAGCTCATGACGGTCGGCGAGATCCAGAAAGTACTCGAGAACCTGCTGCGCGAGCGCATATCCATCCGCGATATGGAGACGATACTCGAGGTCCTGTCCGACTATGCGCGGGCGACGAAGGACACCGAGATACTCACCGAGTATGTGCGTCACGCGATGGCGCGCCAGATCACCCAGCAGTACGTGCAGAACGGCATCCTGCCCTGCATCACGCTCGATCCGGCGCTCGAGAACCGCGTGGCTGGCGGCGTACAGCGCACCGATCACGGCTCCTATGTGAGCCTCGATCCCGATTCGATGCAGAGGTTGCTGAAATCGCTCAATACCGAGCTTGAGAAACTGACGAACATGGGCTATCAGCCGATCGTGCTGACGAGCCCGGCTGTGCGTCCGTATTTCCGCAAGCTCGTCGAGCGTTCGATATCCGGTCTCATCGTCTTGTCGCATGCTGAGATAGAGGCCAGCGTCGAGATACAGATTCTAGGGGTGGTGAAGATCTAAGTTGCAGATAAAAGTATTCAAGGCTCCGACAATGAAGGAAGCCATGGAACAAGTAAAGGCTGAACTTGGCTCGGAGGCCGTCATCCTGCACACGAAGAAATATCGTGAGGGTGGCTTCCTGGGACTCAAGAGCCATGAGATTGTAGAAGTGACTGCGGCTCTGGAGGATCAGCCGGAAAACAAGCGCCCGCGCCGGCGGCGTGAGCCTGTCGGGCAGCCGGTGAAGCCCATCGTGCCGCCCAGCGTACTGAATCAGTACAAGACCAATGGCGCCGATAAGCGCCTGGACGTCGTGAGCCGGCCGCAGGATTCGGTGCCTGCTCCGGAAAAACCACTGCCGCGTGCCAGCGAGCCAGCTGTTGCCGCCGCACCGACGCCCGCACCGGCTGTCACGGCTCCGGCTGTGCCGACCGGGAAGGCGGCCCCGGCGGAGACAACGGCCAGGCTGGCGACCGGGAGTGGCAATTCCGAGGACGAACAGAAAATCAAGCAGCTCGAGGATGAGCTGGCCCAGATGAAGACATTGCTGGCCCAGGTCATGAGCAAGGATCAGCCCGCAGACGAAGTCACCCTGCAGGAGGCACTGCGCCGCCAGGATATCGATGAATCCGTACTGGAGGACATGGCAGCCAAGATGCCGGCGGGGGCTACGTTGCGCGATTGCCTCGACCCTGAGGCCAGAGCAGCACTCGTGAAGTATCTCGGGGGCGCTCTCAGATTCGATGGGCAGATGAAAATCGGCCGTAATGGCGCCCTGGTCGTGGCCCTCATAGGACCGACCGGCGTCGGCAAGACGACGACGCTCGCCAAGATCGCGGCCCGCTTCGTACTCGAGAAAGGCATAAAGGCAGCCCTGATAACAGCTGACACCTATCGCATATCAGCCGTCGAGCAGCTGAAGACATACTCCGATATCATCGGTCTGCCGCTTGAGATCGTATATACGCCCGATGAACTGCGGGTAGCCATACACAAGCACCGGGACAAGGACCTTGTACTCATCGATACGGCCGGCCGCAGCCAGCACAATGAGCGGCAGATGCAGGAACTCGAAGACCTGCTCGCTGTCAACAACAGCATAAAGAAATACCTCGTATTGTCCGCTACGACAAAGACGCGTGATGCGGCCGACATCCTCGAGAAATTTTCTGCCTGCAAGCCGGATGATGTCATCTTCACGAAGACGGATGAGACGATGGCGAATGGACTTATCGTGAATTTGCTCGCAGGTAAAGAGACAGGCCTGGCCTTCCTGACGAATGGTCAGAGCGTGCCGGACGATATTGTGCCGGCCACGCCAGAGACGCTGGCCGACCTGCTGCTGAGGGAATGATATGGCAGATCAGGCAACAAGATTGCGCCAGATAGTTGGCGACAGGATCGTGAGCCGTCAGGCAGCAAATGGTGATGATGGTGCCCGCGTCATCGCCGTAACAAGTGGCAAGGGCGGCGTCGGTAAGACGAATATAACGGTCAACCTGGCGATAGCCCTGCACGCCATGGGCAAACGCGTACTCGTAATTGATGCCGACCTCGGCATGGCCAACGTCGATGTCCTGCTCGGGACGCGTTCGAGGGGACACCTGCTGAAGCTGCTCGATGATGGTGTAAGCCTGGCCGACGTACTGACCCATGCCGACTGCGGCATCGACTACATTGCGGGTGGCTCCGGCATAGAGAAGGCCATCTCGCTGTCGGAATTCGATAAGAAGCGTCTGCTGGAAAAACTAGTTGGCATAGACAGCATAGCTGATATAATATTGATAGATACTGGTGCAGGACTTGGGCATAATGTCATGGATTTCATATTGTCCGCCGGCGAGGTTCTGCTGGTCACTACCCCGGAGCCCACGGCGCTGACGGATGCCTATGCCGTGCTGAAGGCCTATAGCATGTATTCCGATTCGCCTGATATACGCCTCATCGTGAACCGCGTGTATGAGGAGGAGGAGAGTCGCGAAGTCGTCGCGAAGCTGCAACAGACGTCAGCGCGCTTTCTCTCCCTGTCCGTGGGCTGTCTCGGTTACATATATGACGATGGTGACGTGCCTCGTTCCGTTCGCAGCCAGGTGCCATTCATGGTCCGGGCTCCCGGTTCGCTGGCGGCGCGCTGCACGGCGGCCATGGCCAGCAACCTGCTTTATGGGCGCACGGAGCATGTAAAGCGAGGTTGGCGCGGTTTTTTACAGCATATTTTCAATTTTTCACGCTGAATGGGAAGGAACTTTGTTATGGCGGGCGAATTAATAAAATCAAGGGATGTTTTGAAAATAGGTCAACGGATTGATTTCTACGTCGGCGATGACGAAGCTCGTTATGCCAGCCGCATCGAAGGCATCAATCAGGACGAGCTGGTAGTCAGCATGCCGAATGACCGCCATGGGGTACCTATCATACCGCGGACCGGTGAACGTCTGCTCAGCATGGCCAAGGGGGAGAGTTGCCGCTATCGCTTTTTCACCACCTACAAGGGATCTGAAAAACTCGAGGGGCACTTGCCGGTATGGCATATCGACTGCCCGGAACAGGTCGAGAGGTTCCAGAATCGGCAGTTCGTGCGTGTCGATGTCAATCTGCCCGTGAAAGTACGTCTGGTAGCCGAGGATGGCTCGATCAGCAAAGCCATCAGTACCAGGACGGTGGATCTGAGCGGCAACGGCATATGCTTTGTCATGAATGAACCCGTGAAATCCGGTATGCAGGCGGCCCTGGAAATCAACGACATCCTCGAAACAGGTACGATCGATGTGATGAGCAGGGTGATAAGGAGCCGGCTCGTCTCGGGCGAAGGCGAGGAACCACGCTACCACGTGGGAGCGGAGTTCGAATTCATTGCTCGCGCGACGAGCAACAAGATCGTTCATTACGTTTTCGCCGAACAACGCAAAATGCTGGCCAAGGGCATCCTCAATAAGTGATGCATCGCGGCTGGCAGCCGATGATTCGATAAATGGGGTGAACAGGGATGATTCGAGTCGTTATAGCTGATGACTCTGCGTTTATGCGCAAGGTCCTTTCTGACCTGTTTAAGAAGCAGAGTGATTTCGAGGTCGCAGCTACGGCCAGGAACGGCAAAGAGGCCATAGAGAAAGTCAAGGAACTGAAGCCAGATCTTCTGACACTCGATGTCAACATGCCAGTCATGGATGGATTGAATGCCTTGGCGGTCATCATGGATGAGTGCCCGCTGCCGGTCGTCATGCTCTCGAGTCTGACGCAGGAGGGGACTGAGGCCACAGTCCGGGCCTTGGCGCTCGGAGCGGTCGACTTCATAAGCAAAGCGGGAGCCTCGATATCGCGTATCGACAGCATAGAGCCTGAGATACTGACGAAATGCCGCAACGCTGCCCGGGCCCACGTGCATAAATTCCGTGCCGGTGGTAAGGCCGAGAGCATGGGAACCTCCCGGACGACGGGAGTCAGGCATATCGAGCTGCCGCAGCGCCACGGCTATCGTGCGCCGACCACAGCGCCGCCTGGTACATCGGCACCGGCTGGGGCGGCATACGGCAGCCGGCGGCAGAATCCGCTGCTGCTGCGCAAGGAGCAGAAGCAGCAGGAAGAACAGCAAAAAGTGCGGGCGGTCCACAGCAGCTCCGGCGGCAGCGGCAAGCTCGTGGCCATCGGCACATCGACCGGTGGTCCTCAGGCACTTCAGAATGTCATAACGAGGCTGCCGGGCGACCTGCCGTGCGGCGTCGTCGTAGTCCAGCACATGCCAGCTGGCTTTACCAAGGCATTAGCTGACCGGCTCAATAACATATCGGCCATAGCTGTCAAAGAGGCAGAGGATGGCGAGGTTATAAAGCCTGGTCATGTATATATAGCTCCAGGTAATTATCATATGAGGGTGAAAGGCTCCGGGGGTGTCAGAAAGATCGCCCTGAGCCAGGAACCACCGGTCGGCAACCACCGTCCGGCAGTCAATGTGATGTATGACTCCGTAGCTTCGATAGGGCGTCAGCTGGTATCGGTCATCATGACGGGTATGGGATCTGATGGCTGCGAGGGCATGAAGAAGATCAAGGCCAATGGCGGCTACTGCATAGCGCAGGATGAAGCCACCTGTGTGGTCTATGGCATGCCAAAAGCAGTAGTTGACGCGGGCCTGGCTGATGAAGTCAAGCCGGTAGAGTTGATAGCTCGAGCCATAGTCGAGGCTGTGAAGAGATAGTAATAGGGGGAATACAAATGGATACTAATCAGTACATGGGAATGTTCCTTGATGAATCGCATGAGCATCTGCAGTCTCTGAATGACGGGCTCTTGAATATCGAGGAAAACGGCGAGGACAAGGACGTAGTCAATGAGATATTCCGCAATGCCCACACTCTGAAGGGCATGTCGGCGACCATGGGCTATAACAAGATTGCCGAGCTCACGCATGAGATGGAGGATGTCCTCGACCTCATCCGCAATGACAAGCTGAACATAAACGAGGATATCCTCGATACCCTGTTCAAGTGCCTCGATTCGCTCGAGCAGATGATAAACAGCGTCGGTGATGGCGAGTCGGAGGATGTCGTCGATGTATCCGACCTCGTCGCGAAACTCAGCTCCATATCGAAGGGGACGCCGGCTCCGGCCGCTGCCGCTCCGGCTGCGGCTGCCGCTGCTGCTCCAGCCGGTCCGTCATTCGCTCTCAGCGATGTCGATATCGATGTGCTGAAGAAAGCCAAGGAGTCCGGCCTGCAGGGCATCCATGTAAAAGTCACGCTGGCTGAGACCTGCCTGCTGAAATCCGCGCGCTCGTACATGGTCATGAATGCTCTCGATGAGCTGGGCGATGTCATAAAGTCCGTGCCGTCGGCGGAAGACCTCGAGCAGGAGAAATTCGACCGCTCGTTCGAGATCCTGCTCGTGACCGGGGCCGAGGTCAAGCAGGTCGAGGATGCACTGAACTCCATATCCGAGATCGACAGCATAGAGGTCAGCGTCGTAGATCCGGATGCAGCTCCGGCACCGGCCCAGCCAGCAGCTGCTGCCCCGGCTCCCGCAGCTCCGGCACCGGCCGCTAAGGCAGCCTCGAAACCAGCTGCCAAGGCGGAGAAGAAACCGGCTGCCAACAAGGCCAAGAAGAATCATCATCAGAGCCAGTCGGTGCGTGTCGATATCGAGAAGCTCGATACGCTCATGAACCTCATGGGCGAGCTCGTCATCAACAAGGTACGCCTCGAGCAGATTGGCCAGACGCATCGCCTGGCGGAGCTCACAGAGACGCTCGAGCAGATGGACCGCGTCACGACCGAGCTCCAGAACATCGTCATGAAGGTCCGCATGGTGCCGGTCAGCGCCGTGTTCAACCGCTTCCCGCGCATGGTACGCGATATAGCGAAGGAACTCAATAAGGAGATCAACCTGACCATCGAGGGCGAGGAGACCGAGCTTGATCGTACTGTCATCGATGAGATCGGCGATCCGATCATGCACCTCCTGCGCAATTCCTGCGATCACGGCGTCGAGATGCCGGATGAGCGCGAAGCCAAGGGCAAGCCGCGTACCGGTGAGGTCGGCCTCATCGCTCGCCATGAGGGCAACAATGTCGTCATCATGGTCACGGATGATGGTGCCGGCATCGATCCGAACAAGATTCGCAGCAAGGCCGTAGAAAAGGGCATGATTACCCAGGAAGAGGCCGACAAGCTCGATGATGCGGATGCCGTCCGCCTGATATTCCTGCCGGGCTTCTCGACAGCCGAGAAGATCAGCGACATCTCGGGCCGCGGCGTCGGCATGGATGTCGTGCGCTCGAAGATCGAGGCCCTGTCCGGCCACGTCGATGTCGAGACCCATATCGATGAGGGCTCGATATTCAAAATCAAGCTGCCGCTCACGCTGGCCATCATCCAGGCCATGCTCGTCCAGGTACAGGAAGAGATGTATGCGATACCGCTCGGCTCCATTGACAGCACGATCAATATCCAGCCGACTGACATAAAGACCGTCCAGAACCGCGAGGTTATCGTGCTCCGCGGCGAGATCATCCCGATCATCCGCATGGAGCAGACCCTGCAGGTGCCGCATGTCAAGGATGCCGAGGACATATTCGTAGTCGTAGTTCATGCTGGCGAAGCCAAGGCTGGCATAGTAGTTGACAAGCTCATCGGACAGCAGGAAATCGTTATAAAGACGCTGGGCTCTTTGTTCACAGGACTCAAGATGTTCTCGGGAGCCACGGTACTCGGCGATGGCCGCGTAGCTCTGATACTCGATGTCGCTACGATGATTCAGTAAGGAGGCAAAAACGATGGCAAACGAAGAAAATAAAGATACGGCTATGGATGAGGGCATCCAGGTTGTGGCATTCAAGCTCCACGACGAGGAGTATGGTGTCAGCATCCTGAACGTTCAGGAAATCCATAACCTTACCGATATCACGCGCGTACCGTTTTCCGCAGATTTCATCAAAGGTGTCATAAACCTGCGTGGTTCCGTGCTGCCGGTGATCGACCTGAAGCAGCGCCTGGGACTGGCAGAGTCCGAGTACACCGACAGCACCCGTATCATAACGGTAAATGTCGATGACTTGCTCGTGGGCATGCTCGTAGATGCAGTGACCGAGGTACTGACCATCAACAGCAAGCCGATTGATACGAAGAAAGCCATAAATGAGAAGGATATCAAATATATCTCAGGTATCGGCAATATAGACGGCCGTCTCATCATCATGCTCAATCTGCGCGAGATCCTCGGCCTGCCTAAAGAAGCAAAATAATCCCCTGGCGGGGAGCGAAACAGGATTATCTCTCATCCGTAGGAAATCAATCCACGCCCTGATGGCTTGTCCTGCTTCTGCCGATATCGATGTGGATTGAAGAATCAGAATGAGGTGTCAAGATATGTCAGATGAATTTTCATTGAATGACGTTCAGCTCGATGCCCTACGGGAAATCGGCAATGTTGGTGCCGGCAATTCGGCGACGGCCTTGTCGCAGGTGATCAATCGGCGCATAGATATGAATGTGCCGAAGGTATCTCTGGTGCCACTCGATATGGTGCCAGATCTGGTAGGTGGTCCGGATGCCATAGTCGTAGGGGTGTTCCTGCGCGTCTATGGCAAGGCACCGGGCAACATACTTTTCCTGTTGCCGCAGCAGAGTGCGTACTATCTGGTCGATACACTGATGGGCAAGCCCCACGGTGCGACGAACAAGCTCGACTTCATGGACGAATCAGCGCTCATGGAGATCGGCAATATACTGGCGGGAGCCTATCTCAACGCTTTTTACACGTTCACGAATATATCCATGCTGCCGTCCATACCGGCTCTGGCCATGGATATGGCGGGAGCAATATTGAACGTTGTCCTGGTACAGCTGGGCACCATGGGTGATCAGGCGCTTGTCATAGAGACCGAGTTCCTGTCCGAGGATGACGGCATCAATGGCCACTTCTTCCTCGTACCGGACCCTGGCTCGCTGGAAACGATAATGAATGCGGTAGGAGTTGAGTGACATGCCTGAACTGATCAGAGTGGGTATGGCGGACTACAAGGTCGGTAGAGCGCCAGATACCCTTATCAGCTATGGACTCGGATCATGCATAGGTATATCACTGTATGACCCGCAGGCCAAAGTCGGCGGCCTATTGCATATCATGCTGCCTGACAGCACGCAGGCCAGGCCTACGGACAATCCTGCCAAGTTTGCTGATACAGGCCTGCCGCTGATGCTGGGGGATGTGCTCCAGCTCGGCGCATCGCGCTCGCGGCTCGTAGCCAAGATAGCTGGTGGATCGCAGATGTTCGCCTTTGCGAATGCCACTGATATCATGCGCGTCGGTGCTCGCAACGCCGAGGCTGCCAAGAAAGTGCTGCGCAGCCTCAATATACGTCTCATAGCTGAGGATACGGGCGGGACGTATGGTCGTACGGTACAGATCAATCTGGAGACCGGCATCTATACGGTCAAGACCATCGACAAGGGAGAAAAAGAAATCTAGTGGGTGAGGCATATTGCTGAAATTGGGAATGGCCGTGCTGTTCGCACTGGTAGCGGCTCTTGTCATATTGCTGGCCGGGCTCGTATCCCATGCACGCATATTGACGATGTTGCTGCGGGCGCTGTGCGGCTTCGCTGTGACAACTGTCGTGGTCTGGCTCATAGCTTTCGTATTGGAGGAGAAGCACATCATCGGCCTCGACAAGAATATGGTGGAAATCATAGCCGAGGAAGAGCAGGAGAAAGCGGAGGCCGAAGCTGCAGCCCAGGCTGAGCAGAGTCAGGACGCCGAGGCAGGAAAGCCCGAGGAGGCTGCTGCTGCACCTGATGAGGTTGCCGCGGAGCAGGAGCCGACGACTGGAGCGGCTGGTTTTTCACCCTTGCAGACCGACGATCTGTCTCACATAGAGACGCCGCCGGCCGGATAAGAGAGGGCTTATTATTAGCGAAAAATACAGGCAGGGAAGCATCATGGTATGGGGGCGAGACGTATGAGTGAGGACAGGGACAAGTCCATGGCCGAAGCCCATATGGCTGCCTTATGGCAGGAATACAGCCAGCAGCATACTGTGGAGCTTCGCAATGAGATTGCCGAACATTATCTGCCGCTGGTCAAGATCGTAGCAGGGCGCCTGGCGATCAGCCTGCCGGCGCATGTGGACCGCGATGATCTGTTATCGAGCGGCTTTTTCGGACTCATGGATGCTATCGAGCGCTATGATCCACAGCGCAAGAACAAATTCGAGACATATGCTGGTGTCCGGGTGCGCGGGGCCATGCTTGACTACCTGCGGGCCAGGGACTGGATACCGGTCACGACCCGGCAGAAGATACGCCGCTACGAGCAGGCGGTCTACAACCTGGAGACGAAGCTGGGCCGTGCCGCCACCGATGAGGAACTGGCAGAGGAACTGGAAATAACGCTTGATGCGTTGCACACGCTTGAGAATCAGGTCAGCGTGGCTACAGTCATCCCGCTGGATGATTACCTGCGCACGGATACGCAGGCAGATGATGCTCCGGGACCGGCTGAGAGCATGGAGCGCACCGAGCTCAAAGAGATACTGGCGGCAGCCATAGACCGGCTGCCGGAAAAAGAGAAAAAGGTAGTAACCCTTTATTACTACGAAGAAATGACATTGAAGGAAATCAGTCTGGTCATGCATCTGTCAGAGGCCAGGATATCACAGCTGCATACAAAGGCTGTATTCCGCTTGCGGGGCTACCTGAACCGCACGCAGGGAGACGACATGAAATAAGCCGATGCAGGTAGCAGGAGGGATGAACCATGGATGATAACCCACGGAACGCATCTGGTGCAGATGATTTAGCGGTGCGTCAGCCGGTCGGAGGCAAGGATGCAGGCTACCTCCTGGAATTTCGCAATGATGGTGCCTACCTCACGGTCTACCCCTCGGATGATCAGGGGGTATTGTTCGAGTTGTCCGATATCGGGCAGATCCTCGAGGAAAACGGGGTAAAGGATTATGACGTGGTGCAGCTGTCCCGCTGCCTGCGTGAGGCCGCGGGCGTCCCGCGCCGCCTGACCGAGCATTACGAGGGCCAGGCAGGAGCTGGGGAAGAGGAAGAGCCCTATGCGAAGATCATTGTCGAAGTCAGCCGTGACCGCATGCAGGCTACGGTGAAATATGATACGGAGAAAGGCAGACGCCTGCCCGATGAGCAGATGGTGGCTGAGGCACTGCTGAACAAGAAAGTCATATTCGGCATTGACAAGGACGCCATCGCCAAAGGCGTGCAGTCTTTGGAACCGTTCGTGGCAGCCCGGGGGATTCCCGCCCAGAATGGCACCGATGCCTATATCGATAAGAAGTTCGATCTCGGCATCAAAGGTCGTCCGGTCATCGATGAATTCGACCGCGTCGATTACAAGAATATGAATCTGTTCGTCCTCGTCAAGGCCGGCAGCCTGCTGGCTGTGCGCGTGCCGCAGACCGAGGGCAAGGCGGGACGCGATGTACTCGGCAATGAGGTCCATGCGCGCAACGGCAAGCCCATACCGATGCCGAACGGTAAGAATACGAAGGTCGTCGGTGAGAACGAGCTCGTAGCCACGATCGATGGCCAGATCGTCGAGAAAGGCAAGAAAATAGAGATCGACTCCCACCTCGCGATCAATTCCGATGTCGGCGTGGGGACCGGCGATATCGATTTCGACGGCAGCGTCACGGTGAAGGGCAATGTCGATGCAGGCTTCACGGTGAAGGCGACCGGCGACATAGAGATCAAGGGCATGGTCAGCGGGGCGGATATCCATGGCCGCAATATCATCATCGGCGGTGGTGTTACAGGCATGAACCGGGGCAAGGTCGCAGCCGATGAGGATGTGCGGGCGGCATTCGCCGAGAACGCCGTCATCGAGGCCGGACGCGACATATACATCGCTGATGTCAGCCTCCACTCCACGCTGACGGCCGGCAAGCACGTGATCATCGAGGAAAAGCGTGGTCTCATCAATGGCGGCTCGGCGATGGCCGGCGAGGAGATCAGGGCCAAGGTCGTCGGCAATCAGGCGTTCGTCGTGACGCGCCTCTCGGTCGGCATCGATCCGCAGCTGCAGCGTCAGTATAACGAGAACTGCAAGGAGTACAAGGAGAACAGGCAGCGCCTCACCCAGATCACTCAGATGCTGAATACGCTGGGCAAGATAGACATATCGAAGCTGCCGCCCCAGCGCATCGACCAGATCAATGCGCTGACCCGCTCGCAGTTCCCTCTGGCTGGCAAATTGAAGCGGCTCGAGAAAGCAATCAAGAAGATAGAGGCCGAGCTGGAAAAGATGCGGGCGGGCAAGATACGCGTATCTGATGTCATATATCCCGGCACGAATGTAATGATAAATTCGGTAGCGAAGAATGTGCAGTCCGAGATAAAGCATTGTACATTATCAGTAAAAGATGATAATGTAGATATAGGTCCGTACTGAGGCTCCACAGGAGCCTCAGCGGTAATCACTATTGACGGAAGACGGGAGATGATACCGATGGATGTCAGTCCTATGAGCATGCAGATGATCGTACCGCGGGCAACCGAGGTCGGGCAGGTCCAGCACAATATGAATCAGGCCAGTGCCTTGCAGCAGGACTTCCAGGCAGTCCAGCAGAAGGCCGATGACAAGCTGAAGCAGAAACAGGTGCGCACGAAGAGCAATCCCGAGGACGGGCGCATAAAGGACGACCAGAGACGGGGCGGCCAAGGGGGCTATAGCGGCTCCGGGCAACGGCACTCAGCGGAGACGGAGGACAGCGATGAGGAAGTCATGGCCTTCGACCCGCTGCGTGGCCGTCATCTCGATATCACTACCTGATATCGGGGGATATTCTTAGGGGGCAGGGGGCTTTTTTCCAGATGATAACCGAGATATTGGGCTTTCTCATAATATTCGGCGCGTTGCTCATACTCATCGTGCGCTATCATACGCACAAGCAGGAGCAGCCGCTGCTGGATCAGCATGAGATGCGCGATGCCACTGCCCAGCTGAAGCAGGAATTGCAGAAGACCGGCGACGAAGTCGTCGGGCGGCTCAGCGATCGCGTGACGCAGCTCGAGTCCCTGCTGCAGCAGGCCGAGGAGAAGCAGGCTGCGCTCAGTGCCAAGGTCGATGAAAGCCGTCGGCTCGAGAACGAGCTGACGCTGCAGGGCGAGGAGCTGAAGGCCCTGCGCCAGCAACTGGCAGCGCTGCAAGCGACTGCCACGCTGGCTGCCAGCCTGCCCCAGCGCTCCATGCCGCCGGCTACGGAGCCGGAGACGCCGGGGACTGGTCTCGCGGGAGATCCTGCGGCTCCAGCCGCGGCAGCGGCAGAGCCAGCGGCTGTACATGCTCCGGAGGCACCAACCAGCGCCGCTGACGGTGACGCACAGGACTTTGCAGCGATACTGCAGCAGTCGATCGAGCGGGAGCATGAGGCTGCTGAGACAGCACCCGAGCCCCCCGTCTCGGCCAGTTCCCTGGGGCAGTATCAGACGTATGCGGACTCTGTACAGGCAGCTGGCCTCGCAGCAGCCATGCAGGACGGGACCGTTGATGAGACAGCAGCACCGCCGGAGGCGGCGGCCAGCCCCGATGGGCAGCCGAGCGGCTCCGCAGCCGCGAAGGCCCGTGCCTTGCTCATGAGCGGGTATTCCGTAGAGGACACGGCCCGCGAGACCGGCCTGGGGCAGGGAGCTGTCATGCTCGTGCGCGAGATGAACCGCCGCGAGCTTGAAAAAGCCTGAAAACGGGTTGACAGGTGCCGCATAAAAAGTTATACTAGTCTAGTGCATGTCGGGATGTAGCGCAGTTTGGTAGCGCGCCTGCTTTGGGAGCAGGATGTCGCAGGTTCGAATCCTGTCATCCCGACCATTTTTGCGATTGTAGCTCAGTTGGATAGAGCAACGGTCTTCTAAACCGTGGGTCGAGCGTTCGAATCGCTCCAGTCGCACCAGTTTGTCTACATACCCTGACTAGAGGATGGTCAGGGTTTCTTTATATGCTGGACTGTTCTATGGTTACAGAGGAAAGCCTTAAGACTCTTTTTGTTTTTCACTTGATATGATATACTGAAAAACAGAACCCTTTCCATCATCAGCAACTACGGAAAGACTGATGATACGGTGATAGGCCGGGGAGTAATTAATATGATACAGATGCCATACAGGCTCAGCAGCGAGTCCGACTTAGAGGCTTCCATGACAGAGGTGACGGCCAGACTGGCTGGCCTGCCGAGAGTGAACCGGCTGCTGATCTTCATAAATTCACGCCATCTGACAGCTGATGGCAGACAGGTGATCCGACGCATCAAGGGAGCCTTCCCGCAGGCGGAAATCGTAGGGACCGTCACATCGTTCGATATCGTGAATGGCAGCGATGACGAGAAGTATATGTCCGTATGCTATATCGCATTCGAATCGTCGGACGTGGATATCGCTGTATATGATTTCGAGAAATGCAGCAGCCAGGCAGCGGGGCAGGAGTTCCTGCAGCGCCTGACTGCCCATCCGGATACGGCGATCGTCGGACTGGTGTCAGCCGGGCCCATTTCTGATCAGACGGCTTTTCTGGATACGATTTCGGAGGCCAGAGCTGTTATAACGTTTTTTGGCGGGATGACGGATGATGGCAGTGTAGGCGACGGCCTGATATTCACCGGGCAGCAGGAGTTAAAGCGCGGCGTGGCAGCCATCATATTCCACGGTGCTGATCTCTATGCGGACTATCGCTCGAGCCTCGGCTGGAAGCCGCTGGGCCGCAACATGACCATCACGGAAATGGATGGTGCCTATCGGGTCATCAGCATCGATGGGCATCGTCCTATCGATATATATAGGAAATACCTCGGCATAGAGAATGATGATGACTTCATACTCGAATCGCTGACATTCCCGCTGTTCTTCGAGCGCGACGGCATGACGATTGCGCGCCACCCGCAGGCCTGCCTGCCGGATGGTTCCATGATATTCGGCGCTGACCTGCATGTGGGCGAGCAGGTGCGGCTCTCCTATGGCGACCCCTATGAGATCCTGGAGCGGGCGGCCGACATACAGCGTGAGATGCACCGCTTCCAGCCACAGTGCATCCTGGCAATCAGCTGCATGGCGCGCCATATGCTGCTGGGCTTCGATACGGACAAGGAGCTGCAGTTAAGCCGCCGCGATGCACCCGTCTTCGGCTTTTATGCGTATGGCGAGATCATGCGTCACTCGGGGAAGATCATGGTGTCAAATATGACGCTGGAAATTGTGGGACTGCGCGAGGGCGGACAGACGGCGATGCCTGCGGCAATCGCTCCCGCTCCTATCGCCGTCGATCGGCGCACGTCTATCATCATGCATATGGTGAAGTTCATCGAGACGACGATGCATGAGCTTGAGGTCAGCAATGCGAAGCTGCGCGAAATGGCACAGACCGACCATCTGACCGCCCTCATGAACCGCGGCGAGACAGATGCCCAGATCGCTCGGGCGCTCAACGGTGTGCGCGTCGGCAATCCGATGGCGCTGCTCATGCTCGACATCGACGATTTCAAGGGAATAAACGACAACTATGGTCATTTCATGGGCGACGCGGCCCTGCAGGCAGTGGCGGCCCTGCTGCAGGGCATATGCCGTCGCGACGATTTCCCGGGACGCTGGGGCGGTGACGAGTTCATCGTCGGCCTCATCAATGTGAATAAGGAGCAGGCCGTCCAGATCGCGGAGCGCATCCGCAAACATGTGAAGAAATACTGCGTGCTGCCGGACGGCGGCCATCTCACGACGAGTATCGGTGTCGTCATGGCTTCACCGGATGATACGGTGGAGAGCCTGTTCCTGAAGGCGGACAAGGCCCTTTACGAAGCCAAGCAGTCAGGCGGCAAGAACAGCGTCAAGGCCGACTGGTCCACAGAAAAGGATTCCGGACCTCGATGACGGTGACAGGATCGGTGGCGCGGTGCAGGCCGGTGGCTTCATCCGCGGGAGTATGTAGAGATTATACAGGAGGAGATAGCAGTGGCAAAATTCGGCGGACGTGGTACAGGGATGTGTGTGCTGTTCGTGATTATAGGTGCGATATTGGGCGGATTGCTCGGGGAACTGCTGCGCTCGGTCGACATGCTGGCCGGCGTGATGCCCTATCTCGTCACGACGTATCCGGTGTTCGATATCGCGCCGTTCACGATCAATCTTTATGTGATACAGCTCACACTGGGATTGTCATTCGCGCCGAATCTCATGAGCATCATCGGCGTCGTACTGGCGCTGGTCCTGTTCCGTCGCTACTGAGGCGGTATATGAGGGGGAATATGTCATGATCATACTAGGCTCGGGCTCGCCGCGGCGGCGGGAGCTGCTCGAGCAGATCGGGGCTAGCTTCCGCGTGGCGGTGAGCTCGGCACCAGAGCTCAAGGGGGATGACCTCGCTCCGGCAGAGCTCACGCAGCGCAATGCCCTGGCCAAGGCCGAGGCCGTGGCTGCGCAGCCGGAGAACGCCGGACAATGGGTACTGGGGGCCGATACCGTCGTCGCTCTCGATGGCCATATATACGGCAAGCCGGCCGATGCAGCCGAGGCGATGCGCATGCTGGCCGGGCTCTCGGGCCGCACGCATGAGGTGACGACGGGACTGGCGTTTGCCCGCTACCAGCCGGGGATGGCTGTCAGCGAGAGCAGCACGGCGTCCGTCACGACCGGCGTCACGATGCGGGAGCTCAGCGAGGCTGAGATCAGGGAATATGTACAGTCTGGAGAACCGCTGGACAAGGCCGGTGCCTATGGCATACAGGGCCGGGCAGCGGTCTTCATCACGTCGATTGCTGGTTCTTATTCCAATGTAGTTGGACTGCCGCTGGCCAAGACAGCGGAGCTGGCCCGCGAAGTGGGGGCGGAGCTATGGGAAAGATGATGTTGAGCGATATGCCGGATGAGGAGCTGCCACGCGAGCGGCTCATGCGGTGCGGGGCCCGTGCGCTCAAGACGAACGAGCTGCTCGCGATACTGCTGCACACCGGCAATCAGGAGGAAAATGTACTGACGGTAGCTGATAAAGTGCTCAGCCTTTATCAGGACATCGGACTGCTCGGCGTACGTGACATGACGGTCGAGGACTTCAGGACGATAAAGGGTATCGGCCCGGCCAAGGCTGCTGCCATACTGGCCGCAGTCGAGCTGGGGTTCCGCATGTTCGAGTCGAAGGCCCAGTCCATAAAGACGATCAGTTGTGCAGAGGATGCGGCTGACTATGTGAGCCCGAAGCTGCGCTATCAGGACCATGAGAGTTTCTGCGTCATGCTGCTGGATACGCATAATCATATCCGCGCATTCAAGGAACTCACGAGCGGGACGCTGGCCGCCTCGGTGGCTCATCCGCGCGATGTGTTCCGGATGGCGTTGCGCTACGATGCCGCCTCGCTCATACTCGTGCACAACCATCCGAGCGGCGATCCGACGCCGAGCCGTCAGGACATCGCCATGACGCGCAACATGATCCAGGCTGGCAAGATCATGCACATCGAAGTGCTGGATCATATCATCATTGGCGGTGCTGACTACTGCAGCCTGAACGATGCTGGCTATTTCGGTTGAAAAAAATTGCCCCGGCGGCGAAAATACCATTACAAAACCGACAACTTGTGCTACAATATTATTGCTGTTTTTCAACAAAAAATCCCGCCCGGCCTGAGTCTGGCGGAGAATATAGTTTACCCGGGGCCATGTCCCGAGGAAGGAGAAATTCAAAGACAATGTGGAGCTTATTTGGTGGATTATCGCATGACATGGGCATAGATCTGGGCACGGCTAATACGCTGGTGCATGTGAAGGGACGCGGCATTGTACTGCGCGAGCCCTCTGTCGTGGCTATAAAGAGCGATACTGGGGATGTGCTGGCGGTAGGCGAAGAGGCCAAGCAGATGATCGGCCGCACGCCAGGCAACATCGTCGCCATCCGCCCGATGAAGGATGGCGTCATAGCGGACTTCGATGTCACGCAGGCCATGCTCAAATACTTCATCCGCAAGGCCATGAACACGAAGTCGTTCGTGCGTCCGCGCGTCGTCGTCGGCGTGCCGTCCGGCGTCACTGAGGTCGAGAAGCGTGCCGTCATCGATGCTGCCCAGCAGGCTGGTGCTCGTGAGGCATACCTCATCGAGGAGCCGATGGCTGCTGCGATCGGAGCCGGACTGCCGGTCGAGGAGGCGACGGGCAACATGGTCGTCGATATCGGCGGTGGCACGACGGAGATCGCCGTCATCTCGCTCGGCGGTATCGTCACGAGCTGCTCCATCCGCATCGGCGGCGATGAGATGGACTCGGCCATCCAGCAGTACATCAAGCGCATGTACAACCTCATGATCGGTGAGCGTACCGCTGAGGAGATAAAGATCAACATCGGTACGGCCATTGTGACCCCGGATACGGACAAGACGATGGACATCCGCGGCCGTGACCTCGTGAGCGGTCTGCCGAAGACGCTGACCATCCAGGCCAAGGAGATCCGCGAGGCTCTCGACGAGCCGATCTACAAGATCATCGATGCCGTCAAGAGCACGCTCGAGAAGACTCCGCCGGAGCTCGCAGCCGATGTCATGGACCATGGCATCATGATGACCGGTGGCGGCTCTCTGCTGACGAACCTCGATCAGCTTCTCTCGCATGAGACCGGTATGCCGGTGCTCGTATCTGAGGATGCCCTTTCCTGCGTCGGCGAGGGTACGGGCAAATCACTCGAGAACATAGAACTTTTGAAGCGCGTGGTCATGACTTCTAAGAAGCTGAAGCAATAATGGGCAATCGAGTAAGGCAAGACAAGAATAACCGGCGGCGGTTCTGGGCTCTGGTCTTTGTCGTCGTCAGCTTGTTCTGCATCATATTCTTTGCGGCACGTGGCCGCTTCCAGGTGCCGGTATCGAGCCAGGCCGTCTCACTCGTGCTCTCGCCGTTCCAATCGGCATTCGGCTGGGTCAGCGGTGAGCTGCGTGGCATCACAGACAGCATCTGGGATGTCGTGACGGTTCACGAGCAGAACAAGATGCTCCGCAACGAGGTCGCCCAGCTGCGCGTGCAGAATCTGCAGGCCAGCGAGTATGCGGCGGAGAATGCCCGGCTGCGGGCGCTGCTCGACTACAAGCAGGCGGCTTCGCAGTTCGACCTCGTCGCTGCGCGCGTCATCGGCCGTGAGTCGGCTACGTGGTCGAGCATGATCGTCATCAATCGCGGCACGATGGACGGCATCCAGAACAACATGCCGGTCGTCACGGAGAAAGGACTCGTCGGCCACGTCGTCGAGGCGGGACCGAACTCCTCGAAAGTCCAGCTCATCCTGGACCCGCGTTCCTCGGTCGGGACGCTGATCCAGCGTCCGGACTCCCGGGTCGCCGGCATCGTCGAGGGCGATATGGACAACCCGACCATGCCGCGCATGGTGAACATACCGAAGAATGCCGATGTCGATGAGGGAGACATGATCGTCACCTCCGGCTTCGGCGGCATATATCCGAAAGGACTGGCCGTGGGCATCGTATCCTCGCTGAAGAACGATGCCGGTGGTCTGCTGAAGATAGCAGTGCTCGAGCCGGCGGTCGATTTCCAGCGGCTCGAGGATGTCATGGTCATCGTAGCCTCGCGGGAGGCTCCGCCGGAGCCGTTCGTGACGCCGCAGCAGACACCGGGGACGGAGACGGACCCGGCTGCTGAGCAGAGAGCTGCGGAAGAGGCTGCTGGTGCAGAGGACGACAGCACCCAGACGGAGAATGAGCAATGAAGAAAATAGCTATTCTGATAGGGCTCGTCCTGCTCCTGTACGTACTGCAGACCTCGTTCCTGCCCCTGTTCGCGATTCATGGCGTGAGCCCGGATCTCATGCTGCTCCTGACCGTCTCGTTCGCATTCCTGCGCGGCGTGCGCGAGGGAGCGCTCATGGGCTTTGCCGTCGGGCTGCTGCAAGACCTTTCTACAGGCACGTTCCTGGGCGTCAATGCCTTTACGCGCCTCCTGATCGGCCTCGTCTGCGGCAGCTTCTCCGACCGCGTGTTCAAGGAGCAGTTCTTCCTGCCAATCATGGCCTCTGTAGCAGCTACCATAGCTAACTATTTTATTTTGGTCCTGCTTATGCTATTATTAGGTTATCGGTTCGACCTGGTGCACCATATGGGCTACATACTGATACCGATGCTGATTTATCAGCTGGCTTTTGCCTACCCGGTCCATCGTCTGGCGTATGAGCTGGACAAGAAGCTCAGCGAGAAATACGAGGGCTGACTGGGGATGGTTCTTTCGTGGGAGGCACCTTCAGGGTGCCTTTCCTTATATCATTACTATTGTTATAGAAACCTGGAGGGACACTATTGGGCGACAACGAAGATGACTACACCGGGCGGCTGCGCGTGCTCGGCGGGCTCATCGTGCTCATCATAGCAGTGCTCATAGGTCGCGCAGGCTATCTGCAGGTCTATGAGGGCGAGTACTATGCCAGCCTGGCGGATGGCAACCGCATCCGCATCATACCGGCCTCGGCTCCGCGCGGTACGTTCTATGACCGCAATGGCGAGCTCCTGGTCACGAATCGGCCGGGCTTTACCGTATCGCTGCTGCCGCTCACGGCACCGATCAGCGACGATGTGAAGCAGCGCATCTCCGACCTCGTGCATGTGCCGGTCGAGGAGATCAATGAAAAGATTGCTGCTCACAATGGCTTCAACCCCATACGCATAAAGAGCGACGTCACTCCGGATATCGTCTCCATCATTGAAGAGCAGAAGGACAACTACCCCGGCGTCGTCATAGAAGTGCAGCCGATCCGCGACTACATCTACAAGCAGCAGGGGGCTCATACATTCGGTTACGTCAGCGAGATCAATGACGAAGAGCTCGCCAAGAAGAAAGATGAAGGCTACAAGAGTGGCGACATCATAGGCAAATTCGGTCTCGAGAAGGTATACGATAAAGAGCTGCGCGGCGCCGATGGCGGCGAGCAGGTCGAAGTCGATGTCTCGGGCAAGCCAGTGGCCATACTCGGCCGCAAGGACCCAGTGCCGGGCGACGACCTCGTGCTGACCATCGACAAGAACCTGCAATTGGCCGCTGAGAAGGCGGTTGATGAGCAGTTGGCGCAGATTCATGCGAGTGCGGCAGCTGCCGTCGTCATGAATCCGCAGACGGGCGAGATCCTGGCCATGGTCAGTCGTCCGGCGTTCGACCCGAACGCCTTTGCGCACGGCATATCGACGAAATACTGGAACCAACTCAACACTAACCCGTTCCACCCGATGGACAATAAGACGATCACCGGCGAATATCCGCCGGGCTCGACGTTCAAGATCGTGACCGGAACGGCAGCTCTGACCGAGGGCGTTGTGACGCCGGAGGAGAAGATCCTCGATACCGGCCATCACTGGATCATCCCGAAGGGCAACTCCGAGGGTGAGGCCTTGGGGTGGATCAACTTCCGTGAAGCCCTCGCGCACTCCGATAACGTCTATTTCTATGAGATGGGCAACCGCCTGGGCATCGATCGCCTCGAGAAATACGCGCGTATGTTCGGTCTGGGCGCCCGCACGGGCATCGACCTGCCGTACGAGGCAGATGGCCTCGTCGCCAATCGCCGCTACAAGGAGAAGAACTTCGAAGACGGCGAGTGGTACCTGTCGGAGACGTTCGATGCGGCCATCGGACAGGGATTCAACCTCGTGACCCCGCTGCAGGCCGCGATGGTCATGAGCCAGATCGCGGCTGATGGCAAGCGCTACAAGCCGCATCTCGTGAACCGCATCGTTGCTCCGGACGGAAGCACGGTCAAGGAATTCGAGCCGGAACTGCTGTCGAAGCTCGATGTACCTGAGAACGTCATAAAACTCGTGCAGGACGGACTGCACGACGTCACGAAGTACGGCACGGCGGCCAGCTCGTTCCGCGGGTTCAACATCGATATCGCCGGCAAGACCGGTACGGCCGAGAACTCGCATGGCCGCGACCACGGCTGGTTCGTAGCCTACGGACCGTTCGACAATCCGAATATCGTTGTAGCCGTCATCGTCGAGCAGGGCGGCTTCGGCTCGCAGTCGGCTGTGCCGATCGGGCGCAAGATACTGGAGGCAGCGTTTGGCGTGGCTCAGCCACAGGATGAGAAAGCTGACAAGTGATACGCTGGCAACAGCCAGTCAGGAGGATAAAGCGAGTATGAGTGAGGAAATAGTCAAGATCAAGGGCAGTGCGGCGGGCGGCCTGCAGCTGACATTCGCTCCGCAGGCCACGTTCGCGAGTATCTATGATGATATCCGGGCCAAGCTCACGGATGGCAACGGATTCTTCCTGCGCGGCACGCTCGTGCAGTTCCCACGCGAAGTGTTTTCGGACGATGAGCGCAGCCAGCTCACGAAGCTGTTCCATAAGTACGGGCTCATATTCCGGCCGCTAGAGAGCGGTACGGCGTCGCACAGCGGGCACGAGCGTCACAGCTTCGCCTCATCCCTGCTCGATCAAGAGACGCCGGCTGCCACTGCGACAGCGCTGCCGAACTGGATGAATGAAGCAGTCGCAGCGGCGGAGAACGCACAGTCAGAGGCACCAGCAGCCGAGCCAGACCCTGCCCCGAAAGCAACGGCGGCGGAGCCGGCAGCCCGTCCGGCACCGGCCGAGTCTGCGCCGGAGCCGCCGGCCGTGCAGGAGATGGTCGTCGTGAACCGCACGTTGCGCGGCGGGCAGGAGATACGCACGCAGAGCTCGGTACTTGTCTGCGGCAATGTGAATCCCGGAGCGCAGATCATCGCCGGCGGCAGCATCGACATCCGCGGTACCTGCCGCGGCGTCGTCCATGCCGGGGCCTATGGTGATACGAGCGCTTTCATCGTTGCGGACCAGCTCATACCGACGCAGATACGCATCGCGAGCCTCATCGCGCGTTCGCCGGACGCTCCGGCCGGCAGCAACGAGCAGAGCGCCGGAGCCGAGCGGGCCTCGATAAAGGATGGCCAGATCGTAATAGAACCGATCAAGCGCTGAAACACAGCATTTCATCCCAAAGGCGATAGACAGAAACTCCGTATTGTAGTTGTAGTAACGGACAGGAAAGGACAAAGACCATGAGCGAAATATTCGTAATCACCTCGGGCAAGGGCGGAGTCGGCAAGACGACCACCACGGCAAATCTGGGCATGGGCCTCGCGATGCGCGGCAAACGCGTCGTGCTCATAGATACAGATACGGGCCTCCGGAACCTCGACCTGCTGCTCGGACTCGAGAACCGCATCATGTACGATCTCATCGATGTGACCGAGGGACGGGTACCGTATAAGAAAGCGCTCGTGCGTCATAAGAAAGTCGATTCCCTTTTCCTGCTGCCGACCTCCCAGGTCAAGGATAAGACCGCGGTGGATCCGGAGGCGCTCGTGAAGCTCTGCAACGAGATGCGTGAGGAGTTCGATTACATACTCATCGATTGCCCGGCCGGCATCGAGCAGGGGTTCAAGACCGCCATAGCGGCCGCTGATGTGGCCATCGTCGTCACGATGCCGGAGATATCCGCTGTTCGCGACGCTGACAAGATCATTGGCGAGCTCGGCCGCGCCGAGAAGGATACGATCAAGCTCATCGTGAACCGCATCCGCCCGCAGATGGTCGAGAACGGCGACATGCTCGGCATGGACGATATCAATGACATCCTGTCCATCGACTGCATCGGCCAGGTGCCGGACGACGAGAAAGTCGTCACGAGCACGAACCGCGGCGAGCCCTGCATCACGATGAGCGATTCCCTGGCCGGTCAGGCCTACCGTAACATCGTCGGCCGCCTCATGGGAGAGAATATCCCCTTCATGACCTTCCCGAAGCCGGGTTTCTTCGAGAAACTGAAACATGTATTCGGTCACTGAGCTTTGAGGAGGGATTGTCATGTTAGATGCATTGATGAAGATATTCGGTAAGAAAGAGAAATCAGGCGACATAGCGAAGAACCGCCTGAAGGTCGTGCTCATACATGATAGGGCCAATGTCTCGCCTGAGGTCATGGAGCATCTGAAAACCGATATCATCCAGGTAATATCGAAATACATGGAGATAAACCAGAACGACATGGAGATCTCACTGGCCGATGATGACGACTCGGTCGCCCTCGTGGCCAACATCCCTGTGGCGCGCATGAAGCACGGAAAATGAACAAGAAATATCTCAAACGTCTAGATTTCACCCTGCTCATAGCCACAGTCGGCATACTGTGCATGAGCCTCATCATCATCGGCAGTGCTACGCATATCAATACCCCTAGTGATGAACGCTACTGGTATGTGCAGCGTCAGGGCCTGTTCGCGCTCGCCAACATCGCGCTGGCCGCGTTCCTCATGAACTTCGACTACAAGATGCTGCAGGGCTATGGCAACAAATTGTATATATTCAACATCGTCCTGCTGCTCGCCGTCATGATATTCGGCCACTCGGCCCTGGGCGCGCAGCGCTGGATCATGCTCGGCCCGATCAGCATCCAGCCGTCCGAATTCTCGAAGCTCATCATGATCATCTCGCTGGCGACCGTATTGAACGACAAGGTAGGGAAGATCAACGACCTGCACGATCTGATGCCCATAGCCCTGTATGTAGGCGTGCCGTTCCTGCTCGTACTGAAGCAGCCAGACCTCGGGACATCGCTCGTGTTCATGGCCATATTCTTCGGCATGATATTCGCCTGCGGCGTGAACCTGAAACTGCTCGGCGGCATATTCGGTGCCGGCATCGCCATGCTACCGGTACTATGGCATTTCCTGAAAGATTATCAGAAAATGCGCATCATGGTCTTCATGGATCCGAATGTCGACCCGCTCGGATCCGGCTACCATATCATACAGTCGAAAATCGCCATCGGCTCCGGCATGCTGTTCGGCAAAGGACTGTTCGCGGGGACGCAGAGCCAGCTGAACTTCCTGCCGGAGAACCATACGGACTTCATATTCGCCGTCGTCGGCGAGGAGCTCGGCTTCGTGGGAGTGACATTCCTGCTGCTCCTGTATCTCGTCGTGCTCTGGCGCGGCATCCAGATCGCCCGTGAGGCCAGCGACACCTTCGGACGCCTGCTGGCCGTCGGCATTACCTCGATGCTCGCCTTCCACGTGCTCGTCAATGTCGGCATGACCATGGGCATCATGCCCGTCACCGGCATCCCGCTGCCGCTCATGAGCTACGGCGTCAGCTCCCTGACCACGAACATCATGTCCATAGCGATACTGATGAATATCCAGCTAAGGAAGAAGCAGCTGTCGTTCTAATGTTTCCAAGGGGCTGCTCCGCAGCCCCTTTTTACTGTGTAGGATTATTTGATACGGAGGAAATTTGATGGTAAAGCTCGATCACGAGGTACTGCAGACGGTATTGAAGCCGTCCCGCTACACAGGCGGTGAATGGAACGAGACGGTGAAAGACCATGCTGCGATCGACTGCCTCTGGGCCCTGGCTCTGCCGGATGTCTACGAGGTCGGCATGAGCAACCTGGGCCTCGCCATACTCTACGATATATTGAACAAGCGCCCCGACACGGCGGTCGAGCGCACCTATGCGCCCTGGCCTGACATGGCCGAAGCCATGAGCGAGCGCCATATGCCGCTCTACACGCTCGAGACGCATACCGAGCTCGCGGCTTGCGATCTGTTCGGATTCTCGCTGCAGTACGAGATGATCTATTCGAACGTCCTCTACATGCTCGATCTCGCCGGTATCCCGCTCTGGGCACGCGAGCGCGGCGAAGACATGCCGTTCATCGTCGGTGGCGGCCCCTGCGTCTACAATGTCGAGCCGATCGCTGACTTCTTCGATTTCTTCATCATCGGCGAGGGCGAAGAGGTCATGGGCGAGGTGACAGATGCCTTCATCGCCTGGAAGAGGGAAGGCCGTCCCGGCGGTCGCCGCGGCTTCCTGCGTCGCCTGCTGACCGTGCGCGGCGTCTACGTGCCCTCGTTCTACGAACCGGAGTACAGCGACGGTGGAGCCGGAGATTTCATCGCCCTCCATCCGACCGTGTCTGAGGCCGAGCCGGTCATATTCAAGCGCGTCGTAAAAGACATGGACACCGTCCCGTCGGTCGAGCATCCGGTCGTGCCCTATATGAACATCGTGCACAACCGCCTCATGCTCGAGCTGTTCCGCGGCTGCTCACGCGGCTGCCGGTTCTGCCAGGCAGGCATCTGCTACCGCCCGGTGCGCGAGCGCAGCGAGAGCCACCTGCGCGACATGGCCCGGGGACTTTTCGCCTGCACAGGCTACGATGAGATGAGCCTGACCTCGCTCTCGTCGGCAGACTACTCAGGGCTAGACCAGCTCGTCGACGACCTCATGAGCGATTTCCGCGATGAGAAAGTCAGCTTCTCGCTGCCATCGCTGCGCATCGACAGCTTCTCCATCGGACTGGCCCAGCGCATGCAGCAGGTCCGGAAATCCGGCCTGACCTTTGCACCTGAGGCCGGCACGCAGCGCCTGCGCGATGTCATCAACAAGGGCGTCACCGAGGAGAACCTCATGGAAGCCTGCGGCGCCGCCTTCCGCAAGGGCTGGAAGCAGGTCAAGCTCTATTTCATGATGGGGCTGCCGACAGAGACGGACGAGGATATCATCGGCATCGCCGACCTCGCGAAGAAAGTCGTCGACCTCTACACGGAGATCAAGGGCCGCCGCGGCGTCAAGGTCACCATCTCGGTCGCCTGCTTCGTGCCGAAGCCCTACACGCCGTTCCAGTGGTTCGGCCAGCTGCCAATCGCGGAGTTCGAGCGCCGTCAGCACCTGCTCAAAGAGCATATCACTGACCGCGCCATCACGTTCAACTACCACGATGCCCGCCTCTCCGTCATCGAGGGCGTGCTCGCGCGCGGCGACCGCCGGCTCGCGCCGGTCATCTATCAGGCGTATCAGGACGGGGCACGGTTCGACGGCTGGACGGATCACTACCGCCATGACGTCTGGGTTGAGGCCTTTGCGAAATGCGGCATCGATATGGCGTACTACAATGAGCGCACGCGCGATTTCGCCGAGCCGCTGCCCTGGGAGATCACGTCGCCGGGCGTCAACAAGGAATTCCTGCTGCGCGAGTGGCATCATGCCATGCGCGGGCGGCTGACACCGGACTGCCGTCGCGGCGACTGCCAGGCCTGCGGCATCTGCCCGAACCTTGGCGTCACCGTCATCGACCATGCAGCTGACCTGCAGGCCGGTGCGGCGGAGCAGGCCAGGGGCGACCTGCGGCAGACTGCTGGGGCCCTCGATGCCGAGAGCGGATCGCTCATCCCGCCGGCGTCGCAGTCGCAGCCGGGCAAAAAGCCGCCGTTGGCTCCTGGTCATAAGAACGGCCAGCCGCGCGAGCTCTACTGCTATCGCGCCCGCATCACGAAGGGGGAGCCACTGCGCTACGTCTCGCATCTCGACTATGCGAACCTGTTCATCCGCGCTTTCGACCGGGCGCATCTGCCGATGGCTTATTCCGAGGGCTTCAATCCTCACATGAAGGTAGCGTTCGCCTCAGCGCTGTCGCTCGGCGTCACGAGCGAGGCCGAGTACATGGATTTTGAGCTCGTGCGCGACGTCGCCCAGCCGGTCGTATTCGACGCCTTGCAGGACAACCTGCCGCCCGGTGTCCAGCTCCTCGGGCTGAAACAGGTCCACGGCCGTCATCCCGCGCTCATGGCGGCGACGGATGAGGCGACGTACCGGATCGAGGTGCCATTGGGCGGCGATGCCAGTGCGGCGGAGCAGGCCGTCGCGCGCTACAATGCGGCCGCCTCGGCAGTCTATCACCGCGTCACGCCGAAGAAAAAGCGCGACATCGAGACGAAGCAGTACCTGCTGCAGCCCGTCAAGCTGACCGCAGCTGACGGCCAGGCCGAGCTCGCCATGGATATCAGGATCACCCAGTCCGGCAGCGTGAAGCCGCTCGAGATATTGCAGCTGCTGGCCGATGAATACGGCCTGCCGGTGAACCCGGCCCAGGCCCGCATCACCCGCACCGGCCTCTACAGCCAGGGGAAGACTCTGCTGGATATCGTCTGAAAACTACTTGAAAGGAGGCTGGCGCATGAAATCCATACTAGTCGAAGCATCGCCGGAGGAGACGCGCGCCGCCATCGTCGAGGATGGCGAGCTGCTATCCATCGAGGTCGAGCGGGCTACACACTCGCATATCGTTGGCAATATATACAAAGGTCACGTCCAGAACGTCCTGCCGGGCATGCAGGCCGCCTTCGTCGATATCGGGCAGGAGAAGAACGCCTTCCTCTATATCGGCGACGGTCGCCAGCACGACCGCATCGCCAGCCTTGCCCAGCCGCAGCGCATCCATATCGGCGAGTACCTGCCCGTGCAGATTACGAAGGATGCCATCGGCACGAAAGGGCCGCGCGCCACGACGCATATCACGCTGCCGGGCCGCAACGTCGTCCTCATGCCTACGGCTGCCTATGTCGGCATATCGCGGCGCATCGAGTCCGAGGAGGAGCGCAGCCGCCTGCTCGATATCGCGCACCGGCTCTGTCCGGAGGGTATGGGACTCATCGTGCGCACGGCCGCGGCCGGTGCCACCGAGGAGACCATGGCCACCGATATCCGCTATCTGACCGGACTATGGCAGAGCATACTCGCGCATTTCCGGTTGAAGAGCCATGGTGGCGTCCTGCTCTATCGCGATGCCGACCTCATCATCCGGACGATCCGCGATTCCTTCGGCCCCGATGTCGATACCTTGCTCATCGATGACCGCCGCGAGGCGCAGCGCGCCCGCGAGCTCATCGAGCACCTGTCGCCGGAGCTCGTAGACCGCGTCCAGCTTTACGAGGGCACGGAGCCGCTGTTCCGCAGCTACGGGCTCGACCGCATCATCGAGAGCCTCAGCGCCCGCCAGGTCGAGCTGCCGTCGGGCGGCTTCCTCGTCATCGATAAGACGGAGGCGCTGACGGTCATCGATGTCAATACCGGCAGCTATGTCGGCCAGTCGAACCTCGCCGATACCGTCTACCATGCGAATATCGAGGCGGCGGCGGAGATACTGCGCCAGATACGTCTGCGCGACATCGGCGGCATCATCATCATCGATTTCATCGATATGGAGACCGACGCGCAGAAGGAAAGCCTGCTCGCCTACCTGCGCGAGCACGGCAAGGCCGACCGCACGAAGATGAACGTCGTCGACATCACGCCGCTCGGCCTCGTCGAGATCACGCGCAAGAAATCGCGCCAGAACCTGGCCGGCATCGTCTACACCGAGTGCCCCGTCTGCCAGGGGCGCGGCTATATCGAGTCGACGGAGACCGTCAGCATCCGCATCAGCCGCGACATCCGGCAGATGGAGGCGCGCTCGCACGCCCCGCACGGCTACAATATAGAGGTCGCACCGAGCGTCGCCAGCGAGCTCGCCGCGAGTCCGCTGCTGCTGAACCTCGCGGCGAAGTATGGTACCGATATCAAGGTGACCGCGAAGCCGGACCTGCACCCTGAGACATACTCCATCCTGTCGCAGAGCTGAGCCTGTAGATAGCAGTCCATAGTGACCGCGGCTGAAAATGACGAAAAAAATTATCGAAAGGGTATTAAGTTCCGTCCGCGACATCCGATATATAAAGTGTAAGGCAAATGGTAATACGCAAGCTGCTAGGGATGGCAGCCATCGGTCAGCTAGCAGCCGGTGACCCCGACGGAACAGCTTGCTATTATAAAAAAAGACAAAACGGGCAGGGATGCTCGTACATAACAAATTCTCTAAAGTATCAGGGAGGAATTTATCATGGCAATGGTAGTAAAGAACAACATGTCGGCAATCTCCACGCTGAACACGTTGAACAAGAACTCGTCGGCACTCTCGAAGAGCCTGCAGAAGGTTTCCTCGGGCATGAAGATCAACAGCGCTGCTGATGACGCTTCGGGGTATGCAATATCTGAGCGCATGCGCGTCCAGATCCGCGGCCTCGACCAGGCGAACAGCAACACCCAGAATGGCACCAGCATGATGAAGGTCGCCGAGGGCGCTGTCTCCAGCACCGTCGATATCCTGAAGACCCTCAAAGAGAAAGTCATCAACGCAGCCAACGATTCGAACACCGACAGCGACCGCGCTACGATCCAGAAAGAGCTCGACCAGAGCATCGACCAGATCAACGACAACGCGAACGTCACGTTCAACGGCAAGTACCTCGTTGATGGTTCGAAGAACGCTCACGTCACGCAGACGACGACGGCTATGACGAATGAGAGCCTGAATAGCACGACTGAGTGGACTACGGATCTGACGGCGATGACTGACCGCAATGGCAACAGCCTGAACATCAACTCGACGTATTCCATCTCGGTGTCGTTCGTCAATGAGGGCACGACCTACACGACTTCGATGCAGATCGGCGCGAATGGCTTGGATGATCTCCTCAGCAAGAGTGCTGTCGGTGGCGGCTCAACGGTAGCTATCTCCAAATACATGAAGACGAGCGGCTCGACCGCTGTCATCGGTAAGGATATCGCTGGTGATACCGTCTACACGGCTGATCGCGGCAATGCGCTGACGATTCAGGCGGCTACATCCGGTGTGGCTGGCCAGATTTCTGGTGTAACCTTTGCTGTTACTAACACGCAAGGCGCAGAGCAGAAGTCCATCAATGCTGTGCTTGATAACTTCTCCGAATCGATTCGCGCTCAGAACAAGTCGGAGGACAATGCGATATCGTTGCAGATCGGCACGAAAGCTAACCAGAGCATCAAGGTCGGTCTGACCGATATGCGCGCTGAGGCGCTCGGCCTCCAGTCCTCGACGGGCAAGACCATCCAGATCGGTACGCAGAAGCAGGCGAATGCTGCGATCAACGTGCTCGACAACGCTGTACAGAAGGCCCTCGACCAGCAAACCACCATTGGTTCCGTTGAGTCCCGCCTCGAGTACACCAGCAGCAACTTGACCACGGCTTCCGAGAACGTCCAGAGCTCGGAGTCCACCATCCGCGACGCCGATATGGCGAAAGAGATGACGGAGTACACGAAGAACAACGTCCTGCTCCAGGCTGCACAGTCCATGCTGTCGCAGGCCAACCAGAACAGCTCGTCCGTTCTCAGCCTGCTCCAGTAATCCCTATCTCACGGATAGTAGTTACTACAGTAGCTATGACCCTCTCCCGTATGGGAGAGGGTTTTTTCTATACATGGCGAATATGTAATATAAAGCCTTCCCCTATGGGGAAGGTGTCAGCGCAGCTGACGAAAGAGGTGTAGTAAGGGAAAAAGGGAAGGCTTTCGGGAGGGAAATCAATGAACATAGCTGCCTGTTACATCGTGCGCAACGAGGCGACGAATCTGCGACGCTCGATTGCCAGCTTGCGTGAGTGCTACAATCAGCTGCTAGTGATAGACACAGGCTCGCAGGATGCGACAGTGAAGACAGCGCAGGATCTCGGGGCTGTGGTTCGCCACTTCGCTTGGTGCGATGATTTTGCTGCCGCCCGTAATTTCGCTTTGGGCGAGCTCAGCCGCCTGACACCGGATACGGACTGGGTCATATTCCTCGATGCCGATGAGTATTTCAGTGCGGAGACGGCAGGTAATATACGCAACGTCATCACCAGAGCGGAGACAGCAGGCAAATCGGCTCTGCTCGTCAGCCGTGTGAGTCTAGAGACAGCGACGGGCGAGGTGCTCAGCGAGGAGCCGAATCTGCGCATCTTTGCCCTGCGGCCGGGACGCCGCTATATGGGGCGCATCCATGAGGAGCTGCGCGATGGTGGGCAGCCACTTGATGGCCTGGCCCTGGTGCCACGCGGGGAGCTGCTGCTTTATCATACGGGCTATGCCAGAGAGGTGAACCGCCCGAAGGCAGAGCGGAATCTGCGTATCCTGCAGCAGGAACTGCAGGAAGCACAGAAACTGGCGACTCCAGAGGAACGACAGGCAGCGGCGGGCAGGCTCTACATGTATCTGGCCGAGGCCTGTCGCGGTGTAGACGATATGGACGCCGCTCTGCGCTATGCCCGGCTCGATATCGCTCAGGGACGCCGCAACGTGGTCTTTGCGAGCCGGTCCTACCATCTGGCTCTCGGCGTCATAGCGAGGAAACTCGAACAGACGGAGGGCCTCAGGCAGTACGAGCTGCTCGAGGCGCGGCTCAGGCTGGCCCGCCAGGCTGTGCAGGACTTCCCGGAGCTGCCGGAGCTCGCGGCTGAGTATGGCGGTGCCTTGCTCAGCGTCGGCGAGCTGGCCGCGGCCGGTCAGGCACTCGAGCGGGCCTTAGCTATTCATCAGCCAGCCAATTCGCTCGAGCCGCGCCAGTTCACGGCCGCGCAGCGCGAGCAGGTACAGCAGCTGCTCATGCATATACGTCAGGCGCAGCAGCGTCAGGTATTCATCACAGCCGGACTCATCTGTCAGGACGAGGCGGCTGTCCTGCCGGATTGGCTCGCAGACGCTCAGCAATTCGCCGATGAGATCGTGGTCGGCGACACCGGCTCAGGTGATGGCAGTGCTGACTTGGTACGTGCGGCTGGGGCCAAGGTATTGGATCTGAGCTTGGGGAACGCGGCTGATTTTGACTTTGCGGCGGCGAAAAACGCAGTTCTCGCTGCTGCGGCAGCTGTGCCGGAGGCTGAGCATTGGTACGTATTCCTCGATGCCGATGAGCGCTTCTATCACCCGGAGCGCGTGCGCGGCCTGCTGCAGCTGCTGCCGGGCGCCGTGCAGGGAGTCCAGGTGCCGCTCATAAACGTCGATACGGACCGTCTCGGCGAGGAAATCGACCGCGTGCCGTTGCTGCGCCTCTGGCGGGCAAGAGACGGACGTCGCTTCATCGGACATGTGCATGAGGCAGTGTATGATATCCAGCCGGATGGCAGCCTGAGCGCTGTGCCAGCTCAGACGCTCCTACCGGCCTTGGCTGTCTGCCATACGGGCTATGCGACGAGCAAAGCCGTGACCAAGGCACGGCGCAATCTCGTACTGCTCGAGGCCGATATAAAGGCGCACGGCGAGCAGCCGCGTCATTGGCGCTACCTGGCCAGTACCTGCTACGGACTGGCGGAGTACGAGCTTGCGGCGCATTATGCCGAGCTGGCCATAAAGCGAGGACCGGAGTTCGTCGCAGGCCAGCGGGAGATGTATTCGGTATGGCTGTCGTCCCTGCGGCTGGCGGGACGGCCCGAGGCAGAGCGGATAGCTGCGGCCCGCAGCGCTCTGGAGGCCTATCCACAGGAGACAGAGTATCAGCAGGAGCTGGACAGGCTCGAGGCTTTCCAATCATTTGATGACTGGTATGCTGGGGCTGGCAGCGGGGATAGCCTGGCGAAAAAGCTGTCGGAACGTTGGGCAGGGCTCGGTCAGGCAGACCGCGAGCAGTTGATGGGCTGGGCGCGTGAGCGCGGGCACTGGGACGTACAGGCAGCCCTGGCTGCCCTGGAGGACGGGCCCGATATACCGGCTTCGCATCTCGTGCAGCTTGCGGCCGCGGGGGAGCGGAATCAGGTGACCTCGGAGCTGCCCCAGGCCTTCGGGCAGGTGCTGCGCGAACTGTTTGCCGCGCTATACTATCAGATACCGGTCGCTGAGGCAGACCGGGAGGCCTGGCTCGCCGCCTCAGATGTACTGCCAGAGCCGCTGCAGCGCGTATTGCTGCGGGCGGCGGGCAGCAGTCAGGCACTCACAGGCGGACATTTCGATGCCTGGCAGTCGGGCCTGATGGCACTCGCGCAGGGTAGCGCTGCGACGCTGCCGGATTGGTCGCGCTATGCTGAGCTCGCGGCTGACTTCGCGCCGGACTGGGCGCTGGTGGAGCGGGCGGCGGCCGAGCTGCAGGGGAAGGGAGCCTTGGCAGCGGCCTTCGAGCTGCTGGGCTGTGTCCCGGCGGCAGCAGCCGATGGCGAGTTCTGGTATCGCGTGGGTGTGTCGCTCTATCGACTGCGCCAGCCCGGGGCTGCGGAGTGCTTTGCCCGCGCCGCCGAGGCTGGCTGCCCAGAGCGCAGTCTCGCGGCCTATCAGGCTTGGAGTGCGGAGGAGAGAGCATGAGGAAGCAGGAAAAGAAAAACGATGTCATGGTCTCGGCCTGCGTCATCGCGAAGAACGAGGAATGCAACCTGCCACGCTGGCTTGACTCCATGCGTGAGGTAGCCGATGAGCTCATAGTCGTCGATACTGGCAGCACGGATGCGACGGTTGCCCTGGCCGAGCAGGCGGGGGCGCGTGTATTTCACTTTACCTGGATTGACGATTTCGCGGCGGCGAAGAACTATGCGCTCGATCAGGCCCGCGGGCGCTGGATTCTGTTCCTCGATGCGGATGAGTATTTCACGCCGGAGTCGCGGCCACGCATCCGGCCGCTGCTGCGGCAGGCAGAACAAAGCCCGCAGACGCTTGGGATATTGTGCCGCCTCGTGAATGTAGATGTCGATGCGGGCTGGCGCGTGAGCTCGGCCATCATCCAGCAGCGCATATTCCGCCATCGTCCGGATATACGCTATGCGGGAGCCATCCATGAGTCGCTGACCATACCGGCGGACAGCGTGCGCCTGCTGGCCGATGATATCACGATCTACCATACGGGCTACTCGACAAGCGTGGCGCAGCAGAAGATGCGACGCAATCTCGCGCTCATGCAGGCGAAGATAGAGCGTCAGGGGGCACCCGAGCCGCTCGATTATGGCTATCTCATGGATATCGCCTATGGCCTCGGCGAGTATCGCAAGGCTATCGGTTATGCGCGGCAGCTGCTGAGCTATCCCGAGCTATCAGAGGACAATCGGGGGCGGGCCTATGAGATATGGACGAGCTCCTGCATCGAGGGGAAGTTCCCCGAGGCAGAGACGCAGGCGGCGCTTACGGCGGCTCGGGCAGCCTGTCCTGAGGATGCCGAGTTCGTGCTCATGCAGGGACTCTGGCTCTATGAGCTAGGTGACTATCTGACGGCGGAGGAATTGCTCAGGCAGGGGCTCACCCTGCATGAGCGGCGGCAAAGGGAGCAGCAGTGCGAGCGTCAGGCGGGCAACAGCCAGTCGGTCAGCGTGACGGCACTCATCGACAATGCCGAACGGCTGCTGCCCTCGGTGGACTGGCGGCTGGGCCAGCTTTGCCAGCTGCGCGGAGATCGGGATGAGGCACAGCAGCATTTTCTGGCCGGTCTGCAGCGTCATCCGCATCATAGCGGCCTGCTCGGAGACTTTCTCGCCCTGCTGCGGGATATCGGGGCGACGGAGACGGATATCATCGAGATATTGAATGGTCTTTACGATGTACGGCATGATGCGGGCTGGCTCGCCCAGGAGCTCGCGCAGTGCCACGGCGGAGCTGTCTATATATACTACGCGCGCCATGCGGGGCGCAGCCTCACGAGTGATAGCGCGCTGATGGCAGCGGGTCGCTATCGGGCGGCCGCCTGCCAGGCAGCCGCAGAGCTGCGGCAGATCTATGGACTCGCCACATGGTCGGGCCAGGCAGATGGTATCTGCGCCCTGATACCGCCCCGCGAGCGCTGGCATTACGCCGGGATGATGAGATAAAGTGAGACTTATTCATAGGGAGTTTTTACTCCCTATGAATTTAGTCGAACTTACCCAGGGCTTTAGGGGCGCTTATCTCCCGCCTGAAGAGGCGGGAGTCTTAGCGCCCCTCAGCATCGGAGAAAATAAGACGGATGGAGCATGATGATGACCTATCGCGAGAAACTACAGCTATTCAATGATCTGACGGCAGCCATGGACCGGCGCGACTGGGCCGAAGCCCTGCAGCTGGCCGAGGCGCTCTATGCGGCGCAGCCGTCGGACCGCCGCATGTATGAGGCCATCCTGGCCGCCTTGATCGACGGGCAGGGCGGGCCCGCGCGGGCAGCACAGATAGCCGCAGACTATGCAGCACATTTCGGCAGAGCATCTGTCTGGGGACCGATGGATGGCGTGGCGCAGTTCTACCTCGGACGCGTGGCCCTGCTGGCCGATGATGGAGCAGCTGCTGAGCAGCACCTGCAGGCAGCGCTGGCGGATGAGTCCATGCCCGAGTGGTATCGTGGTGCAGCCTGCAGTATCTATGCGACGCTTTGCCGCCAGCTCGGTCGCATAGAGCAGGCTGTGGAGCTATTTCGTAGGTCGAGCGACTACAAGGACCTCGCGCACGGCAAGGCTGCGGAGTACAGCAACTACCTGTTCAATCTGCACTATCTCGCGAAGCCGCCGGAATTCATGTATGAGGCAGCCATCGGCTACGGCAAGCTGTTCGCGGCTATCAAGCCCTATGGATACGACCGAGCGAAGCTCAAGGCACGCTGGCAGAAGCGGGGCAAGCTGCGGCTCGGCTACATATCGCCCGACCTGCATTTCCACGTTGTGGCCTTCTTCAGCTATGCCTTCTTTCACTCGTATGACCACGAGCTGTTCGAGGTCTACTGCTATACCGATTGCCTGGAGGATGGAGCAAGCCGCGAATTCGCCGCCATCACGGACAAGTGGCGCAATGTGCGCGGCCTGCCACCGGACGAGGTGGCGAGAATCGTGCACGCTGATGAGATCGATATCCTGATAGACCTGGCCGGACACACCGCGAATAACTTCCTGCCCGTACTGGCCTGCAAGCCAGCACCTGTACAGGTATCCGGTATCGGCTATTTCGGCACGACGGGACTACCGGCAGTAGATTATTTCCTCGCCGACCATTATACCGATCCTGAGGATGTACCTGAGCCGAATGACAAATGGTTTGTGGAGAAACTGCTGCGGCTGCCGCAGAGCCATTTCTGCTTCATGTGGCACGATGCGCCTGACTATCCCGGTCCGGCTCCCTGCCGCCGAAATGGTTATATCACGTTCGGCAGCTTCAATAATTTCGCCAAGGTATCTGATGCGGTGCTGCAGGTCTGGAGCGAGATCATGCGCCAGGTGCCGGACAGCCGCCTCTATCTGAAAGCGGCGGTATTCAACAAGCCTTATACGGCCGAGGCCGCAAAAAAGCGCATAGCTGCGGCTGGTATCGACCTTGCCCGTGTGATTCTGGGGGAGCAGGAGCCAAAGTACCTGCGGCACTATCATGAGATGGATATCGCACTCGATACGTTCCCATATCCGGGCGGCGGTACGACGTGCGATGCGCTCTACATGGGCGTGCCGGTCGTAACACTCGTCGGAGAGCGGCATGGGGCGCGCTTCGGCGGCTCGCTGCTCACGAATGTCGGCCACGAGGAGCTCTGTGCAGCGGATGTGGCTGAGTATATAAGGATAGCCGTGGAGCTGGCCCACGACACGGAGAGGCTCTGCCGCTATCACGATACGCTGCGCTGGGATATGCAGAGGTCACCGGTCATGCAGTCGGCCGACTACATGGCGGCAGTCGAGCAGGCCTATATGCGTATCTGGCTGGACTATGTCGAGGCCGACATGCCGGAGGCCGCACGAGCTATGGATATCGCTGAGAAATGTCTGCGCCTGCAGAGCTGTTCACAGACTGATGATTGGAATCAGGTGCGTCAGCTAGCGCTTGAAATCATAGCGGGTACCGCGGATAAAAGGAATCTGGCTATGGCCTATGCAGCTGGAGCGATGGCACAGTATGAGCGCAGCCGGAATACTAGGCATGACTGGGGCCGTACGAGCTGGTGGCTGCAGCAGGCGCTAGCCTACGATACAGAGCATCGCGCGGAGCTCTATCGCATGCTGGCCGAGGCCCGCATGAGCCTCGGCAATTTCGTGGGATGCCGTGATGCAGCCCGGCAGGGCCTGCAGGAGCTGGGGACTGTTGCCGAGTCGTCTGCACCGAGTGACTTCCGCATGGATCTGCTGGCCAAGCTGGCCCATGGCGAGAGCGGTATGGGAGAGAATGAGGCTGGGGCCGCGGACTATATGCGGGCCTCGCAGGCAGCGGAGCATTTGCCCGACCGCTGCCACATGTACAGCTCAGCCCTGCTGACCATGCACCACTATGCTGGTGACACGACCGAGGATATCCGGGCGCTCAATGCGGCCCATATGGGCTACAACGATTTGCTCAGGGATGCAGAGATTCTGCCGGAGCTCAGTCCGATCGAGCTTTCGCAGCGCCTTGCAGCACGTCCTGACCATCGCCTGCGCATCGGTTATTTATCGCCGGATTTCCGCAATCAGGTCATGTTCTATTTTTACTATCAGCTGCTGGTGGGACATACGACGGATGCTTTCGAAATTTATGCCTATGCGTTGAATTCGCG
Source organism: uncultured Selenomonas sp. (assembly GCA_902766095.1). Classification (GTDB taxonomy): domain Bacteria; phylum Bacillota; class Negativicutes; order Selenomonadales; family Selenomonadaceae; genus UBA2913. The sequence goes on along the minus strand of CACXCN010000003.1, from coordinate 39,431 downwards.
TCAGGATGGTTTCACGGAGCTCGTGCGCGGGGCCGTAAATCACTATGTGGACTGCTCCGGCAGGCGGGATGACTATGCGGGCCTCGCGAGGCGCATCCGCGATGATGGCATCGATGTGCTCGTCGACCTCGCGGGACATGTGGCTGGCGGCGGACTGCCAGTGTTGGCCTATAGACCGGCGCCGGTGCAGCTGGCCGGCATCGGGTACATCCATCCTACGGGCCTCAGAGGTGTCGATGGCTTCATCACTGATAGCTATGCCGATCCGCCAGAGGATGAGGCTGATACATGGGCCGGACTCCATGAGCGGCCTGTGCGGCTCACGAGCCAGTTCTGCTATACCGGACGCAGCGATGTGCCAGAGCCGGTTGGCGCACCTTGTCGCGCGAAGGGCTATGTCACGTTCGGCGTATTTAACCGCTACAGCAAAATCACCGATAAGATGATAGGACTATGGCGGGAGATCATGCAGGCGGTGCCGGGCAGCCGGCTCCTGCTCAAGAATCCGCAGGCCAATACACCGCAGGGCTGTCTCGCGGAGTACGAGCGGCTGGCGGCGCTGGGACTCGACATGAGCCGCGTGGAGATTGAGGGAACGACTGCCAACTACATGGAGCGCTACCTCGATGTCGATATCGCGCTCGATACCTATCCCTATGTGGGCGGCGGGACGACCTGCGATGCGCTCTATATGGGCGTGCCGGTCGTATCGCTCTACGGGCGGCGCCATGGCGACCGCCTGGGGCTCTCGATACTGATGAATGCCGGTGTCGGTGAGCTGGCAGTGGCAACGCCCACTGAGTATGTAGCCCGGGCCGTGGCACTCGCGCGCGATGCTGATCTGCTCGATGTCCTGCATCGGAATCTGCGCAGCATGATGATGGGAGCGCCGCTGATGAATACGAAGCAGTATGTGGCCGAGCTCGAAGAGCAGTATATATATCTATGGCAGAGGATGGTAGTTCGTGGAGAAAACGGCAAAGGATAAACTGCAGGGACTGAGTAAACTGATTGAATTGCAGCCGCTTATGGCAATATCGAAGCTGCAATCCATGATGCGGGGGGGAATATTTCAGAAAACGGACATGTGGGCTGTATATCAGCAGTATGCAGGTGCCTACTTCAAGCTTGGCGATTGGCCGCGTTGGAAAGCGGCCGTCTGGAAATCGCTGAATGCAGTCGAAGGGCTGCAGCGCGAGCGGCAGGAAGAGATGCTCAGCAATTTTCTGTTCAACCTGCACTATTTGCCTGATCTCAGTGATGAGGAACTGCGCGAGACGTCCTTCCTATATGATAAGTTTGCTCAGACGGCGGTCCAGTTCCAGCATCCCCTGCGCCGTCATCAGCACGCAAAACTGCGCATCGGCTACATCATGAACCAGATGGGGCATGGCGTGCTTAGTCTCTTCTACATGCAGCTCATGACAGCCTACAATCGCGACGAGTTCGAGGTGTATGTCTATGTGCTGGATGATGGTTGTATAGATGCCGTTTATAAGCAGGTGCGTGAGCATGTGCAGATTGTGCGGCTCTTCCAGGAGGGGCAGAACATCCACGATATCGCACAGGTCATTTACGACGATGAGATAGATATCATGTTCGATCTCGAGGTGCATGTCTCGGGCGGTCATACCCTGCGTGTGCTTTGCTACAAGCCGGCCCCGGTACAGATATCCGGTATCGGCTACATGTCGACCTCGGGCACGAAGGTCATCGATTACTTCCTCGGAGACCAGTATCTCGATCCCCCGGGACTGCATGATGAAGATTTTGCCGAGGAGATCATCCGGCTGTCACACTCGCATTTCTGCTATACGCCATCGGCGCGAGTCCTGCGGGTACATGAGAAATGGCAGCCGCATGAGCAGATAGTATTCGCGAGCTTCAACAACTTCAATAAGATAAGCGATGAAATGCTCGCGGGCTGGGCCGAGATATTGCGGCGCGTACCGGAGGCTCGCCTGCTAGCCAAGAATACCTCGCGGAGCCACTACCAGATGAAGGAAATGCACCGCCGCATGCTGGCGGCCGGCATTCCCGAGGAACGACTGACCATGGAGGGGCCATCGGATGATTTCTTCAATCGCTATACAGCCGTCGACATCATGCTCGATACCTACCCCTATACGGGCGGCGGTACGACTTGTGATGCGCTCTATATGGGGGTACCGGTCGTCACGCGCTATGGTCGGCGCCATGGCTCGCGCTTCGGCTATTCGCTGCTCATGAATGTCGGCCTCGGTGAGCTCGCAGCGCCAGATCTCGCGGGTTATATCGAGCGAGCTGTGGCGCTAGCCCAGGACCGGCAGCTGCTCACAGCGTTGCATGAGCAGCTGCCGCAGATGATGCGCGAGTCGCCGCTCATGAATGCGCGCCTCTATCTCAGCGAGGTCGAGCAGGTTTACCGGCAGGTATTTGACAGATGGCGGCAGCAGGCACAGGCGGAGGAGGGCGTGGTGCGATGAACAGGAAGAAGCTGGGCCGGGTGTTCGAGCGGGCCAATCAAATGATAGAGCAGAGGAATCTGCGTGGTGCCCGCAACTATCTGCAACGGAAGCTGCAGGATGGCTCCCTGGCACCGGATGAGCGATGGGCCATCCTCTATCGTCTGGCTGACTGCTGCCGCGGGCTCGATGAGCTGGAGCAGGCCGAGCAGTATGCCTGGCAGGCGCTCAATATGCCGGCCGGCCAGCCGATCATGACGCAGCAGCGCCAGCTCTCGAACCATATATTCGGCCTGCATTACCTTGTCAGCACGACCGATGCTGAGCTGCGCGAGAGGTCATTCCTGTACGACATGTTCGCGGCCGTGGCGCAGCAGTCGTTGCCGCTGCCGCATGCGCGAACTCGCCATCGCCATGCGCGCCTGCGCATCGGCTACCTGAGTCCGCATTTCTGCGAGGGCGTTACGAGCTTCTTCCTCATCCAGCTATTCGCCATATACGACCGGCAGGATTTCGAGATCTATGCCTATAGCCTCGAGGACAGGCAGGACGGTGTGACGCACTCCATGCAGGAGTGGGGCGTGAGGCTGCGGTGCTTCAATGAGGATATGGAGCCGCACGAGATGGCGCAGGCCATCTATGACGACGAGATAGACATCCTATTCGATACGAATGTCCACTGCCTCGGCGGGCCGACCATGCAGATCATGAGCTACCGTCCGGCGCCGGTGCAGGTGGCCGGCATCGGCTACATGAGCACCTCGGGGAGCCATGCTGTGGACTATTTCCTGAGCGATCCCTACTGCGACCCGCCGGGGGAGCACGAGGCCGATTTTGCCGAGCAGCTGTTGCGGATGCCGCACTCGCATCTATGCTATACGCCGTCGATACGAGCACTCCGGGCGCAGAGGCCCTACCATGTGCATGAGCCCATAGTCTTCGGCAGTTTCAATAATTACCACAAGATGACAGCCGAGCAGCTGCGGCTCTGGGCCGAGATATTGCGTCGCGTACCGGGGAGCCGCCTGCTCATAAAGAGCTCGCTTGATGAGGCGGAGTACGAAAGCAACCTGCGTCGCAAATTGGAGAAGACCGGAATCGACATGGCGCGCGTGGACATCGACAAGTCCGGATTGGACTACCTGGAGCGCTACAATGATGTGGATATAGCTCTCGACACCTATCCCTACACGGGTGGCGGCACGACCTGCGATGCACTCTACATGGGGGTGCCGGTTATCTCGCGCTACGGCAGCCGTCATGGTACACGTTTCGGCTATAGCATACTCATGAATGTCGGCCTGGGGGAGCTAGCGTCACCGGATGATGCGGGCTATATCGAGCGGGCGGTGCAGCTCGCGCAGGACCGCGAGCTACTGCAGGGGCTACATGATCAGCTGCCGCAAATGCTGCGTCATACACCACTCATGGATGCGAAGGGCTATGTGCGTGCACTCGAGAGACTATATAAGGAAATCTGGCAGAGCTGGCTGAGACAGCAGTAGATGGCGGAGTCTGAGAGGAAATATCGACCTGATGTCGAATAACAAATAAGGTAATAGTAAAACTACTAATCAGGAAAGGTATGATATAGATATGAGCAGAGCCAGCAGGAGACTTAGAAAGAGCCGGAACAAAAAGGTATCCGCCGCTGATACTGCACGAAAGGGAAAAGCCGAGCAGCAGATGGAGATGAGGAAGATGGAGGAAGCAAAAATGCAGGCAGGAACGGCACCAGCTGGGACGATAGAACGTATGCAGGAGAAATTCGATAACGATGATTTCCTCGGCGTACTGCAAGACTTGACAGAGCTGATTGAGGACAAATGCTATGATCCGAAAGCTCTGTACCTCGGTGCCTACAGCTATTTCATGCAGGGTGACTACGTGCGAGCAGCCGCACTCGTGAACGATACCCTTCAGTTCGCTCCACAGGATGTGGAGACGCGTATCCTGCTGGCCCGCATCTGCATGCTTGAGGACCGCAGCGATGACGGTCTGGCCATATTCGACTTCGTGCTCGAGCATTACGCTGATCAGCTTACGACGGAGCAGCACGATGATGTCGAGGATATCCTCGACTACTATGCGCAGAATGATCCAGAGCACATAGCAAAGGATTTTCCGCATATAGCAGCGTTCATGCATGTGGACGTAGCGACGGTAGACGGGGCATCGCAGACCGGAGTCGGGTCGGACATCGAGGATGCCGTTATCGCGGAATCTGAACCGGTCAACCAGGCGGAGGAGCCGGTGACATCAGCAGAGACTGTAGCTGAACCGCTGGCGAACGGGACAGATATTGAAGCCGAGGTCGAGCAGGTTATGGCTGCAGATATAGCGTTGGCTGCCAAGGTGTGTCTGCTCAACAATTTCGCCGGTGCGCATTATGCTGCTGGTGATCTTGAGGCTGCGCAGCAAGAGCTCAAGCAGGCCCTCACGATAGATGGCCAATCGGCAACCACTATCCGGAATATGGCGGTACTGCTGAAAGACCAGGGGAAGGCGGACCTCGCATGGCAGGTCGCTGCACGGCTGCCGGAGACGGATTTTCTGCTGCTGGCCTACCTGAAGAAGTAATCGGAGTAGAAAGGTTGGCATATGAAGAAAAAGGTGGCAGTGGTAGTCCCCATATACACGAATAAACTCAAGAAAACGGAACGGGTGTCGCTGTGCCAGCTGCAAAGAGTGCTTGGCCGCTATCCGCGCATATTCGTGGCTCCGCAGTCGTTGCAGCTGGACCTTGGGGAACTTGGAGAGGGCTTCGCGGTCGAGCACTTCGACGACGAGTGGTTCACCAGTGTCATGTCGTATAGTCTGCTCATGCTGCAGCCACTCTTTTACGAGCGCTTCCGCGATTATGAGTACATACTGCTTTACCAGACCGATGGCTTCGTTTTTGCTGACCGCTTGCTGGAGTTCTGTGAGCTGGGCTACGATTATATAGGGGCACCGGTGCGAGGAGAGGAGCCATGGCTGTTGCTCGGTACCAAGGTCGGTAATGGTGGCTTTTCGTTGCGCCGAGTAGCAGCCTGCCAGCGGGCAGCAGGATTGTTTGCAACTTTGCCAGATGGTCATCCCCTGAAGGACGTGTTTCTTCCCTGTGAGGATTCTTTCTTCGCCTACTGCGGCATGCGGCGGGACATTGATTTCCGCGTGGCTCCGCTGTATGAGGCGCTCGAATTCTCGTTGCAGGACGACGTGCAACATGTATATCGGCGCCTTAAAACCGGCTGGCGTCCCTTTGGCTGTCATGCCTGGGAAAGGTGTGCGCCGCCTGATATATGGAATCCTATTATCGAGAAGGCAGCCGGAATCCTATTAGGGCCGCCGAGGACCAAGCTCATGGGGAAGCGCCATCAACGATGGGTAACCGGATGGCAGCGACGCACGAAACTGCTTTGGCAACGGCGTCTGGCCATGCCGGTATGGCAGCTCTATGGCCTCATCCGTCGGGGAGAGTACTCGGCAGCGTTGAGCATGACGGCAGGCTGGCTCAGCACTTGTAGCGAGCAGAATCCCATCTGGAGTGATATGAATCAGGAATTCACGTATCTGTATCGCTTGTCGCTATGGCATTCCTCACGCTGGCGCGATGCAGCCATAGTAGTGCCACAGGGAGATGAGGCCGTTGGAGTGTTGCTGCGTCAGGCTCTGCTTGAGTGTATACGGCGCTGTCTCGTGTCGAACGGTTACACCAGAGAAAAGATTCAGGAGGCAGTGCTGCTGCTGCATGTAGCCAAGGCGCAGCCGGAGAGCAGCTCGCTATATGATGCACTGCAGTTGGAAACGGCTAAGGCTATGCGGTCACTAGACATCGTTTAACTATATAGAGCGAGGGGCATCGTACCATGATTTGGTGTGATGCCCCTCGCTCGTATCTCATATAAATCTTTCTGGATACAGCAGATGTACAGCTTCGCTAATGCTTTGGGCGCGGTTCACCCACCGGTGACGAGCTGTGGCCTTTTTATAGGCTTGCAGGACCATTTCCTGGCGGCGCGGCTCATCGGCCAGCAGAGCGGGGAGCCTGCGTACCTGCTCCATACCGTTTTGCCAGTCGAACAACATCAGTTCCTGTCCGTCGACGAATTCCTCAGCCAGGTACTGGCTGTACTCGCTCATGACGGCGGCGCCGTGCAGCATGGCCGTGAATACGCGGTCGTGAGCGCCATTGTTGAACTCAGCATTGTCCTGGTAGACGATTTTTGCTTTAGAGAAGATATCGAGTGTCTCGGCGTAGGATACCCTTCCATGGATACGCAGCTTGTCCGCAAATGGCACATGGTCCCAGTTGCCACCGAATACATCGACCGGGATGTCATTCTGTACGAGGAATTCCATGGACCGCTGTCTGCGCCACATCTTCATATAGGAAAGTATGGGCCAGTAGAATTTCGTCATCTGCACCATGTATTCCTCGTCGTAGAGACCACGGTCGTGCAGCACATGGCACACGGCTGTCGGGGTGTTGACCGGATAGGCCTTCATATAGTCGACGACATCATTGAGCAAGGGAATCATGGCAGGGAACGGGAAATCCGCTGCTTCCCAGATGGGCCTGAGCTCGGCATCGAACCAGAACGATGAGCTGACGACCACATCGTAGGGACGTTCTCTGGTCAGCAGTTCCTCTAGCGATAGCGCTGACTCCGTGCCGCCGAGCGGCAGGAATAGTTGGTGCATGTGCTTTTGGGGGAATGTATGGTGAAGATATTCACCAGCATCGCGGTCGAGCAGTGTCACGATATGGTTTTTTACCGCGGCTTCAGGACCACTGGCGCAGGAGTTGTAGGGGACATCGAGCAGCACCGATACATGCGGTGTGTCGAGATTACGATAAATGAAGAGTTCCTCCGGACCGATTTCCTGTATGTTGGCGCACAGACCACAGCCGTTGAAGCCGACCGAGAATGTGATATCATCCTTGGTCAGCAGATGGTCGAGACAGTAGACGAATGATCTGTTGCTAGATATATCGCAGAGCAATACCTCGTAGCCAAGCTGCTGGAAGCCCAGCGCCAGACTCTGTATATTAGGCCAGATGGCAGGGTGCAGGCCGGGGCGGCTGTTGCCGTAGACTATGATTTTATTCCGCATGGTAGATTATCCTCCTAGTTGCAGGTGTATAGCTATCTATTCGCGTTGAATGTGTGAAATCCTGCTCTTGGACAGTAGATTTGCAGGCAGGATTTCCTATGCGGCTGTAGAAAATAATATAAGATGAATGGCGTGTTGCTGGCAGTTGGGCGAGGTAGATGAGATGGATACTTGGCAAGAAATGTTCCTAACAAGGTTTGATGCATACATCATAAAAGCGATTTTCTCGGCAGATGGCGCCGTAGAATCTGACTGGAGACATGAGAGCGGGCTCGCGGCCTGCTTTAATTTGTCGGAGTTGCGATGTGGTGATTATGTAGCGAACCTGATGCGGGCCGCCGGTGTGCGTGAGACAAGAGTCATTTCGCAGTTTTGGCAGCGGGACGATGGTGCAATAGATACATTGAGAACCAGTGCAGGTGACAGAAGTTACGATATCGTCTTCGCTATGAATGTCCTCGAACAGTCAGCTGATGTTTGGGCGATGGCCGATTCCCTGCGGTCGCTTGTCTCTGAGGGAGGGCGGTTGGTCGTCATCCTGCGCCAGCCTGTGATGGATGTGAGAGTGACGACTCTGCTGCCGATATGGGCGAGTGAGGATGAGTGGCGCTTCAATCGCGAGACGGCGGAACAACTGTTTGCTGGTTTTCAGACGGAGATGGTGGCCGAGGATGCGCAGCACTCGGAGCTGGCACTCGTACTCGTACGACAGAGCGAACATGCGTCGGTGCGGTGTGATGATGTGCCGGTGTACTCCTGTCGGGCCCGCCGGTGTGTCAAGCGGCAGGAGCGCACGCAGCTGGGCTATTTCCACAATCTGATTGAGCTGATGGATATCGGGCTCGATACGATGACGGACAAAGCCTTGTTCCTGCATAATTATCTAGCGAAATACGAGTTCTTTTTAAAGAAATTCCGCCATCGTCATATAACTCTGCTGGAGCTTGGGGTATTCACCGGTGCCAGCGAGAGGATGTGGGAACGATACTTTCCCTATGCCGAGATATACGGTGTTGATATAGATGAAAGGTGCAAGCAGTATGCGACGGAGCGCATCCATATCCTGATCAAGGACTTGAGCCGCATTGATGCTCTGCGGGAGCTAAGCAACCTGCATCCCCAGATCATCATCGATGATGCTTCGCATGTCTGGAGCCATCAGATTGTAGCTCTGTTTACGTTGTTCGAGTCACTGCCGAGCGGCGGTGTCTACATACTCGAGGACATGGAGACATCACTCGACTTGCCACACTATGAGGCAGGTGGCTACGCTGATTGCGATATCGATGCCTATACAGTGTGTGAGCGCATCATGCGCGTGGCCGCGGCAAAGATACCCGAGCATAGGGACGGCTACTCGGAGAATATAAATGCCATCGGCATGAACGTCGAGCTGGCCGCCGTGATAAAGGGGAGCTGTATACTGATAAAGCGTTGAGGCAATGGTAGGACTGACAGATAGGAACCTTATTTTGAGAATAGGATTGAACCAACTAGGCACAGTGACGCATGGTGTAGCTGGAAACACTACCGAGCTGCAGTCACTATTCCTGAAGCTGCAGCAAATGGTAGCTCAGGAGCAGTACGATGATGACTATCTGCGCTTGATTATCAGGTATCGCGAGCTCAGCCCGCATACGGAGCATTTCGCCATATTCTATAGCCTGTATGCACTGGCACATGATAACTATGAGGTGGCGCTGGAGTACGGTCTGCAGGCCTTTGCCCGGCGCAGGGTAAATCTGGTTGTCTGGAGGGTACTGACCGCCTGCTACCGGCAGATGCATCGCTACGATTACGCCGCATACTTTGCGGGGCTGATCCATAGATTCTGTCCGGGGGATGTGGACCTGCCGATGGAGCAGGCGCAGCTGCAACAAGTGTTCGACATGTTTTCCCTCGGCAGTGGCATAGCGAACTATGCACCAATAGCCACACGCAGGGCCTATATGGCAGAGCAGGGCGCCGCTTTCCGCGAGGATATATTCGTCGGCGAGTATCTGCCCGCCGTCTGGCAGGACGACCGGGAGTCGTATTTCGTCGGCATATACCCGCACGGTACCACTACCTCGTTGAACATGGAGCATGTGGTGAAGAAATTGCGCCATGACGAGGAATTTATCGAGAACACCTGCGTGGGAACGATATTCGATTTGCAGCGCTCGCATACCACGCGGACAGAGGAATTGCATCCAGAGGGGATCTGCATACTGCCCGTGGCGACCACAGCGGCTGGCCAGAGGTTGAAGTTTGACTTCGACGGACAGCAAAAGGAAATAACGCTGCCGGGGCGCTGGAACTACAGCTACTATCGTATCGACAAAGACACACGCATATCCTCGGAACAGGATATGGTGGTCGGCCAGCCGATACGGCTGGGGCATAGTCCCAAACGCAGAAAAGTCATCCTGAACATACTGACCGATGCTCTATGCTGGGAGCACGTCGGGCCGCGCTTTGCCGAGCTCATGCCGAATACCTGCAGATTCTTCCAAAAAGGCATTGTATTCGATAAGCACTATTCGGTCAGTGAGTATACCTTCCCGTCGCTGGCGACGCTCGAGACAGGTCTCTATCCGGCCGAGTCGCAGGTATTCAATGAGCGCTGTGCGGTCGGGATAGGCCCGGAGATAAGGACTCTGGCTGAGCGCATGCACGAGGCTGGCTACTACTGCATGAATCTCATGAGCGATGGCGGCAATGTCTATGACGGCGTGACGCGGGGCTATGATCGGCTGCTAATAAAGTCATACGACAACAAGGCCTATGAGGGAGTAAGCAGGACCATCGTGCAGCTCGAGGCGCTATCGGAGTGCGACCAGTTCATTTTCCTGCATATCGATGACCCGCATTCATGGCCTATGCCGGACTATCGGGTCGGAATGGCCACGCAGGCACATCTGCCGCTGGGAGATAGGCTGGCCACGCAGGAATACAAGGCCAGCGTAAATATCGAGGGAAACATTCCCTACTATGTGGAGGGGGTGGATCACTATATCCGGATGATGGATAGGAATCTCGAAGTCCTCTACGAATATATCGAGGCGAACTACAGCGAGTCGGAATATGTCGTGCAGCTATACTCCGACCACGGTACTGGCATATACCGTCTCGGCACTGCTACGCCGGTGCCGCTGCTGGTGAGCGATTACTCGAATCATGCAGCGCTAATGCTGCGGGGCAGCGGCATCCCCGCCCGTGGCCGCGTGAGCGACGAGCTCACGAGCACGGTGGATTTCTACGATATCACGCTGCACAATGCCGGACTCGAGGGACACTCGGCCGATGGCAACCTGCCAGCGGCCTTGGGCGGGCAGAAGCGTGATTTCACGGCCAGCTATGTCATATATCCAGGGCAGAAGTATACCCTATGCCTGCGTACAGAGCGCGACCAGATGATACTGCAAAGCCGCGAGCCGTTGCGCAATGACGGTACGGTGAACCTAGATGGAGCCGAATGTCGCATATTGAACCGAGATGGCAGCTATGGCGACACTGATACGCCGGAGCGGCGCGATTACTACATGCATCTGGCGGGCTATATCGCGCGCCACGTCCATGACCAGGGCATCCGCTGGATACAGGGGAGTGATTGACTATGCAGGTAGACGATTTCGAAGCACGACAAACTTTCATGGCGATGCTGCAGAGGAGATGAACAGCTAGGCGTGGCAACAAGGGATAGGAGGTAATCGGATGAAGGTAGAACGCGCGATATTCTTGGCGGCAGGCAAAGGCACACGCATGGCACCGGTGACGGATAAACTGCCGAAGCCGCTCGTGCCGGTGAACGGCAGGCGCATTATCGAGACACTCCTCGATGCGGTAGTAGCGGCGGGCATTCGCGAGATATACATAGTCTGCGGCTATCGCAGAGAGAAATTCGCGGTGCTGCAGCAGAAATATCCCATGGTGACAGTGCTCGACAATCCTTACTACGAGCAGGCGAACAATATATCCTCCATCTATGTGGCCGGGGAGCGGGTACAGAATGCCTATATCATCGAGAGCGATCTGCTCCTGCGGTGCGGCGAGCTCATAGAGGCCGAGCAGTCGCGTTCGAATTATCTCGCGATACCGGTAGAAAAGACTGATGACTGGTGCTTTTTTACCGATTCATATAATAGGATAAAGAAAATAGCGGTGGGCGGCGAGAACTGCCAGCAGATGGTCGGCATATCGTATTGGACCGCAGCCGACGGCCAGCGGCTCGCGGAGCGTACGGAGAAGCTGTTTGCCGATAAGCGGAATTGGCAGCTCTACTGGGACCAAGTGGCACTGGAGTATTTTCCAGAGGAGTTTTCCATATATATCAGACAGTGCAGCAAAACAGACGTAGTCGAGATAGATACGCTGGCCGAGCTGCAGGCTTTGGATAGCTCCTATAGATAATGGCATATAAATGGCAATGGTAGGTGAAGAGGATGGCAAAGACAGTCTATGCGTGCTTTTGCACCGATGTGATTCATGAGGGACATCGCCATATACTGCGCGAGGCCGCCAAGCTCGGCCGCGTGGTGGCAGGTGTGCTCTGCGATAGTGAGATGGTGCGCTACAATCGGTTTCCGACCATATCGCTGGAGGAACGCATCGAGCTGCTGCGGCAGGAACCAGAAGTAGATGAGGTCGTGGTGCAGCAGCAGATTATGTATGACGGGATTATCGATGAGCTGCGGCCAGATTATGTCGTACATGGCGATAACTGGCAGAACGGCCCCGAGCGGGCCATCCGCGACAATGTCGTGGCCTGTCTGGCAAAATATGGCGGGCAGCTCATCGAGGTGCCCTATACTTATAATGATGAGGTAAAGAAGATAGACGATCGCATGCGCGAGAAACTGGCCATGCCGGAGTTCCGCCGCGGGCGGCTGCGCAAGCTCATCGATATGCTGCCGGTCGTCAAGACACTCGAGGTGCATAGCGGTCTCACAGGACTTATAGCTGAGAAGACGGTTGTCGAGCATGACGGCGGTCTCGATCAGTTCGATGCGATGTGGATTTCGAGCCTTTGTGATTCTACGGCGAAGGGCAAGCCGGATATCGAGCTTGTCGATATGTCCTCACGCATACGCACGATAGACGACGTGCTCGACGTGACGACGAAGCCCATCATACTCGATGCTGATACCGGCGGTCTTATCGAGCACTTCGTCTATAATGTGCGCACACTCGAGCGCATGGGCGTCTCGGCTGTCATCCTCGAGGACAAGACGGGGCTCAAGAAGAACTCGCTTTTCGGCACCGAGGTCAAGCAGACGCAGGACACCATCGAGCATTTCTGTCAGAAGATAGCGGCCGGCAAGGCCGTGCAACGCACCGATGATTTCATGATTATCGCGCGCATCGAGAGCCTCATACTCGAGAAGGGGCTCGGCGATGCCCTGCGGCGGGCGGAGGCATATGTGAAGGCCGGCGCCGATGGCATCATGATTCATTCGCGTCAGAAGGAGCCGCAGGACCTATTCGAATTCTGCAAGTACTTCCATAAATCCTATCCCGACATACCGCTCGTAGTAGTGCCGACGTCATTCTCCCAGTACACCGAGCAGGAGCTCGCGCAGCATGGTGCGAAGATAGTCATCTACGCGAATCAGCTCACGCGCAGTGCCTTTCCAGCCATGGAGCGGACGGCCAGGAGCATCCTCGAGCATCATAGGGCACTCGAGGCAGCGAAGTATCTCATGCCGATACGGGATATCATCACGCTCATCGATGAGCTCTGACGGATAGGAGGAGATTCAATGGCCGAATGGAAGGAAATCTGGAACAAGCGCCAGAATCAGCTGGCAGACGTGGACTGGCAGGATAAGAAAGCAGTGCTGTCGGCGCTCAAGCGCATGGATGGCTTTGACATTTATCATGTGGTGTTCACTCGCCAGAAAGGCAATTACTAAAAATGATAGAAAGAAAGATACTGCTGAACCCGGGGCCGGCCACGACGACTGACACGGTGAAGATGGCCCAGGTCGTGCCGGATATCTGTCCCCGCGAGGCTGAATTCGGCAAGGTGATGCGCGAGCTCGGACAGGGCCTGCTGCAAATCGTGCATGCTGCGCCGGAGAAATACAGCTGCGTGCTCTTCTGCGGCTCCGGTACGCTCATGGTCGAGGCTTGCGTGACCTCGCTCGTGCCTGCGGGAAAGAAGATACTTTTCCTCAATAATGGATCCTACACATCGCGGGCGGTCGAGATAGCTGAGGCCTGCAGTGTACCCTATGTGGAGCTGGAACTGCCTATAGACAGGCCGGCCGACCTTGCCAAAGTAGAACAGGCACTAGAGGCCGATGAAGATATCTCTGCTGTCTACATCACGCATCAGGAGACCGGCACTGGCCTCTTGAATCCCATTCGCGAGATTGGCAGGCTGGCTCACGAGCATGGCGCCTGGATGGTGGCCGATACGATATCCACGCTCGCGATGCGGCCCATCGACATCGAGCGGGATAATCTCGACTTCTGCATGAGCTCGGCGCAGAAGGGCATCCAGGCCATGACGGGGCTGTCCTTCGTCATAGGTCGGACCGACTATGTCCGGGCCTCGCAAGCCTTTCCGCGCCACTCGTACTACAGCAATATCTACCTGCAGTATGAGTCATTCGAGCGCAGCGGGCAGATGCGCTTTACGCCGCCCGTTCAGGCCATATATGCTGCCAGACAGGCACTGCAGGAATACCTCGCTGAGGGTGAGGCGGGCAAATGGCAGCGCCATGAGCAGACGATGGAAGCGATACACGAGGGCCTCGCAGAGCTCGGATTTCGGGAGGTATTGCCGCGCGAGTATCAGTCCGGCCTCGTGGCCGCAGTGCGCTACCCAGATGATGCGCATTGGGATTTCGAGCAGGTGCACGACTACTGCTATGCCCGCGGCTTCACCATTTATCCTGGCAAGATGCAGCAGCTCGGCACGTTCCGTCTCTGCGCTCTCGGCGCTATCACAGCGGCTGATATAGAGAGATTCTTTGTCATCTTCCGCGAGGCATTAGAGCATATTGGTGTTTCAGTGCCGGTACATTAAGGAGCATGAGTATGTATATCAAGGATATAGATAGGGATGAGATACGGAGCGGGTTCCTCGTCTCGGTGACTCGCAAACGTATCTGGGAAAAGGAAATAGAAATGCTCACGGTGCTCGACGATATATGTCGGCGCCACGATATCCGCTGGTTTTCCGCCTATGGTACGCTGCTCGGCGCCGTGCGGCATCATGGTTTCGTTCCTTGGGATGACGATGTTGACGTATTCATGTTGCGGCCGGATTATGAGCGTTTCTGTAAGATTGCTATAGAGGAAATTAAGGAACCTTTTTACTGGGATAATTGGCATCATACAGGGCGGTTTTTGCTGTATTCGAAAATACGCGACAGCCGTACCACGGCTTGGGAGCATGATCTGCCACTCGAGTACCATCAAGGTATGTTCATCGACATATTCCCTCTGGATGATGCCCCCGACGGAGTACAGGAGGGACGGGGACTTATCAGCGCTGTCGTTGAGCTATTCATAGCGATGACTCAGCCAGATGCAATGAACAACATGATTGCTAAGGGACAAAACAGGCTGAGTGAAAGTGCGCTGAGGCATTTTATGACTGAAAAAGCAGTTGATAAATTTGCGGATATAGAAACATTACTGGCAAATCATTTCGGAAAATCAAGGCAGGTGAACTTCACCGGCTACGAGATGCAGGGCACAGAAAATCCCTGGAAAGCTATGCCACGTGAGGCTTTCCAGGAAGTGGAATACATGCCATTTGAAATGATAGAGGTCCCGGTGCCTGCAGGCTATGATGAAGTGCTAACTCGTACCTACGGCGACTATCATAAATTCGTCCGCGGAGAGGCCGGCGGCTGCGCTCATCTCGGTACAGAGATGAGTCCGGACATATCCTACATCGAGTATGGACAGAGAATCAGAGGGATAAGCGGGTAAAAGTGCCCAATCAGAACTGCCTAGACAAAGCGCTCCGGATACAGCAGCGCCAAAGCATCTACTAGGGCGCGGGCACGGTTCAGCCAGCGATGGCGAGCGTAAGCTTTCTGGTAGGCGCGGCGCACCATGGACCCGCGATAGGCGTCATCGCTGAGTAGCTGCGGTATGAGCGATAGATTTTTGGTACGCTTGTCGAAGTCATAGAATATGATATCCTTGCCCGCAGTGAATTCTTCGGCCAGATACCGGCTGTATTCGCTCACGACGGCTGTGCCGTGCAGCATGGCCGTGAAGACGCGCTCGTGGCCGCCGTTGTTGAATTCGCCCATGTCGCTGAATATGGCTTTGGCCTGGCCGATGAGCTGGAGGAATTCGTCATAGCTCACCCGCGGATGGATGGCCAGCTTCTGCGCAAATGGGGTGTCCTTCCAGTAGTCGCCGATGACATGGACCGGTATATCGTGCCCGACCAGCAGGGATAGACCCTTCTGGCGGCGATACGGCTTTATATAGCGCAGCATGGGCCAGAAATAGGGCTGCATATGGCGCATATATTCCGGCTCGTCGAGCCCGCGTGTATGCAGTATGGTTTCAAAGGCCCGCACGGTCGTGACGGGGTGCGTCATCATGTACTCGGCGACATCGTCGAGCAGAGGGACAGCGGCGGCATCCGTCCAGTCGGGCAGGTGCCAGGCTCGCACGATATCGATGCCCCAGTTGCTCGCGCAGTAGAGCAGGCCGATGGGACGGGGGCGGCTCATCAGCTCATCGATGTCGGCGTCAGCCTCGGTACCGGCCACGGGCAGGAATATCTTATGCGTTTCCGGATAGAAAGTATCCATGTACCGTAGCGAGTCACGATCCATCATCGTCAGCATGAGTCTGGGCATGCTGTGTTGCATAGTACCGCGGACCGCTCCTTCATTATATGGAGTGTCGAACAGGAAGGCTACATGCGGTATGGCCGCCGGACGGGGAACCGGCTGCCAGTTATAGTTGCTATCGGGGGCTTTCAGCCCGCAGTCGGCTATGCCTAGTGTGAAGGCTAGGCTGTCAGGGTATTCCTGGATGATGCTCAGACAGCGATAGAGGTCTTTGAAGCCGTTAGCGTTTATATCGCATAGCTCGACGGAGAAACCTAGGGAAGCTATGGCTTGGGCGAGACTCACCGTGTTCGGCCATACGGCCGGATGGGTGATGCGGCTGCTAAAGACGATGACTTTCTTTTTCATGATAAATCCTTATCTCACATGAGTTTTATCGTGGACGTCATTTATTCGATATAGATATTATAGCAGATTTCACACTTTATATGAAAGGCTGTGAGCATTTGACCAGCATAGTCATACTAAGCTACAATACCCTCGCATACCTGCAGGTATGTATAGCCAGCATCAGGCGGCATACGGCCGCGGGCAGCTATGAGCTGATCATAGTAGACAATGCCTCGACAGATGGCTCAGCGCAATGGCTGCGCGAGGAGCAGGAACGGGCTGATGATATAAAAGTAATATTCAATCGCCAAAATGCTGGTTTTCCCAAGAGTCGATGACGGCTGGCTACCAGCAGGCTATGGAGTGCTCAGATGCAAAGTACAAGATATACCTGCATCAGGATGTCTGGATAACAGATAGGGAGTTCCTCGTGAGGCTCGTGCGGGAGTTTCGTCGCCATCCTGAGTATGGCCTGGCTGGTGTAGTCGGAGCTCGCAATATGCCAGCCAATGGTATCTGGTGGGAGGGGGAGAAAATCGGTTCGATACGGGATAAGATTACGGGGGAATTCCGGAACTATGTATATAGATGTGACCGGAAAAGCAGCCAGAATGCAGCAGCTCTCGATGGATTGTTGCTCGCTACGCAGTACGATATGCCTTGGCGCACAGATCTCTTTCGGGGATGGCATTTCTACGATGTCTCTCAGGCCTACGAGTTCCGGCGACAGCATTTCCAAACCGTGGTACTACCTCAGACGAGACCGCTATGTATGCACAATAGTGTAGAGCCGTCAGTAGAGGGATATGAGGCTGACAGGCAGAAATTCCTCCAGGAGTATGGCTCTGATATAGCCGAGGAAATAAGCAAAGATCATCATAGGAGGTAGTAAGCCCGTGCAAGAAGTGCGCTATTTCTCGTGCCGCGAGTATATACATACCGACATTCAGCGATTCTTCCAGGAGCAGATGGTTTTCTTCGCACGGCTCGAGGCTATGCTCGGCGATGTGACCGGTGAGACAGCGGTGCCAGGGCTCCGGCTTGATTTCAACTGCGGTCTGCGGCTGCAGGTGCCGCAGGGAGACTATCATGTGCGTATATCCGACTATGATTCATGCAAGGTATTCCTCGATGAGGATGCCTCTGATGTACTGCTCATCTCGGTCGAGAAGTACTACATCCACTGGCAAGTCGAGGTCTGGCAAGCGGGCGAGCTGGTGCTCGCGCACGTATTCACACTCGAGCCAGGGACGAAGGTGCATTTCATCAACGTGAGCGGTGCCATCGGTGATACGGTGGTATTCCTGCCGTATATCGCTGCTATGCAGCAGCGATATGGCATCCGGGCTACCTGCTTCATGCATAATCATCTGCATGGTTTGGTGAAACGCGTTTACCCGGATCTGCCGCTGCAGGAGCATATCGATGACGATACCTATGCGACATTCTACTTCGGTTTCGGCATCGATGCGCCGAACTATCTCCCCATAGATGGCCGTCAGGTGCCGATGGAGCGCGTGGGGCAGCTCATCTGCGGTCTCGACCGTCCGGCACATCCGATCAGATGGCCGGCCGGGCCGCGGCCTGTCGGGCTTGCGGAGCCCTATGTATGCATCGGCGTGCAGGCCAGCGGCGTGAATAAGTGCTGGCAATATCCGGGCGGCTGGGAGATAGTAGTAGGAGAGCTCAAAAAAATGGGGTATCGGGTGCTCTGCATCGATAAGGAAAGGACACAGAGCAGCGGGCCATATAAGGTAGATATGCCTGAGGGGGCCGAGGACTTCACGGGAGCACGTCCACTGACTGATCGTGCCGATATGCTGGCGCATGCCGAGTTCTTTATCGGCCTCGGCAGCGGCCTCTCGCACCTCGCGCATATGGCCGGCTGTCCGGTCGTGCTGATTTGCGGCTTCTCGTGGCCCTGGTACGAATTTGCTACACCCTATCGCGTCTGGAACCCATTGTCCTGCGGCAGCTGTTTCAACGCCCTGGACGAGGAATTCCTCAAATCATTCTGCCCGCGCCATGCTGGGACGGATAAAGAGCTTGAGTGTTCGAAGCTGATAACGCCAAGGATGGTAATGCAGCGGGTGGAGCAACTGCGGGAAGATATAGCAAAAAACTAAAGGACTAATGGAGGTCGAAGATGGATACAAGCGTAGTCATAATAACGCGCGATGAACTACCGCTGCTGCAGGATACGCTGGCTGTGCTCGGCGAGACAATCGGTGATGCAGCCGGAGAGTATATCGTCGTCGATGATGGCTCCAAAGATGGTACGGCAGACTGGCTTGCAGCGGTGGAGGCCGTGCGGCTCATACATCATACCGAAAAAAAAGGCTGGATGGCCTCGCTCAATGAGGGCATCGCCAGCGCACACGGAGAGAATATATTAGTTCTGCGAGGAGGAACGCTGATACCGCAGGTCACATGGAGCCGCCTGCGCAAGGCGCTCGATGGGTATGCGGGACAGAGAGCCAAGGCAGGAGCAGTGTATGCCATGTGCAGTGCGGCCTATTGGGTATACAACAATGTGTCAGGCATCGAATGCCGCGATCTGAACGAGCTCGAGTCTGCCGCAGAGGCGCGGCCCGTGGAGCCGGATGAGGCGACAGTATTCCTGGAGGGGCATTGCATGCTGCTGCGATGCTCCGCCTGGCAAGACGTCGGCGGAGTGCGCGAGCTGTATGGCGACTACCGGGAGGGCTTCCTGGATCTGGCTATCCGTCTCTGGCAGGCGGGCTGGGCGGTCCGGCGCTGCCCAGGGGCCTATGTGCAGGCTGGTGAGACCAGGGATGCTGACCAGATAGCTGCCGACGAAAGGGACGGGCAGCTGTTGTTGGCCCGGCAGTGGCATATCAGGCCCGGATATTCGCTGCATATGCGTCGCGATATGCTGAATCATCTGGACTATACCGCTAGTGACTTCTCTATGCTCGTGGCCGGCTGTGCCTGCGGTATGGACCTCATGTATGTGCACGATGCGAATCCGGCAGCTGACTTGCATGGCATCGAGCTCGACCCGAATTCGGCGGCTATCGCATCGACATTTGCTCCGGTGGAGAATATAGATATCGAGACTCTTGACAAGCCAGAGTGGCGGAACCGGTTCTCAGCGGTCATGATGGGAGACATCCTGGAGCACCTGCGCGATCCTTGGGCGATGGTACGGCGGATGTACGAGTATACGCGTCCTGGCGGGCGCATCGTCATCAGTCTGCCGAATGTATCACATATATCCGTCATCGAGGAGATGCTCAGCGCCCACTGGCAGTATGTGAGTGCTGGCATATTAGATCGCACACATTTACGGTTCTTTGCCCGCAATGAGGCTGTCGAGCTCGTGACTCAGGCGGGGTACCATATGAGAGAACTCGGCTGTAACAAGGTTCCTCTGAATCAGGAGCAGACGCGTCTGCGCGAAGCATTGCTGCCATTCCTGCGGAATGGAGCGCAGCCCTTCGACCTGGACGCCTATCAGTGGTACATCCTGGCGGAAAAATAATAATGATATTGTTTAGCGCAAGATAGTGGGGGATTGACGTGAAGACTGACAGATTTGCCTGCCGACTGGCAGCAGTATCGATGGTGCGCAATGAGGAGGATGTCATAGAGGGCTTCGTGCGCCATCATTTGCGCATATTCGATGCGATGTATATCGCTGACCATTGCAGTACCGATCGGACATACGATATACTGCAGGCGCTGGTTGCTGAGGGCCTGCCGCTCAGGATATGTCGGCTCGATGACATGCAGTATATGCAGAAAGAGGTCATGACCGAGCTGGTGAATATCAGCATCGCCGATGGCTGCCAACTGGTGGCGGCTCTGGATGCTGATGAGATGCTCGTGCCGAGGACAGGGATGAGCATAGCGGAGTGCCGGGCATATCTTCAAAACCTCTCTCCTGATCATATTTATGATTGGGCGTACTATCTATCCAGGACTGATAACTGGCGGGAGAATGAATTCATACTCGATGGAGCCTATCGGGAGCAGGACCCCAGTATCAAATTAAGGAAGGTATTGGTAGGCGCTGATATATGGCAGCATAGGCATCTCAAGATGGACGCTGGCAATCATATGGTATCAGCAGCTGCTGCTGACGAATATGGAAACTTCAGACCCATTGCAGCCAATCATATAGAAAAACTTATGTTGGCGCATTTTGCTTACCGCAGTGAGCAGCAGATGGTGAGTAAGGTGGTAGCCGGCTGGCTGAACAATGTAATGAGATATACAACTGCCACTATGTACGCGATTCATTGGTCTGGTGGCTTTAAGGAATTCGCCACCACAGGGCATGTCTCTCTGCCGCCCATTGAGAATGCGGTAGCCTATGATTTACCAGAGGAGTGGTGCCGGCTCCCACTGAAATACACGGGCGTGAATCCGGTTCGGGGCCTGTACAATGTCATGCTGACGGCCCAAAACATAGCCAATGAACTGGCTATAGAGCATCACTCAGTTGGCCGGCTGACGCTCATACTGCCGTATGTTCCTGGTCTGTATGATGACTTTGAGGCCAGCATCAGCAGCGCTGTCCGGTACCCGTACGATGATGTGCAATATGTGGTCATCGAGATGATGGGGGTGACCGCTGCTGAGGAGAAACATCTGCTCAGCCTGCTAGAGGCACAGCCCGATGATATATCCATATATTTGTGCTCGAGTGAGGCTGACGAAAGAACGAAGTGGCAGCGGGAGATAGCGCAGCGGCTGGAAGAGACGGTCGATGGTGATTTCGTGGCCTGGCTGTGGCCGGGGCAGGTGCTGGATAATTCGGCTCTGCGTAGTATGATGGCAGCAATGCAGGCCAATGAGGAAGAAAATGTCATAGCGAGGCTGACGGATTCATGGCGCCGTGTGTTTGGCATCGATAGTGCTCTGATGGGAGCAAGCATATCCTTAATAGCCATGCAGACGCTGTATCAGGTGATGCAGCAACGATCTGATATGATTCTGAATATCTCGGACCTGTTGTTCAGGCGCGCCACTTTGGCTAAGTCAGGCTGGCTGCTGGAGGCAATGCAGGATGGCAGGGTGGATGGATTGAAAATATTGGAAAAACTGCAGACGGGAACACACTTTCTGTGTATTTATACAGGCGGATTGCTATGAGATGCGTGTCAGTCAATGGCAAATGGGGGATGGCACCAGGGATTGTCTCGTAAAATGAGCTTTTTAGTCAGACCATGATATATAGGAGTAACGGCTATGAAGATTGAGGAATTCGTAAACATTCTCGGGGCCGATTTCTACACCGGCGTACCGGACTCACAGTTGAAACCGCTGTGTAACTATCTGATGAATACCTATGGTATCGATAGGCATCATCATATCATAGCGGCTAACGAGGGCAACTGTGCAGCCCTGGCGGCGGGGTATCATCTCGCTACGGGACGTGTGCCGGTCGTCTATATGCAGAACAGCGGCGAGGGGAATATCATAAATCCGGTGGCCTCGCTGCTCTCCGATAAGGTCTATGCCATACCGATGATATTCGTCATCGGTTGGCGCGGCGAGCCGGGAGTGAAGGATGAACCGCAGCATGTATATCAGGGGCAGGTCACACGGAAACTGCTCGATGTCATGGATATCAGGAACTTCGTCATAACGAAGGACACCACATCCGTAGAGTTAGATGAAGTGATGCGAGGCTATCGGCAGGAACTGCAGATGGGCAAGGATGTGGCCTTCGTCGTAGAAAAAGGCGCGCTGACGTATGACGAGAAAGTCGTGTACCGCAATGGCAACAGTATGAAGCGTGAGGATATACTGCGGCAGATTGTCGCAGCCGCAGGCGATGATATCATCGTATCGACGACTGGCAAGGCCAGCCGCGAGCTTTTCGAGATACGCGAGGCTAGGGGCGAGGGACACGGCCATGATTTCCTGACTGTCGGCTCGATGGGGCATAGCTCCTCGATAGCGCTAGGCATCGCCCTGCACAGCACGCGGCGGGTGTGGTGCATCGATGGCGATGGCGCGACCCTCATGCACATGGGGGCCTTGGCGGTCATCGGTGCGCAAAAGCCGCAGAACCTCATCCATGTGCTCATCAATAATGGCGCGCATGAGACGGTGGGCGGT
This sequence comes from uncultured Selenomonas sp., assembly GCA_902766095.1. GTDB lineage: Bacteria > Bacillota > Negativicutes > Selenomonadales > Selenomonadaceae > UBA2913. The sequence goes on along the minus strand of CACXCN010000003.1, from coordinate 16,651 downwards.
ATGCCGACGGTAGCGGGCAACGCCGATATGATGGGCATAGCCAGAGCCTGCGGTTACACTGCCGTCTACTCGGCCAAGGATGAAAACGAGCTGGCCGAGGCTCTGCAGTCAGCCAAGGACGCAGCCGGAACGGTATTCCTCGAGGTCAAGTCGGCAATCGGTGCCAGGGCTGATCTCGGCCGGCCGACGACAACGCCGCAGGAGAATAAGGCTGCCTTTATGCAGGAACTGCAGAGATGATGCGTGAATGCTCAGCGGAACAGTCAGTTGCTCGGCATATCCTGCTAGGACCAGGTGATTTCTTTGCTATGATGACATCAGAGTGAATAGCTGGGCAAAGGGGATAGGAATCATCAGCGACATCAGACAGTCGGAGTAAATAGCATACGGCGTTATGGCATATGTTTCTGAGAGAAGAGCTTGCCTGGCGTGCGGCAAGATAGGATGAAGAGAACGATAGTATGAGTGATACGAGAATGATAGCTTTGGAGCAGTCTGTACATGCGGAGCTGAATCGACTGCATACTGGTGGCATGGCAGATGGCCGGCATATGAAAGAACGACTGGAACCGAAATTCGCAGCGGCCGGGTATCGGAATGCGACGACTGATAAGCTGGCCGTGCCGTCAATCCTGGTGTTGCTCATCGATGCCATCGGTGATACGGTGCTCACGAGCGGCTTTCTGCGCGAGCTGCGGCGCTCGCATCCGCGCTCCTTCATAGCGGCGCTCGTCCGGCCTCAGCTCATACCGCTGGTGGCGGAATGCCCGTATATCAATGAGCTGATACCGCTGGCCGGGGAATGCGATGTCAGAGATCTCGCAGCCATGGAGCCGGTGCTGCGGGAGCAGATATGGCCACGGCGTTTCACGCTGGCCATTGCGAAGATGTGGGGGCCGGAGTACCGCGACTATCGGCGATGCCTGCTGTATCTGAGCGGAGCCCGCGAGCGCGTTGATTTCGGTGACCGGGTATTCGAGATCTATGGCTATCCGGCAGAGCCGAGTCCGACCGAGTGCCTGCTGACCCAGGCGGTACTGACACCCAGACAATATACGCACGAGGTGGCGCGCATATTCTATCTGCTCGAGGCTTTGGGGTGCCCGGCAGAGGATAAGTCACTCGAGCTCTGGTATGGTACGTCTGCTGCCGTGAAAGCAGAACGGATGCTGAGCGATCTGCCCGGGGATAGTCTGCGCATCATCGTCGGTATCGGGGCGGGAGCTGCTACGCGAAAATACCCGCTGCCGAAACTGGCTATAGGCCTGCGCGAGATCGCCCGTCGCTACAATGTAGCCTGCATAGTAGTAGGTGGTATGGCAGAGCAAGCGGAGGCACAGGAGCTGGCTGGCCTACTGCCGGGGATGGTGCTGCTGGACCTCTGCGGGCGGCTGAGTCTGCCCGAGACGGAGGCTGTCGTGGCCCAGTCGGACATGTATATAGGCAATGACACCGGTGTCATGCACATGGCCGCCGCAGCCAGGAAACCGGTGATCGAGTTCTCACGCGATCCGCTCGACAAGGATAATGCGCTCTCACCGATATTCAGCAGTGTCTGCCGCTTCGCACCCTGGCAGACGCCCTATGTCGCTCTGCGGCCTGAGCATGCCATAGGCCGCTGCCGCGAGGTGCTCGTCTACGGCGGCTGCATCTCGCCCGTAGCACACTGCATAGCGACGATACCGCCCGAGGCGATAGTCGCAGCCTTCGAGGCACTGGCTAGCCAGTGCCTCGAGTTGCAGAGGGACTGATACAGTTTTTCTATAACGGCAATCATGCTGGGGAGAAGTGAATTATTTGGACGATGTAGCAAAGATTTTAGTAGATTACGGCAGAGAAATTTTTACGGCAGAAAAATTTTCTGCCGCTGAACTAATGCGGCGCCTGGAACCGATGCTAGAGAAAAGGCAGCTGCAGAAGTCGGGCAATGGTGGACTAGCGCGCATAGCGATCATTGTCGACAGCGCTATTGGCGACTTTATCCTGACATCGCCCTGTCTACGCGAGCTGCGCAGATTATATCCAGTATCGCATATCACCTTGATATGCGATGAGCGTGTGCGGGATATGGCAGCAGCCTGTCCCTATGTGGACGAAGTGGCAGTCGGTCCGGCTGATTTTCTCGAGCATGATTTTGCCTATTCCTATCCGCTCATGGTGCAGTTCATCGCGTCGCATCATCTGATTGAGCGACGCTTCGATATGGCCTTTGTCTGCTCTGTATACGTGCAGGCTTATCTCTTGGCCTACATCATGGGGGCGCGGCGGCGTATCGCGGCACGGGCGCCCTACTACATGAGCGTTCCCTGGGGGAGCAGGGAGGAGTGGGATGGCTTCATTACGGATTGGTTGCCGATTGCCGCTGATGCGTGCCATATCGTCGACCGGCATCTGGCAGTATTTGACGCTATGCTCTATAGCCCTGTAGCCGACCGCTCCATCGAGGCCTGGACTGACCAGGCTGCGACCGAGCGGGCTCAGGAAATGCTGCGTGATGCCGGGCTGCTGTCAGAGAATGGCGCTGCGTACCGCCTGATAGCTGTATCAGTCGGCGGAACGGTGCGGAACAAACAATGGCCGGTGGCGAGCTATGCCCAGCTGCTGCAGCGCATACTCATCCAGCAGGCCAGGACACGCTTCCTATTGGTGGGGGGCTCCGGTGATAGCGGGGCCGCCAGCTATATGGCCGGGGCGCTGCCGAGGGGGCGGGTGTACGATTTCACGGGACGGCTGAAGCTGACTGAAACGGTGGCTGTGATAAATGAATGCAGCATGTACATCGGCAACGATACAGGTCCCGCTCATATAGCGGCGGCCTGTGGCGTGCCAGTACTCGAGCCGAACTGCTGGCCACGGGAGATACCCCTGCAGCCGTGGAGCTTCCCGGTATCATTTGCGCCCTATCAAGTCCCGAGCGTCGTAGTGCTCGCCGAGCGGGCTCTCGATGACTGCCGACAGATGAGCGGTCGGCTGAGTGGCTGCAATCACTCCGACGAACAGCATTGTATCGCCACGATAACAGTCAGGCATGTGCTAGAGGGCTTCCGGCTGCTTTGCCAGATGATGGCTCAGGGAGATAGTACAGTACACTATATATGATTTTGGAGAATGCGATTTAGGAGCAGGAAAGGAATGGACTTGATGACAGACGCGGAGCTATCACTTGCCGGTCTCATACCGCCGCGTGCCCGGAGCGTGCTGGAGATGGGCTGTGGAGTGGGCGTGACCGGCAGGCGATTCAAGGAGATACAGCCTGAGTGCCGCTATTTCGGTATCGATAGCGATAGGGACAAGCTGCGGCAGGCGGCCAAGGTGCTGGACCGGGCGGCAGTGGAGAAGGATTGGGATATAGATCTATCACGTTATGGTCTCGATGAGCTCGACTGCATCATGATACATGGTGCCTTTTGGCGCGGACACGAGCGCGAGGCTGCGGGGCGTCTGGCTTATTTTTGTGGATTTCTCTCGCAAGATGGCCAGATAGTGCTGACAGCCGGAGCAGCGGACTCCAAGGATTGGTTGGAGGGGGCCCTGACCGGACTGCCGCTGCAAGGCTATTCGCGCATGAGCTGGATAGATATGACTGTAATCCGGCTATTCCGCACGATGGCTCCACCACTGCGGATACATACATTTGCAGCCGAGCCGATAACGGCCCACATACGCACTACTCTGCCAACAATCTGCTGCAATACGGAGCCGGGCGTGATCATACGGGAGAAATATGGCTATCCGGATGTGAGCCGGCTCAGAGGTGACGAGCAGATATGCATGATACAGCGCTGTCACTTGAATAATAGCGAGAATGCCGAGGCGGTATTCTCGGCTCTGGCAGGGGAGCACCGTCTGCTCATAAACGAGTTTGATGATGCTCCCTTTCACTGGCACACGGATCCTGCCTATAGTGCATTCGTCGGTGTCCATGTCGTCCAGACCTCGACGCCGGCGCTGGCCGATGTATTCCGCGAGTACAATCCCTATGTACTGACTGTCGAGAACCAGGTGGCGAGCCTGCCGCCGCTCCGGCAACCTGATCTCACATCGGACCATGCTACCATTTTCTTCGGCGCTATCAATCGTCGCGAGGACTGGCAGGAAATCATGCCAGTATTGGATGAAGCCATCCAGCGTTATGGGGCACGGCTATCCTTCCTCGTAGTGGGCAATCGCGAATTCTATGATGCGCTCAGAGCGGAAAACAAGGAATACTTCGGCGGCAGCGATGGAGAGATTGCACCCTATGATACATATCTTGCAGCCATGCAGCAGGCGGACATCGCCCTGCTGCCGCTGCGAGATACGCCCTTCAACCGGCTCAAATCCGATCTGAAATTCATCGAGGCAGCGTCCTGCGGAACGGTAGCACTGGCTGCACCTACGGTCTATGCCCGCACATTGCGTGATGGCCGGACAGGATTCCTCTATCACGATCTGCGCGAGCTCCGCCAGCTGCTATCACTGCTCATAGAGAATCCTTTGCTGCGCTGGGAGACGGCTCAGCTGGCCTATGCCTATGTCCGGGAGAACAGGATGCTCGCGAATCACTACGAGGAGCGCATATATGCCTACCGCGAATTGCTCGCCCACAGGGATGAGCTCGAACTGGAGCGTCGCAGGCGCATGACGAAGCTGCGCCATGTGCATGTTGGTGGGATTTCATAGGAGGGCATAGTCGATGTCATTACACGATAATACAAGCTTACCACGTCGCGTGGCGATAGTGGCGATGGTACGTGACGAGGAGGACATCATCGAGGGGTTCGTGCGTCATCATCTGCGGCTGGTGGATGCACTGTACATCGTCGAGCACCGTAGTACCGATCGGACACCGGAGATATTGCGCGCCCTGGCAGCCGAAGGCCTGCCGCTCACGGTAACGCATATCAGCACTATGGCGCAGCGACAGGCCGAGTGCGTGACGGCCCTTATGCAGCAAGCTTTTGCCGATGGCTGTGATATCGTTGTGGCACTCGATGCCGATGAGCTGATAGTAGCTGATTCGGCGGAGACACTGGCGGCAGCTCGGTTGAGATTGCAGCAGCTCGACAGTGGCAAGGTGCATTCGTTGCGTTGGGTGAACTACCAGACCGAGCCATGGGAGCCTGAGAAATTCATCCTGAATGGAGCACGACGCGAGCGTCAGATGAATAGTACCCTCGAGAAAGTGGTCGTGGGACGCGAGGCCGCAGCAGCGACGGGGCTGACCATAGCTCAGGGCAATCATCTCTGCCTCATCATGGGAGAAGACGGGCACACCGAGGCCCTGCAGGCAGCCACGATACCGGGACTGCGCATCGCGCATTTCCCTTGGCGCAGCGAGGCTCAGGTAGCGGCAAAGGCTGTGAGCGGCTGGCTCACGAACGTTGCGAAATACTCGCGGCACACGCGCATGGCGAATCACTGGCGCAAGGTCTTCGAGGAATATGTGAGTACCGGCCACGTACAGTTGCCACGTCTCATGGAGCCCACACAGGTCAGCCTGCCGCACGAGTGGGGCGAAATCGGGCTGCGTTATACGGCTGTCAGTACTACTGCCAGCGCCCGGCGGCGCATGTTGCTGACGGCTGAGGCCATAGCCGATGCCAGCGCCCAGCGCGATGCCCTCGATCAGGAGCGTCTCATTACCATCGTCATGTTCTATATGGGGGATATGGCAGCACTCGCACGGACACTGCATAGCGTAGAGCAGCTGAGCTACGATACATTGCAATATATAGTAGCAATCAATCCGACAGTAGCGCTGGATGATGGAACCGAGCAGCAGCTGACAGAATTCCTCGAGAGACAGCCTGAAGATATGGCCATATATCTGGCTATCGGCAGAGAGGCCACCGAGCTCGCGAATATCCTCTCAGACATGGTGCAGGGCGAGCTGGTGCAGTATCTGCTGGCCGGCGATGAAATCGATATGGCCCGCTGGCGCTCTATGGCTACGGTCCTTCTCACTCAGCCAGAGCCGTCATTCGTTATGGCGAATGGAGAACGGAGTGACGAGCAGCAATTCATTGATCTCGACAGCCAGGGGCAGCCTCTGCTGCTCGGCGACGGCACAGATATGTTGCAGGGCTTGCGCAGGCTGCATTGCTGGCCCTCGGCTCATTTGTCTGATATACTTTTCCGTCGCTATGTGCTGGAGCAGACTGGCTGGCTGACAAAATGCCTCACTGCAGTCAGTGCTGATTATGCTGCACTGTGGCAGCTGCTACTGCCAGGAGCTATAGCAGCCTTGTGGGAATGATATGCTGGAAGAGCACCGCCAGGCTGACGGGAGAGCTGGAATAAGGCGTCAGCGTGGAAAGCCAGCCTGCCTGGCTGTGATGTATGGTATAATGATAGGTGATTAGGAAAGCTGTATGATTGATGATATAGTCATGTCGCAGTAGAGGAGAGTGTTATTATGGGTAAAAGCGGTATAAGTGAGATACTGTGCGATGGCTATACTGATGACATCATCAAGGGATTGTTGCCGGAACAACTGACACCTGGCACGCGTCTGTTGCTAGTCAATGCTGGGTTAGGCGGTAACGTATATGATTTACTGAACCGGTACCCTGGTCTCGAAGTGCAAGGGCTCACAGGGAGTCGTCTCGGTGAGCGACTGACGCGTTCGAATATTCATATGACATACGTCGGTCCAGCAGAGGGCAGCATGAGTGAGGCAACGCTCGATATTGCGGCGGTGCGCCAGGCTATCGATGGGCAGGTGTATCATGAAATCGTCCTGCTCGGCGATTACCGAAAAATACCGGATAGTGAGGAGTTGCTCACAATACTCAAGCAGCACATCATATCTGGCGGGCATATGCGCTACGGAGATGATACCGCTGTACATGAGAGATTGGTGGTGTATGCCGATGCAGCGGCTGCTTCTCTATCAATGGAGACGCAGCAAGCTTATCAGCATGCTATGAGCACATATGATGTCTATAGTGCTGCTAATATCATAATGAATAATATGCTCAAACTTTTGCTGACACCGGCTGATGATGCTTGTGGCATTATCAGCGGCGGCTATCAAGCACTAGCCTTTGTCGGCATATCAGAGCTATATCAGGGAAGGCCGTTGGCAGCATTGGCCTATATGGGAGAATGGATGCGGCTGGTACGGAGATTCCGTATGAGTTTGTTTTACGATGTCCTCAAGTATATGGGGGTAGCCTATGCCTGTCTCGGTAAATTCGATACCGCTCGGGCATTGTTTCAGCACAGTGGCATTGATGACGAGACGATACGTTATCAGGCAGCCATAAACAAAGCAGAGGAACAGGGCTACCATTCGCTGGATATGCTGCCGCGTGAGCCGCTTCGTTTGCCACACGGCATTGGCTGGCGCGATATCCCTATATTTATCAATTCGCGTGACCGTGTCACATATTTGCGTAGACTCGTGGAATGGTTGCTGCGTGCGGGCTATCGTTGCATTTATATCCTCGATAATGCTTCTACCTACCCGCCCCTGCTTGACTACTATGCCAGCATAGCTAATCATCCGAATATACGTGTTATCTATCTCCCCAATCTCGGTCATATAGCCATATGGCTGTCGGGAATACTTGATAAGCTGCAGATAAAGACCGTATATGCCTATACAGACTCAGATGTAGTGCCGGTCGATGACTGTCCGGCAGATGTATTGCTGCGTCTGTTCCGCTTGTTGCAGCGCTATCCTATGGTTGAAAAAGCTGGGCTCGGTATCGAATATAGCGACATAACTTTCTGGGACAAAGAAAATGTACAGGCAGAACATCAGAACTTTTACAAGGTGCCGTTGGAAAAGAATGTTTACTTCGCACCAGTCGATACGACATTCGCACTATACCGGCCTATCCGCCATTACAGCCTGTTCTATGCCGTTCGCACGACAGGCAGACTATGGCTGCGTCATCTGCCCTGGTACCTTGACAGAGATAATTTGCCAGAGGAGGAACGCTACTATATGGAGCATGCGAATAAATCTTCGACTCAGGCGAAGACGTTTCAGAAACTGAGCAAAGACGACTAAGGCGTGAACCATAGAGGGGAGTGGCCATGATGAAGCGGAACATGCCGATTGGCATCGATGACTTCAAGAAACTACGCGAGGATTATTATCTGGTGGACAAGACGGACTTCATCCGCCAGCTCATTGATGGTCATAGCGCGGTCACGCTGATCACGCGGCCGCGACGGTTCGGCAAGACGCTGACCATGAGCATGCTGGACTACTTCTTTTCCATCGAGAAAAAGGACGAGACAGAGCATCTTTTCGATGGTCTGGCTATCGACAGAGCTGGAACTGAGTACTTGGCGCGCCGGGGTGGGTCGCCGACGATATTCCTGACGCTGCGGGGGTTGAAGCAGCCGACGTTTGCCGAACTGCTGCAAAACTTCAGTAATACAATGGGTGAGCTTTACCGCAGTCATGCGGAGGCTGTAAGCAATGCAGCACTAGATCCGGCCGACCTCGATTACTTTGAGCGGGTAAAAAACTATAAGGCTGACAAGGTCGATCTGGAGCTAAGCCTGCTGAAGCTCTGCAAGTTCCTTCAACAGGCCTATGGTCGTCCCATTATCCTGCTTCTCGACGAGTACGATGTGCCCATCCAGAACAGCTGGGAATGCGGCTACTATGACGAAGGCATCGCCTTCATGAAGAACTTCCTTGGCAATGCGCTGAAGGGCAATCCGTATCTGGACTTCGCCATCCTCACCGGTGTGCTGCGCGTAGGGAAGGAGAGCATATTCAGTGACCTCAACAATCTCGAAGTCTGCTCCGTGCTCAGCGATACGTATAGCGATGTCTTTGGCTTCACGTACGCCGAAGTAGAGAAAATGGCGCATGATCTGGGACATCCAGAACAACTTCCTGTAATAAAGGATTGGTATGATGGCTACCGCTTCGGCGAGAGCGAGATCTATAATCCCTGGTCAGTCATATACTTCTTCCGCAAGAATAACAAGCCCAGTGCCTACTGGATGAATACCTCATCAAACGGCATCCTGCAGGACATGCTGGAAGAAGCTGGCGCTGACCGGCTGCAGGAGATGCGGACGCTGCTGGAGGGAGGAACGGTCTGGACGCAGGTTGATGAACGCATCGTGTACAGCGACCTGCGGTATAGCGACAGCGCACTTTATACGCTCCTACTGACGACGGGCTATCTCACGGTGGTCAGCGAGGCGCAGGATGACGATGATGGCTATAGCACCTACGAGCTGCGCATACCGAACCGAGAGATACGGTCGGTATTTTCAAGCGAAATCATGAAGCATATCGCCACTGGACTGGATATCAATGAGTTCGTTATTCTCCGGCGCAGTCTGTTCCATGGGCATATCGCGGAGTTTGAGAAGCGGCTGCAGAAAATCCTGCTGAGGATTGTGAGCACGTACGACACGGCGAACCGGGAGAGCTTCTACCATGGCTTCATGCTCGGACTCGTAGCCATGCTGGCCATCGGCCGCCGCTATGAGGTGAAGTCGAACCGCGAGAGCGGCTACGGTAGGTTCGACCTCGCTTTGGTGCCGCGCGACACAGCTAACCCCGGCGTCGTGATGGAATTCAAGGTCGCCGAGACGCCCGAGGATATGGAGACCAGGGCGCAAGAGGCGCTCGCGCAGATCGAGGAGAAAGCCTATACTACGGAACTGAAAGAATCCGGCGTGGAGAACATCTGGTGTTACGGTATCGCCTTCTGCGGTAAGCATGTCTATATAGCACGCGACTAGCTGCAGCTAGACTGCCGATTACCATTCGCCATGACAAATGCCCCCGGACTGACCTGCAAAAAAGGGTTTTCCCGTCCTGAGGCGAATACATATATCAAGGGGATTCTTAATCATCCCCGCTACACTGACGATATAAATAATATAGTCAGTACAGGCAATGGCGAATGGTCAATGGTAGGCCGGGCATCTGCGCATAGGTGCAGATGCTCACTTTGTGCAACAGAACACTCAGCCCAGAGGCTGTCGTGCGATGCGCAGGATATATCCATGCCATCCGCGACAGCCTTTTCGTATGCCTAGAGACAGATGGATCAGGGAGGATGCTGTATGCAGAACAGCACGAAGGAAAAACTCGCGAGCCAGCTCCAGATGCTCGCGCGCAAAGTCGCTCGCGCCAGGGCAAGGCAGAGCGCCGCGCCGCTGCGCGAGGCACATGGCATCGTGCGGATGATGCAGCACATCTCGGATACGGCCCTCACGCCGCATGAGCAGCAGAGATACAGCGACATCATCATGGGACTAGAGCAGGCCATAAAGGCCCTGCCCACAGGCAATCAGCCAAGTGAGCTCGCTGCTATATGCCAGCTGCTCGACGAGATCATCGCCTACACCCAGAAAATGCTTGCGACCGAGCGTGCGAAGAAAATCGTCATGTTCCTGCCGTATAAAGCCTCCATGTGGGACAGCCTCGAGAGTGTCTGGCAGGCGGCCAAGGAGCAGGATGATGTCGAGGCCATCGTCATGCCTATCCCCTACGCCGATCGCAATCCTGATGGTACCTGTGCCGAATGGCACTACGAGCTGCATGAATACCCGGAATACGTCCCGGTCGTAGACTGCCGCACCATCGACCTCCCAAGCTTGCATCCGGATGTCATATTTTTCCACAATCCCTATGACAACTGCAATGCCGTCACGAGCGTCGATAGCGCCTACTACAGCGACCAGCTGAAGAAATGCTGCAATATACTGGTATATATACCGTATTTCAGTACGGCTGGCTATATGGGGGATGTCCAGGCCAGCTGTCCGGCTTTTGCCAATGTCGATTACATCATCGCCCAGTCAGAGGAAATAGCACAGCTTTACGATGAAGCCATCCCGCGCGAAAAGATACTGCCGCTGGGCTCGCCGAAATTCGATAAAGTCCTGCGACTGTGTGCAGCACCGCCGGAGCCTCCGGTAGCCTGGCGGGAAAAGATGGCTGGACGGAAAATCTATTTCTACAATACAAGCCTGGGGGGCATGCTGCAGGACACACATCGCTTCCTGCAGAAGATGAAGTACGTATTCCACTGCTTCCAGCAATGCCCGGAAGCCTGTCTGCTCTGGCGTCCGCATCCGCTGCTGGAGTCGACGTTCCGTTCTATGCGTTCCGAGTACTATGCAGAGTTTCAGCGACTGAAGGATTGGTTTTTGCAGACGGATTTCGGCATTTACGATGATACGCCAGATGTGGATCAGACAGTGGCGCTGTCCGATGCCTATGTAGGTGATATAGGCACGAGTATCACCTCGCTATTCGGTGTGAGCGGGAAACCGATATTCGCTTTGAATAACTTACTCAACCGGGAACCGGAAGCCGCTGACTGGCGCGGAGAGACCATCATCAATGCTCCGGAACGCAACTGGATGCTGACGGCCCATAATCATCTCTATCAGGCCGAGGATGGTCATCATTTCCATTTTGCTCGTCGGCTTAGCGAGTATACCAGCGGGATGCAGTATGGTGCCATAGTGCCGTACGAAGACCGCCTGTACATATGCCCGTTCGAGGCTCACGATATCTTGGTCATGAGAGATGGAGATATCATAAAGAAAATTCCGCTGCCGCAGCTCACTTCCCAACCAGGGCTGTTTAGTGCGGCCTTGGAGGTAGGGCACTACATATTTCTGCGGCCCTTGCGCTATCCGTGGCTCGTGCGGCTGGATATGCGAAATGACGAGCTGGCTTTTCTGAAGGGACATTATGATGAAATCGTCCGTCAGGTGGGCGTCGAATGGCTGCCGGGCGGATGGTGCGACTGGCATCAGGAGAAACTGCTGATCGCCTCTCCAGTCGATGCGCATGTCCTGATCGTGGATGTCGAGACCATGGAGACACAATCGCTGGAGTTTAACATCAATGGCTATAGCGGCTGCCTGGCCATGGCCTATGACCCGGTCGCTGATCTCATTTGGCTTTTGCCCTATGCAGGGCTGGCTTTGATATATTGGAATCCTGTGACAGGGCAATGGGGAGTACATGATCTCCAGAAACCAGATTTCATCTGTCATCATTTCCCTACGGGGATCGAGTGCATGTTGAGACCATTCAGCTCGGCCGCCTTTACTCAGGATAAAGTCATGCTGGCTCCCTGCTGGGGGAATATGCTGCTGGCAGTCGATCGTCAGACAGGCGCAGCTGAGGAATGGCTCCTGCCGGCCGCCATGCAGCATGACAAGCCGAGCAGGAATAACTACTATCTGTATTACATGAACGGCCTGTTCCTGCCCGATGATGGCGATATGAAATACAGATATTTCGATTACGGCGAGCGCAGACTGTATGAGCTGGATTTCGCGACGGGCAGCTGCCAGGAAGCGGAAATCAGCATCGACCCGGAGAAGGCTGCCCAGCACAGCCCCGGCTTCGGATGTATCGCCAGCTGGATGCGCTATGGCTGTGAGGAGGGGGCATTCAATACGTTGCCGCATTTCCTGCGCGGTCAGATATGCGGACAGCCATTCGACAAGGAGAAGCAGCTGGCTGCTTTCCGGGGTGTGAATGCTAGTGCTGATGGCGATTGTGGCGAAAAGGTCATTCAGTTCGTGTTAGACAGATTAGCGGAGGCCTATTGAGCAGGACAATGGACAGCATAGTCTGGCGGCTATGCTGAAGGGATGGTAGAGAATGAAAAAAGTAATCACCTATGGGACGTTCGACCTCTTCCATGAGGGACATTATCGCTTGCTCGAGCGGGCCAAGGCGCTGGGAGACTATCTGATCGTCGGAGTGACGACAGAGAGCTTCGATCAGGCGCGAGGCAAGCTCAATGTCGTAGACTCCCTGATGACGCGCATCGAGAACGTCAAAAAAACCGGTTTTGCTGATGAGGTCATCGTCGAGGATCACGTCGGACAGAAAGTCGAAGATATACAGAAATACAATATCGATATCTTCGTCCTCGGATCCGATTGGCAGGGGAAGTTCGATTATCTGAAGGATTTCTGCGAGGTGCGGTATCTGGAGCGGACGAAGGGCATCTCCAGCACGATGAAGCGTATCCACAATCACAAGATCATCCGCATGGGGCTGATCGGCAGCGGACGCATCGCCAAGCGGTTCGTGCCGGAGGCGAGATACGTCAGCGGCATGGAGCTCGTCGGGGTATATAACCTCCATCACGAGAGCGCCAGACGGTTCGCGGAGGAGTTCGAGCTGGAGTTCTCTACAGCCGACGAGGAAGAATTCTACGAGCATGTAGATGCCGTGGATATATGCACGCCGCACCAGTTCCACTACGCCTACGCGAAGCGGGCTCTGGAGCACGGCAAGCATGTCCTCTGTGAAAAGCCGATGGCGCTCCGCAAAGAGGAAGCCGAGGAACTGTTCGAACTGGCTGAGAAAAATGGCTGCATCCTGATGGAGGCCATAAAGACGGCTTATACGCCGGGCTTCATCCGTCTGCTCTCCATGCTGCAGAGCGGCGTTATCGGTGAGATTCGGGATGTCGAGTCCTGCTTTACACGCATATTCCCCGATGATACGAGACGCGAGCTGACGAATGCGGACTATGGCGGCAGCTTTACCGAGTATGGGAGCTACACGCTGCTGCCCATCATCAAGCTGCTCGGGAGCGATTACCAGGATATTCGCTTCACCTGCTTCAAGGCGGCCAACGGCGTGGATCTCTATACCAAGGCGTATTTCGACTACGCGCACAGCCTGGCGACTGCCAAGACCGGACTGAAGGTGAAGTCCGACGGCCATCTGCTGATATCGGGGACGCGCGGCTATATCTTCGTGCCGGCACCGTGGTGGAAGACAACCGAATTTGAGCTCTGCTATGAAGATTTCACGCAGAACGAGAAAGTATTCACCAAATACCTCGGCGATGGCCTGCGCTATGAGCTCAGTGACTTCGTCTCCGCCATCAACGGCAATCCGCGCGGCGGCTTCAAGCTGACGCGGAACGAATCCGTCGCCTTCGCCGATATCATGGAAAAGTTCCTCGACTGGAGAAGGCAGACGCCGATCAAGGAGGGAGAAGTCATTGGCTGAGACAAAAATCTGGGCACATCGCGGTGCTGGTGGATGGGATAAGCAGTACGCTCCGGAAAATACCATGCCTGCGTTCCACAAGGCTGTGGAAATGGGCGCAGACGGCATCGAGCTCGATGTGCAGTTCTCGCGCGACGGCGAGATCGTCATCTGCCACGACGAAACCATCGATCGGACCAGTGATGGAGAGGGCGCCGTCCGCGCCTACACGCTCGCGGAGCTCAAGGCGTTTAACTTTTGCAGCGTCCACGAGGAATTCGGCTTTGTAGAGATACCGACGCTGCAAGAGTTCCTGGATTTCATGGGAAAGTATGACTTCCAGCTCAACATCGAGCTAAAGACCGGTGCCTATGACTATCCGGGACTCGAGGCCGCAACCGCTGAGATGGTTCGAGGCTATGGCCTCGCGGACCGCGTCCTATACTCCTCCTTTAGCATCGGCTCCCTGCGCAAATTGCGGGAGGCCGACCGCACAGCAAAGATCGCCATCCTCTGCAGCAGCGACTTCGTACTGCCCGAGGACATCCGGGCACTCGATGCCTCGGCCATTCATCCCTGGGAGCAGATCGTCACCGCCGAACGCGTCAAAAAATGGCACGACTGGGGCCTGACGGTCAACACATGGACTGTCGACAACCGCGATCGCATGAAACAGCTCATAGCGCTAGGCGTCGACGGCATCATCACCGATTGCCCGGATACGGGGGAAAAAGCAAAACGATGGAAAACATAATTACCGAAGCTTATATCATTTATCGCCGCATGAAAGCGTTCGCCAGCCGAATGGTATTCCATTATGAAGCTCTGCGGCATCCCATACAGAAAAATAAAATCGTGTTTTGCTCTACAGAAGGAATGGGCGGGTATGGCGACAACCCAAAGGCTATCGCCGAATATCTCCATGCCCATTATCCGGAGCTTGAACTGGTCTGGTTGGTCAACGATATGAGGAAAGAGTTCCCCTCATACATCCGCAAAGCCCCCAATACTCTGATGAGCCGTGCTTATGAGTACAGTACTGCGAAAGTTTGGGTGGACTGCCATCGCAAACCTTATGGAACAGTGAAGCGGAGAGGGCAATACTATATGCAGACATGGCATGGCCCTTTGGCTTTTAAGCCACTAGGAGCAGATAGGGGCGGGAAAATGCCACGTATAGCTGAAATAGTAAGCCGTCAGGATTCTTCGATGATAAATGTGTGGTTGACGAATTCTGATTGGAACGAGGCAATGATTGAACGGGCATTATATTATCAGGGCGAAAAATTGCGGACAGGGTCACCACGATGCGATATTCTGTTCCATGATCGTGCGAAATGGAAAGAGAAAATCAGAGAAGAATATCATATACCTAGCAATGCCGGATTGTTGCTTTTTGCCCCTACTTTTCGTGCAGGAAGTCAGCAGAGGCGACGACATGTTGAAGCAGAACGGCTGAATCTCGATTTTTCTCGTGTGTTGTCGGTATTGCAGGAGAAAACGCATAAGCCTTGGTATCTTATGTTGCGATTGCATCCTCAGGTAGCGGCTCATATGGAGGCATTTCCCCTGAATAGCGGGGACACAGCTTGTATTTTCGATGTTAGTCAGTACCCTGATGTATATGAGATTATGGCAGCGACAGATGTATTAATGACAGATTATTCATCCCTTGCCTTTGATGCTAGTTTTATAGGCATGCCGGTATTTATTTATGCCGATGATTTGGGCACTTATCAATCTGATAGAAATCGTCTTTATTTTGATATGAAGGCGTTACCATATCCATTTGCAGAGCAAGAGGAAGAACTTTTACGAAATATTTTGGAATTCGATAAAGCATCGTATGATTCTGCAGTTCATGCGTTTTTGCAGAGCCTTGGCGTGCGAGAACAAGGTGATGCATGTCGATGTGCAGCCAATAAAGTCATGGAATGGATTGAGGGATAATCATGAAGACGGTCATTACGTATGGCACTTTTGATTTATTGCATTTCGGACATATCAATTTGTTGCGGAGAGCAAAAGCCCTAGGGGATTACTTGATTGTAGGGCTTTCTACAGATGAGTTTAACCGCGAAAAGAAACATAAAGAGTGTTTTTTCTCTTATCAGCAGCGAAAACTATTATTGGAAGCAATTCGTTACGTAGATTTGGTTATTCCGGAAACTTGCTGGGAGCAGAAAAGAGAAGATGTCAGAAAATTCGGGGGGGGTGGATGTGTTTGTTATGGGAGATGACTGGAAGGGAAAGTTTGATTATCTTCGGGAAGAGGGAGTAGAGGTTGTTTATCTTCCGAGAACACCAGAAATCAGTTCGTCACAAATCAAGAGAGACTTGAAGTATTGGGGAGGAATATCGCTATGAATACGATGAGGAGGATCATGATGAACCTATATGTATGGGGAACGGGCAGGCTTACGGGGAAAGTTCTGGGCAGATATCTTGCGGTTGAGCAGGTGACTGCTTTCGTGGATAATGATGCACGGAAAAAAGAATGGTTGGGAAAGCCGGTCATTCGTCCGGCGGAGCTCACCAAAAGAGATTACGATGCGGTCATCGTAATCACGCTGCACAGCCCGGAGATTTATCAGCAGGGCAGAGAGCTTGGTCTGGACATGAAGAAAATGATTTTCCTCTATCAGAATATCGCGCTGCAGGATCTGAACCAGGACTACGATCTTGTCGCAAGTATCTTTG
>CACXCN010000002.1 GCA_902766095.1 uncultured Selenomonas sp. | reverse complement strand
TACTGCGTTCATCGCCGCGATGAGGATGAAGCTCGAAGGGAATGTCAGCGTGGCATTCACCCGCGATATCGTGATGCGACGATCCTCTACGGGCTCCCGGAGCACCTCGAGGGCTGTCTTGTTGAACTCAGGCAGCTCATCGAGGAACAGCACGCCATGATGTGCCAGCGTGACCTCACCTGGCCGCGGCACCGATCCGCCCCCGATCATGGCCACCATGGAGGTCGTATGATGCGGGCTGCGATAGGGGCGCCGGCGCACGAGGCCGCTGCCATGCGGCAGGAGGCCGGCGATGCTGTATATCTTCGTGACCTCGAGAGCCTCCTCGCGCGTCAGTTCCGGCAGTATGGAGCTCATGCGCCGTGCGAGCATCGTCTTGCCCGAGCCGGGCACGCCGACGAGCAGGACATTATGGCCGCCGGCTGCCGCTATCTCGAGAGCCCGCTTCGCCTGGAACTGTCCCTGTACATCTGCGAAATCGTCCGCCCAATCGGCTGCGGCAGGTCCGTCCTCCTCCCGCTGGGGCTGGGCTGGTGGCAGCGTCTGCTCGCCGCGCAGGGCCTGCACGAGCTCGAGCAGATTGCCCGGGGCGTAGACCGTCGGCCCGGCGACCAGCAGCGCCTCATTGGCATTTTCCGGAGCCACGTATATGGCCTTATAGCCGAGCTCGCGCGCCTTCATGGCCATGGGCAGCACACCGCGCACGCCGCGGCACTCGCCCTCGAGCGACAGCTCGGCCGTGAACAGGCAGCCCTCCAGCGCTGCCTGAGGCACGACGCCATAGGAGGCCAGCAGCCCCAGCGCGATCGGCAGGTCCAGCCCCGGACTGTCCTTCCGGATATCGGCAGGTGCCAGATTGATCGTCACCCGCTCCTGACGCAGATCGATGCCCGAATTCCGGATAGCGGTGCGCACGCGTTCCCGCGACTCGCGCACAGCGGTATCCGGCAATCCAACAATCTCGAACGCTGGCAGGCCTGCGGCTGAGTCGACCTCCACATCGATGATCAGCCCGTCCACACCCAGCGTCGCCGCTCCATGTGCCTTTGCAAACACGAATCAAGCCCCCTCACATCTCGAACGCCGCCGGCAGATGGCGCACGTGCCACTTCTCCGGACCGGCATATACCTCTATGACATCAAAACGGCAGAGCCAGCCCTCGAGTCGCCTCTGTCGCAGGAACCACTGCGCCACACCGATGATCTTCGCCTGCTTGCGGTAATCGACCGCGGCTGCCGGACGTCCGTAGTTTTCGCTGCGGCGGGTCTTCACCTCGACGAAAACGATGGTATCACTCGTCTGGGCCACGATATCGATTTCCCCGCGCGGCACGCGGTAATTGCGGGCGATGATGCGATAGCCCTTCCTGGCCAGATACTCCGCCGCCACATCCTCGCCCTGCTTACCCAGTATCTTGTTATTCATCGCAGCCCTCTCTGTCCCTGGCATCAGCACACGGCCTGTCCCGTTCACCAATCATCGCGTGTAAACAATACTAAGTGAATTATAACGCTATTATTCATTTTTTACCAGAAAAATCTGGAGCAGTTAGCGAATTACATCCTTAACTTCCGTAAGAAATCCAGAATGAAATAGCCTTACGAAAACAGAGAGCGGACATTTGTCTGCTCTCTGTTTTCGTAAAAATCAATATTCACTTTTCCTGGGCAAAGCCGTAATCCAGAAGCTCGCGCGCCTCGCGGAAGCGGCTTTCGTCATCATTCGAGTGCATTACCAAGCTGGGGCATGCAGTACCACAGCAAGTATTTCGTTACAGCTCCTCGTATTACCAGTGATATTTCTCGCCGCGGTTAATCTTGTAGGAACGATAAATCTGCTCGACGAGCAGCAGACGTGTCATCTGGTGCGTCATGGTCAGGCGCGAGAGACTGAGCAGGGCATCGGCCCGCTGCCGCACCTCGCGCGACAGCCCGAATGCTCCGCCGATCAGGAACGTGATGCTGCTCGTCCCATGCAGGGCGAGGTCAGCCATGCGGGCGGCGATTTCCTCGCTCGACAGCTGTTGTCCATAGACATCCAGTACGACGAGGTAGTCGCCGGCCGGCACGAGATGGAGCAGGCGCTCGCCCTCACGCGTGAGGACCTGCTCCTTTTCCGCCGGTGACGGGTCGTCCGGCATCTTTTCCTCGTGGATCTCTTTGATATCGACTTTCGCATACGGCGTCAGGCGTTTCAGATACTCCGCCACGCCCTCGCGCAGCCAGCGTTCCTTGAGCTTGCCCGCACAGACTACCGTCAGCCTCACTTGTTGTTATCCTGCGGCATCTCGTCGAGCGTCACTGCGACTTCGCGCGTGCTGTCGTTGTGGTCGACCGTCAGCGTGACCGTATCACCGACTTTGTGGTTCGCGATCTTGGCGCGCAGATCCGTCACGCTGTTGACTTCCTCACCATCCATCTTCAGGATGATATCGCCACGTACGAGTCCTGCCTTGCTGGCCGGGCCGCCCAGCGTGAGCTGGAATATGTAGACGCCCTTGTTTATGTTGAGCTGATAGCCATAGCGCGGTGCCGTCTGCGGATCGAATACCGTCACGCCGAGATACGGACGAGCGACATAGCCCTTGTCCATGATCTGGTTGACGACCTCCTTGACCGTATTGATCGGTATGGCAAAGCCCATGCCTTCGACCCCGCTCGCAGCTACTTTCGCGCTGTTGATGCCGATGACCTCGCCATCCGCATTGACGAGTGCGCCGCCCGAGTTGCCCGGGCTGATCGCGGCATCCGTCTGGATCAGCTTCATGCTGCGATCACTGATATTGAGCGTGCGGTTCAGAGCGCTGATGACGCCGCTCGTGACACTGCCCTGGAACTCGAGGCCCATCGGATTGCCGATGGCTATGGCCGGCTCGCCGACGACGACCTGATCGGAGTCGCCAAGCGTTGCCGTAGGCAGATCCTTGGCGTCAATCTTCACGACCGCGAGATCGGTGAACTCATCCGCACCGATGACCTTGGCCTTCAGCGTGCGTCCATCCGGCAGCGAGACGATGAGCTCCTTCGCTCCGCTTATGACATGGTTGTTCGTGATGATATAGCCATCGGAGCGGAATATGACGCCTGAGCCCACGCCCTCCGTCTGGACCGGATTATCGAACCAGTCGCGGGCCACCGCCTTGTTCGTGATACCGACGACGGTCGGGCCGACTTTCTTCGCTGCCCGGACGACCGGAGTATTGCGGGCATCGGACAGATTGGCCTCGGCTGCCTGCTGCTGGGCTGCTGCGCTCGAGCTCGCGGAGTCAGCCGCTGTCCCCGATGAGCAGCCGGTAAATGTAACGACCGATGCCGCGAGCAAGGCCGCTGCCATCAGGCTGCACTGCTTCTTGTGTGATTTGAGCTTAAAGGAAATCATCAAAAATCCCTCCAAATTCTTCTTTCTATTACATGCGCAGGGCGACGGGTGTCGTCTGCGACGTTGTTTGTACTAATACATGGAGGCCCTGGCGCTCCGTGATGCGCGCCACGGTTTCGCGGGCGAGCTCCGGCGTATTGTTCTCCTCGGACAGATGAGCCAGCAGGACCTCACGCGGCTGTTTCCGGAGCCGGGCAATCGCCCAGGCTGCATCCTCATTGGCCAGATGGCCGCGGTTCGAGAGGATGCGCCGCTTCAGCGGCCACGGATAGCGGCCCTGCCGCAACGTGGACGGGTCATGGTTGGCCTCCAGGACCAGCACATCAGCTCCCTCGAGCGCCGCCTGCACGCTTTGCGAGACAAAACCGAGGTCGGTCGCTATCGTGCAGCGCTCGCTCCCGGCTACACTGTATCCTACCGGATCAGCCGCGTCATGCGATACGCTGAACGCCTGCACCAGCACGTTGCCCCAGCTGACCGTATTACCATAATCCTCCAGCGGGTGAAGGCATTGCGCCGGCAGTTTGTCGATGCAGGACAGGCTGGCCAGTGTCGCCCGCCGGCTAAACACCGGAAAATGATAACGTTTTTCCAATGTCACGAGGCCGCCGATATGGTCGCTGTGCTCATGTGTCAGGAATATGCCATCGAGGCTCGCCACATCGACATCGAGAGCGGCCAGCGCCTTCTTGATCCGCAGAGCGCTGATGCCGGCATCGATCAGCAGCCTGACACCATCTTCCTCGACATATGTCGCATTTCCTTTGCTGCCACTGGCTAATACTACTACCCGCACGATGCTGCCTCCTATGAAAGTGATTGTAACCAAGCAATCTGTAAAAGACCTGCAATATCACTTAGATGCCGGTTAATTTTTCATGCCATGTCTATTTTAGCACAAAAGGTGGTCAGCGTCACGCCGGGCGAACCGTCACGAGCACGATTTCCGGCGGCGGTCCCAAGCGCAGCTGCGGCCCCCAGGCCCCGTAGCCACTCGTCACTATGGCCAGCATCCGGCGATACCATTTCTCCCCGTAATCGAGACCGAACATGCGGCGCGTGAAATAGCGGTTAGGCCAGAACTGCCCCGCATGCGTATGCCCGGCCAGATAGAGATCGGCACCAGCCGCGGCCGCGACAGGCATGCGCACCGGCTCATGGTCCATGACGATCACATAGCTCTCGTCGCCCTCGTCACGCGGCGGTACGGACGATGCCGGATAGTAAAGGGCATCGCCCATGCCTACGAGCGTCACCCCCCTTTCCACCATCACCACATCATCGACCAGTACATGGATGCCGAGCTGCCGCAGAGCCTTGCGCTCCTCGCGCGTGCGCTGGCTGTAGTTGTCGTGGTTGCCGAGCACGGCATAGACGCCGAGCGGCGCGTCCAGCCCCGCCAGCGGCCGCAGCGAGCGCATCCGGTCCACCAGATGCCAGTTGCCATCGATGACATCACCGCCGACCAGTATGATGTCGGCCTGCAGCCGCTGCACATCCCGCACGAGGCGCCTGGCAAAGCCGCTGCCCAGTACCGCGCCAAAATGAAGATCGCTCAAAAAGGCCAGACGCAGCGGTCTCGGTATATGGCGCTGCGTAACCACCTCTACCTCGCGCACGCGCGGCCGCCGGGCCTGTATGCTGCCGCCTATGAGCAGCGCTGCCTCTATGGCCAGAGCCACCCAGGCATATACCCTGGCATAGCCATCATAGACATGCTCCGGCCATCCCGATAGCAGCGCGACAAGCCACAGCATGGCGAACGGGACCAGCAGCAATATGGCATAGTAAACAAAGGCGAAGCCGTAGCCACCAACGAATCCCAGCAGACGCACAATCCAGAGCGGCAGCTGCCGTTCACAGACATGCGGAGCTACGAATGCCAGCGGCAGGGCCAGCCAGAAGCATAGTCCGACCCATCCGGCCAGCCAGCCGCCCAGATGTCCGTAGAGGCGCCATTCGCCCAAAGCCGCCACTAGTCCGGTCATCCCTAATATCAGATAAAAAACCACCCGCCTGCGCAAGGTGCCAACTCCTTTTCTTCATGAATATCGCCATACATAGCGTTTCACTGCTGGAGAAGCTATGCGGCAATAGATAATCAACTAATCCTTTATTCTACACTGCTGGCCAAAATCCTACTCCGCGAGCCCCCAGTCCTCGTTCGCAGACCAGCCTCGTTTGTATTACCAGACTCTCTATAGTATAATTGGTAATCATTAGAGCAGCTTATTAATGACGCTGTTCATCATAGCGATCAGAAAGAAAGGAAAACGAATTGGATACATATCTAGCGGGCCTCGCGGCTCATACCGCACCCATCATCGCCATCATCCTGGCAGCATTCCTGCAATCCATCACCGGATTCGGACTCATCATCGTCGGTGCTCCGCTGCTGCTACTGTTCTACGACCCGAAGCTCGTCGTGCCCTGCATGCTGCTCATTGCCGTCTGCGGCAACTGCGTGCAGGGCCTCATGTACATAAAACAGGCCGAGCTGCGCCTCATCGGCTGGCTCGTCCTCGGCGTCGTACTCGGACAGCCGCTGGGCCTCTGGACCTTCAACTTCTTCTCGAGCGATTCACTGAAGATATTCATCAGTGCCGCCGTCATGATTGCCCTGGCGCTGAACCAGATGGGTCGCTGGCACGTCCGCGAATGCCACCGCAACACGGTCATCACCGGCTTCTTCTCCGGCTTCACCTCCATCACCACCGGCATGGGCGGCCCGCCGTTCCTCATCTACCTGGCCAATATAAAGATCCCCGTCGACAGAATACGAGCCACCTGCTTCTGCTATTTCTTCCTCTGCAACTCCACCTCCCTGCTCGCCTTCCACTTCAGCGGCCTGTCGCTGGCACCGGCTTTCGGGGAATTCATCTACCTGCTGCCCGGCCTCGTCATCGGCATCATCATCGGCCACCTCTGCTACAGCTACATCCCGAAGAAAATCATATCCCGCCTCATATTCCTGCTGCTGTACGCGACCTCCCTGTACACCATCGCCACGACACTCTGGACGAAATACGGAATGTGATAAAGGGGACTGTAACAAAAGACTGACAGTGCCTGAGATACAGATACCTGCCGCGGTAGAGTTATAACATTTTTGACTATATAGAGAGGTTCATCCATGCTGGAACAAGACATAAACAAAACCATCGCCAAAGAACTGAACATCCGCCCGGCCCAGGTCGAAGCCACCGCCAGTCTGCTCGACGGCGGCAACACCGTCCCCTTCATCGCCCGCTACCGCAAAGAAGCTACCGGCGAGCTCACCGATGAGCAGATTCGCAGCATCGAGGAGCGCCTGTCCTACCTGCGCGGCCTCGTCAAGCGCCAGGCGGAGATAACTGCCGCCATCGAATCCCAGGGCAAGCTGACCGACGAACTGCAGCAGGCCATCGCAAAAGCCACCCAGCTCCAGCAGCTCGAGGATATCTACCTCCCCTACAAGCAGAAGAAGCGCACGCGTGCCCAAATGGCCCGCGAGCGCGGTCTCGAGCCGCTGGCACAGAGAATACGTGAGCAGCAGGACCAGCAGGGCAATCCCCTGACCATCGCCGCCGCTTTCGTAACCCCGGCAGCAGACATCGAGGCGGCCGAGGCCGCCGGCGGCGACGCTCAGAAGAACATCGTGCGCACGCTGGAAGACGCCCTGGCCGGTGCTCAGGACATCGTGGCGGAGCAGATCATGGAGACTGCAGCCATACGCGAGGATATGCGCGACCACCTCTGGCGTACGGCAAGCCTCGCTACGACACTGGATGAGACAGCCGAGGGTGCACAGACATACGAAATGTATGCGGACTACAGCGAGCCGGTCCATCGCCTGCCCTCGCACCGCATCCTCGCCATAAACCGCGGCGAAAAGCAAGGCTGCCTCAAAGTCACCCTGCAGACCGATGACGAGGCCAACTGTGCCCGCATCCTCGGGCAGGTACGCCAGCAGCACAGCAAAGGCCGCGTCTCCATCTGGGATGAAACCCTGAGAGCAGCCATCGCCGATGGCTACAAGCGCCTGCTGCTGCCGGCCCTCGAGCGCGAGCTGCGCAATCGCCTGACGGAGGAGGCTGACGCTCAGGCCATAAAAGTATTCGCCGCCAACCTCAAGCAGCTCCTGCTCCAGGCCCCGCTGGCCGGCCACGTCGTCCTCGGATTAGACCCCGGCTACCGCAACGGCTGCAAGATGGCCGTCGTCGACGCCACTGGCGCCGTACTCGACAGCGGCAAGATCCAGATAACCCAAAGCCAAGGGGCCCGGGATGCCGGTGCCCGGAAAGTCCTAGAACTCATAAAGAAACACCATGTCGACCTCATATCCATCGGCAACGGTACGGCAAGCTATGAGACCGAGCAATTCACGGCTCAGCTCATTGCCGACAACCACCTGGCCGACGTCCACTACATCATAACGAACGAGGCCGGTGCCTCCGTCTACTCGGCCTCGAAACTCGCCCGCGAGGAACTGCCCGACTACGACGTGACGATCCGCGGTGCAGCCTCCATCGCCCGCCGCGTGCAGGATCCGCTCGCCGAGCTCGTAAAGATCGATCCCCAGGCCATCGGCGTCGGCCAGTACCAGCACGATGTCAATCAGAAAGAGCTGGCTGCAGCCCTCGACGCCACCATCGAGACCGCTGTCAACAGCGTCGGCGTCGACCTCAATACCGCCAGCCCGGCCCTGCTGAGCCATATCGCCGGTATAACGAATACGACCGCCCGGAACATCGTCACCTATCGCAATGACAACGGTATCTTCGCCAGCCGCCGTACCCTGCTCAAGGTTCCTCGTCTCGGCCCGGCCGCCTATACCCAGTGCGCCGGCTTCCTGCGCATCCACAGCGGTGACAACCCGCTTGACGACACGCCGGTCCACCCGGAATCCTACCAGCTCGCCCAGGACATCCTCAGCGAACTCGGCTTCACCCTCGCCAACCTGCGCGACAAAGATCGTCTGGCCTGGCTCGGCTCCAAAGTGAAACTCATGGACGACGACGCCATAAAGAAACTCGCCCGGAAGCTGGACGCCGGCGAGCCGACCGTGCGCGATATCCTTGCCGCCCTGACCCGCCCGGGACGCGACCCGCGCGAGGATCTGCCGGCACCGCTCACGCGGCAGGCCATCGTAAAGCTGTCCGACCTCAAGATCGGCTCCATCGTGCGCGGCACGGTGCGCAACATCACGGATTTCGGCGCTTTCGTCGATATCGGCCTGCACGATGACGGTCTCATCCATATATCCGAGCTCAGCCACAAGCGCGTCAAGCACCCGCTCGACGTCCTCTCGGTCGGCGACATCGTGAACGTCATGATCATCAGCGTCGACGAAAAACGAAACCGCATCGGCCTCTCGCTCAAACAAGTTCCTAAAGATGTATCGACTGCCGGCAAATAAAATGCGCCTGAGGCGCGAAAATGCGCTATAATTAACGTAAGTGAAGGAAACTATATCGAGCATGAATGCCCGTACGCAGCAGGGAGGGATCTCGCATGGAAATACAGCAACTCGAATACTTTCTCGTCATAAGTGAGGCCGGCAGCTTCACCCGGGCCGCCGAGTCTCTTTATATATCGAAACCGACCATCACGAAATCCATGCGCGATCTGGAGCGTGAAGTGGGCTTTCCGCTTTTCGACAGCCGGCACAAGCTGACGCCGGATGGCGAGATATTCGCCCGCCACGTCGCCAAGGTGCTTGCCGGCATCCGCAGTACGGTGGCAGGGATCAATGCTCTCAAAAGCTTCAGTGCCGGCACGCTGTCACTGGGCATCGACGCGCTGACGGCCTCGCGCGCCGGTACGAGGCTCATCGCTGATTTCCATCAGCAGTATCCCGACGTACACATATACATGACGGCTGATATGTCGGCCGTACTCGAGCATGACCTGGCCGAGCACCGCGTCGATCTCGCCATCGTCAGCCAACCCATATCGACGCCATCGCTCGACGCTGTGCCGCTGTCATCCGAGGAGCTGGTCGTCTGCTGCAACTGTCATCATCCTCTGCATCGCCGCAACCTGGTGACCATAGACGATATCGCGAGCGAGTACCTCGTGACCCTGCCAGCCGGCAGCTACTACTACAACCAGATAGAATCTGCCTATGCCGCTGCTGGACATCAGCTGCACACGATAATGGAGACCGACGAGGTCGCCGTCCTGCACAGCCTTGTCGCGGCTGGCTGCGGCATATCCATACTACCACGCTCGCTATGCGAGCGCGATGACACTCTCGTCACGCTCAAGCTGGAGCCAGAGCTTCACCTCGAGCTGTATCTGGCCTGGCGCCGGGACCTCCAGCTGCCGGATATTGCCGAAGCCTTCCGACAGCTGGCCGTCGGCCCGCAAAAACAATGACCCGATTGCATGGAAAGGTGGGATAACATGTATCATCCGAAGCTGATCGCCGTTGGCAGCGATATCTCCATAGCCCGCGAGATCCGTGGCATCATACGTTCCATCATCGGCGCTAATTTCCCCGTAGACACGATGCTGATCAATGAGATCAGCTCGCCTCAGGACGGCTGCCTGTACGTATGCTCCAGCATGAAGCAGCTGCGTCTGGCCAACATCATACCGAGCCATCAGCTCATTCCTTTCGATTTGCGCCCAACGACGAAATTCTTCCTCGACGTATCACATGTACCGATTGGCGAGACTATAACGATATTCACGAGTCTACGCGCCTATATCGACCTGCTCCAGCGCGAGTGCTATGACATGGGGCTGCACGGCCTGCGTTTCCGCGGCATCGCCTTTTCCGAGATGTCCACGGCAGACATCATGAACGCGTTGGAGAAAAGCCACTATGTATTCGCCATGGCTCCTTTTGCCAGCGATGCCGTGCTCTATTCACCTCATTATCTGGCTCATCTGCCGAAGGATGCCATCATCACGAAGATCAAGCGCACGACCTCGATTGCCTCCGCCAGCCGGCTCCTGCTGCGTCTGACGGACGAATACTATCATAAGCTCTATGACGAATACAACCAGTTCGATAATTTCAGCGATAGTGATGTCTCCTGCTCGCCTGCAGAGAAAGAAGCCTTGCTACAACTCGTCCACAAATGCAACCGCATCGTTCATGGCATACAGCAGTCGGCGATGGAAGCAGTAAAGCAGCAGATCGGGCTTTCCGCTATGAAGCACCAGCCCCCTGCGGAACCCCAGTCGCTAAAGTCAGCCTCCCCGAGCGACCTGCAACAGCAGGCCCGCACGCAGCTGCTGACCATATGCTACCTGCGTGATGAAGTAGGTAAGATGACGCGCCGCTGAGATTTGATTTCCATCGTGTACTGAGAGGAGTTACGCCGTGCCTATTCTGCAGAATACATTAAACAGCATCGTCCCTGCTGCGGCTCCGGCTGATGACATGCACCAGCGTCTGGCTGCGGTCATGGAAGGTGATGAAAAAGCCCTCGGTCGGCTCAGCGATATCCTTTACCGCTACATACGGCTGACCGGCGAGCTCCATCCTGACCTGCCTACGCCGTGTACGATCATCTGCTGTGCCGACCACGGCGTAGCAGCAGAGGGCGTATCGGCCTATCCGCAGGATACGACACTCGACATGACGCGCAACTACCTCATCGCGCAGGGAGCCGCTGCGAATGCCTTGGCGAAATACTGTGACTCCGAGCTCATCGTCGCCGACCTCGGCATCGCTGTCCCTGCGGAGGAAGCAGCCTCCATCCCTGGCCTGCTGGATTTCCGCATCGCTCAGGGCACGCAGAATATGGCTCAGGGACCGGCCATGACTCGCGAGCAGGCCCGGCAATCGATAGAGGCCGGCATCACGCTGGCCGAACGTGCCATCGAGCAAGGCTATGACTGCCTGCTCCCCGGCGAGATGGGCATCGCCAACACGACGGCTATGGCCTGTATCACTGCTACATTCTGCGGTCTTACCGCTGAGGAAGCGACCGGCCGTGGCACGAACATATCCGATGAACGTCTGCGTCAGAAGCAGGGTATCGTCAAACGGGCTCTGGAGCTCAACCAGCCTGACGCCGATGATGCTCTCGATGTGCTGGCCAAGGTCGGCGGCTTCGAGCTCGGCGCTATCGCCGGCATCATCCTCGGTGCGGCAGCTCATGGCTGCTGCACCATCATCGATGGCGCGAACTCCGCCGCTGCCGCCCTCATCGCTCAGGGGCTGTCTCCGCACAGCATCGACTACGTCATGGCTTCGCATCTCGGCAGCGAGCCTGCCCATCAGCATGCCCTGCGCCATCTCGGCCTCACGCCCTGCCTGCACCTCGACCTGCGACTCGGCGAGGCCTGCGGCTCCTCGGTACTCCTGTGCATACTGCAATCGATCTTGGCCGCCTGGGAGGTGCTCGACCACCTGCCCCAGTCTCCGGTCGAGCAGCCGTTCGAACACGTCTACATGTCGCGTCAGGCGGTACCTGCCACCGACAAGACCTTCGACTTCTATCTGAATACGATGCAGGAACTCGATGGTGAGGCCCTCGCAGCCTGCCAGGATCGTCTGAACCATCTCGCCAAGCCGATATACAGCCTCGGCTATCTCGAGACGCTGGCCACGGAATTAGCCGCCGCCACTGGTGATGAATGTCCGCCGAATGGCTCGGGGCGCTCTTTGCTCTGTTTCTCCGGCATGCTGCCGAATCCGATGCTCGGGGCTATGACCGAGGCCTTCGCTGCCCATGCCGGCAGCGTGACCGATGAGGGAGAGTTGTCCGATCTGGACGTCACCATCGCCCACCTGCGCGAGGGGCTGCCCATAACGTCTTACTTCAACTTCGGCCGTGAACATGGCGAGCAGGCGGCTTTCGTATACCCGCTGCTCGGCATCGCCATGACCGAGCTCGATCCGGATATGCCGCTCGGCACTGCGGCCCAGCGCCTGCGCGAGAGCCTGCTCGATGATGACGGCAGCCTGCGCTACCCGGCAGATGAATTCCTGAAATATGCGCCGGATGAATATCAGGGGGCCATCGCCGCCATCATGGGCGCCATCATCGCCGCCGCCCACAACAGCAGCCTGGTCATCGTCGGCGATGCCGCCACGGACATCATCGCCCGCTATACGGAGGCCATCTGCCCAACGCTGCGCCACTACGTACTTCATCCGCAACCGGCGCTGCTCGATCTCGAATCCGACCTGCCTGGAGGCACTCTGGCCTGCCTGGCGATACAGATCGTAGATGCCAGCCTGGCCATACTGAACGATATGAAGACATTTGCCAGCGCCCATGTGGCTATCGCCATCGATGGTCCGGGTGCAGACGGGCAGCAATAATCTCTGCAATCACGAAAAACGCGCTTCGGCACCTTTCCTGCAGCTTATCTGAGCTGACATTGACGGAAAGGTGCTTTTTCGCTAGAATACTATAGGTAATATTCATTCTCAAATTTTATGATACTACTGGAGCTTGCGCACGCTGCGACACAGCTCCACCGTTCTTTCTATGAAAAGGGAGCATTCCAATGCCTGATACGCGTACAAATTCCGATTCCCTGCTACGCTGGATCATAGCTGCCAGCATTTATTTTGTCTGCCTCATCGCTTTCTATATCGATATTGGTGAGGATATGGGCGCTGAGTACTTCATGCCCATACTGCTGCCGGTAATCGGCGCACTCATAGCCCTGCAATATGCGACCCGCGTCCCGCTCTTATCGCGCGCCATGATCCCGAATCTCCTCTCGGGCATCGGTTGGGCCAGTGCCTTCCCGCTGCTCTACGCCTGGACGTACAACAGTGTATGGTATCAGTCTCTCATCTGTTTCGACTTCATCGTCGGCACGGCTGCCCTCATACTGATAACATCACTCGAGAGCGCCTGCTATCATATCGGTCATATCCGCGTGTTCGCCGTATTGGCCTCGCTGCTGAATTTCGTGGCCCTGTTCGTGCCATTTCTCGAGTATGCCTACTATTTCCTCGTCTGGCACTGCCTGACCCCGGCCTCGCTCATGGCCGTATACCTCACGAATTACAAGGAAAGCCTTGATTTCATTCAGTCGAACGTCGGCGTACTGCCGGCCTGCATCATCCTGGCTGTCATCGCCGTGCTGCTCTATGCCGCCTATCGCTGCCATCTGGCCATCGCCCGTACCGTAACCGACGACGGACCTACTGCTGGACGCATGGGCGTGCTCGCCGCCCTGGTCATCGGCAGCATCTATGCCCTGTACTACTATCTGCCGCTGACGTCCATGGCCGAGCAGTGGAACGACGTCACAACGTACGTCGAGCAGACCCAGGAGTACGGCGTCGGCCATGATGAGCGTCTGGATGATCTGGCCATCGACAGATACGAAACGCTGCCGGCCAAGGCCCCGGGAACCGTGATCCTCGTCATCGGCGAATCGGCCTCGCGCGACTACATGCATGCCTACACCCCGTCGTTCCCCTATGAGGATACTCCCTGGCTCGATGAGAAGCTCAGCCAGCCGGACAGCGGCTTCATCTCCTTCCAGAATGCCTACTCCAGCTGGTCCCAGACGGTGCCAGTCCTGCAGCGCGCCCTGACCGAGCAGAGCCAGTACAATGGCAAGGAATTCTACGACTCGACCTCCATCATCGACGTGGCCCATAAAGCCGGCTATGAGACCTGGTGGTTCAGCAACCAGGGCCGCTACGGACAGTTCGACAGCGCCATCACGCTCGTAGCCAAGACGGCTGATCATGCGGAGTGGACCGATGACTCCTACAACTTCTCCGACAAATACGACGGCACGCTGCTCAGCTACCTGACAGCGCTGGATCCCAATAAGGATAATTTCGTCGTCCTGCACATCATGGGCAGCCATATCTACTACAACAACCGCTATCCGAGCGAGTTCAACGTATTCACCACCCCGGAGGGCGAGTCCACGGTCTCGAGCACCGAATCGTATGCCAACAGCATACTCTACACCGACTACATACTCTCGCAGGTTTTCGAATACGCCCAGAAGAATCTGAACCTGCAGGCCATGTTCTACATGTCTGACCATGGAGAGAATCTGCAGATATCGCATAATCCGGATGTATTCAGCTACGACATGGTCCGCATCCCGATGTTCGTCTATCTCTCCCCGTCCTACAGGAGCGTCCTGCCCGGCCGCGCCTCCGTGCTCGAATCACATCGCAACCGCTATTTCACGAACGACATGCTCTATGACACCATATGCGGCATCCTGAACGCACCCTCGAACCATTACTTCGCAACTCAGGATTTCAGCAGCCCGGCCTATGCCTACAACCGCAGCAACCTCACGACCATGCTCGGACAGCAGACGCTGACCGATGACCCAAACGGCGGCGAGGAGCAGTGAGCGCGCCTAATCAACCCGTAAAGCAGTCTAAGCAATAAAAAAGTTTTGCAATGTCAACTTTTAACAGCGGTTATATTGCCATCTAAATGACTCCGGCTATAATATCAACTGTAGTCAAGAGGAGCTGGTCCGATAGGCGCCAGACCTGCAAAGGAGCTGATTATCATGCTGGACATGAAAAAAATCAAAATAACCGCTGTTGCCCTCGTAGGTATGATGAGCCTTGGTATTGGCGGCCTGACGGCCACAGCAGCCGAGGCCAGCGCTCGTCATCCGGACCGGCCGGAAATGACCGAGCTGGCGCACAAGCATCACAACTATCATCCGAAAACGAAATCGCAGGGTGATGTAAACACCGCTTACATCGTAGGCGCTGTCGTTGGCGCGATCATCGCCAAAAACACCTGATTCCATCACTTCGGTATCCCCTCTCCCCGGAGGGGTTACAATATTTGATTCCTGATCCCTATTCTCTCAATCTCTATTTAATCTCTATTTCAATCTCTACAGCAAATAGGCCGTTCTCCCTAGGAGAAACGGCCTATTTGTGATTTTATACAAAAAATAATCTCCAAGTTGCGAAATTGTAATTTCTTACATCTATAATCATACTTGCAAGTGAAGAAATCCCACTCCGCTTGTACTGTCAGTATTCACTCTTGACAGTCCGCCAGCCGGTCAATCCCACCCGGCTGTGTGGAACACATTCTTTACTCAACAACATATTTCCCACATGAGAGGCACAGCAATCCCAGCTGTGCCTTTCGTGCTATATACGACGCGGCTTCCAGGATGCGATGTCATAGCCGCTCCCGTCCATTTCGGCACATCCTGGTAAAAAATGCAGACAAATTGCAGACAAGAATTTGCCGGTTAGTATCAAAGGTACTCCTCGAACCGCTCCATGTCGCTGATGCTTATATCGCGACCGGAGAGCTCTATGAGTCCCTCGCGCTGCATCGCTCCGAGCTCGCGCGAGAGCGATGGACGCGTCACAGCCAGCTCGGCGGCCAGCTGTTCGCGCGACAGGCGCAGGTTCGTGCGGCCGCTGCCGTCGGGCAGCAGATGCTGGAACAGCAGCCGCACGATTTTCTCCCGCAGACTGCCCGATGCCAGCACTTTCAGCTTGCTGTGCATGAAATAGGCCTTGCGGGCGAATACACGCAGCAGGTTCTGCCAGATGATGAGCTGCATATGGCTGATGGCACCGGAGGGATTCCCCTCCGCCATGTTGATGAAGCTGCTGGATATCTCGAGCAGCTGGGACGGTGCCGCCGCCCTGACGTACATGTCATAGGGCTTGCGCAGGACAAGGTAGATCTCGCCGAACATGTCTCCCGCCTCATCGATCTCGGAGAGGAATATGCGCCGGCCGGAATAGGTGTCCTTCAGTATTTCGACCCGGCCGCTGATCAGTATGTAGAGCGAACGAGGCTCATCGCCCTCATAGAATACGGTTTCCCCGACATCATACTGACGCAGCTGCACCTGGCTGCTGGCCAACAGCTGTCCTGCTTCCGCATCTGACAGCCCTTTCCCCAGCGTACACTGCTGCAGCAGACGGACAAGGGCTTCCTGGCGATTATGTTTATCCACAGCTTTTCCCCCATATCTACAAAAAATCCACAACGTCCGGCACATATCCACAGCTTGTATGCAGATATACACCGGATATTGTGGATAACCTGGCCTTACTCAGGCTTTTTCCTTATCCTTCAGCGCATCATCGAGCGTATGCCAGGCCAGCACGGCGCACTTCACGCGGGCCGGCATATGCGAGATATTCTTCAGTGCGAGCGCCTCTTCGAGCTCCTCGAGCTCTTTGTCATCGGTAATCTCACGCTTGATCATACCGATGAAGAGGTGAGCCAGATGGCGTGCCTCCTCGACCGTCTTGCCACGGATGAGGTCGATCATGATATCGGTACTGGCCTGCGAGATCGCGCAGCCGACGCCGGTAAAGGAAGCATCCTTCACGACGCCGTCCTCGACATCGAGCTCGAGCGTGATCTCATCGCCGCAGCTCGGATTGTGCCCCTTGAGGCAGTCCGTCGGATGGTCGAGATGGTATTTGTTGAAGGGCTCGCGGCTGTGCTCGCCCACGATTTCCGTATAGACATCAGAGAGATCAGTCGGCATAGCCCAGCACCCCCCTTACTTTCTTCAGCGCCGCGATCCAGCGGTCGACATCCTCGCGCGTATTATAGAAATAGAAGCTCGCGCGGCAGGTGGCGTTCTGGCCGAGACATTTCATGAGCGGCTGCGCGCAATGATGGCCGGCCCGGATGTTCACACCCTCGGCATCGAGTATGGTCGAGACGTCATGAGGATGGACATCCTTCACGTTGAACGTGATGATGCCGGTCTTGTTATCGCGCGTGCTGTCGCAGCCATAGAGCTCGATGAATGGCAGCTCGCGCAGCTGGGGCAGCGCATAGTCGACGAGGTCTTTCTCGATGGCCTCGATGCGCGGGAACGTCAGTTTCTCGAGGTAATCGATAGCAGCCGTCAGTCCGGCGGCGCCGCCGACGTTCTGCGTGCCGGCTTCGAATTTCGCCGGCAGCTCGGCATACGTCGTATTCTGCTCCTCGACATACTCGATCATATCGCCGCCGCGCAGGAATGGCGGCATGGCATCGAGCAGGTCGTATTTGCCATAGAGCACGCCGATGCCCATCGGCGAGAGCATCTTGTGCCCCGAGAAAGCGAAGAAGTCTGCATCAATGGCCTGCACGTCGACTTTCATATGGGCGACGCTCTGCGAGCCATCGACGACGGCCACTGCCCCGACGCTGTGCGCCTTGTCGACGACCCGGCGCACGTCGTTGACGAGCCCGAGCACGTTCGAGACCTGCGTCACGGCGACGAGCTTCGTCTTGTCCGTGATCTTCGTCTCGATGTCGTGCTCCGAGAGGTTGCCATCTTTCTCGAGATAGATGTACTTCAGCGTAGCGCCCTTCGTCTTGGCTACGAACTGCCACGGCACGAGGTTGCTGTGATGCTCGGAGATCGTGATGACGATCTCGTCGCCGGCCTTTATATTCGTGAGGCCATAGCTGTAGGCGACGAGGTTCAGCGCCTCCGTCGCGTTTTTCGTGAATATGATTTCCTCCGGGCGCGCGGCATTGATGAATTTCTGCACGCGGGCACGGGCATTCTCATAGATATCCGTAGCCTTGATCGACAGGGCATAGGCACCGCGATGCGGGTTCGCGTTGCAGCCGCCATAGTAGCCGCAGAGCGTCTGTATCATCTGCTCCGGCTTCTGCGTGGTGGCACCGTTGTCGAGATAGGCGATTTTCTGGCCATTGATCTTATGCTGGAGGAGCGGAAAATCCTTCAGGAATTCCTGTGCATCACTCATTTTCAGAAAGCCTCCCTAAAAGGTACGCATCGATTTCTTCTCTGAGAGCCGACTCGCTCGCCGGCAGGCGGTCGAGTACGGGCTGGAATGAGGCTTCGACGACGAGGCGCTGGGCTGCTGCCAGGTCGAGGCCGCGGCTCATGAGATAGTAGAGCTTGTTCTCATCCATCTTGCCGATGGAGACGGCATGATGGCCGTCCACATCATCCTCGTGCGAGAGCATGATCGGCACGCTGCGGTTGCGCACGCCCGACGAGAGCAGCACGACCTCCTCGTTCTCCCGGCCGACCGAACCAGCCGAGCCGCGCTGGAAATCCAGCGTACCGCGGAACGTCTTCTCGGAATGGCCGAGCAGGGCTCCACGCACCTGCATGTTGGCATCCGTGCGCTGTCCGCGCTGGCGGATGATGTAGTTGAGATCGATCTTTGACTCGCCATCGCCGAAATACAGTGACCAGATATCGCTCTGGCTGTCATCGCCCTCCATATCGACCTCGAGCTTGCTCGCTGTATGGACGGCACCAGCCTCGATGGCGGTATAGTTCAGTTTCGCGCCCCGTCCCAGATGGACAAAGATGCGGCTCGTATACGGTGCATCGTCAGGCACGAGCTGGACCTTCACGAGATCCAACACGGCTCCCTCCTGCACGTCTGCCTGTACCGTATAGGCACCGCTCTCGCGCTCCGACAGTACGACAGCGTCCCGCTGTCCGGGCTCGACCGTGATGGTCTGCGTCACCGGCTCGTCTGTGAGCCCCTCGGGCATATAAGCCGTATTCGCTCCGAGCCAGCGCCAGGTACGCGACGGTATCCGGCTGAAAACCGCCCGCTGCTGTTCCTCAGCGGCCAAGGCAGCGGCCGTGACCGCTGGCGTACCATTATTTACATCTTTTTCTTGTAAAGCCATTTTGTCACACTCCCCTGCTCAGCCCATCGTACCTTCGAGCTCGATATTGACGAGATTGTTCATCTCGACAGCGTATTCGAGCGGCAGTTCCTTGGCAATCGGCTCGACGAAGCCGCGCACGATCATCGCACGGGCCTCCTCCTCATCGATGCCACGGCTCGTGAGATAGAATACCGCCTCATCACTGATGCGGCCAATCTTTGCCTCATGCCCGATATCTGCCTCATCGCCCTCGATATCCATCGTCGGCAGCGTATCACTGCGCGACAGGTCATCGAGCATCAGCGATTCGCAGTTGACCGAGCAGCGCGCATGGTCCGCATTCTTCGTGACCTTCACGGCGCTGCGATAGGTGGCGCGGCCGCCCGCCTTCGATATCGTGCGCGTATTGATATTCGCACTCGTATGCGGAGCTGCATGGATGACGCTGGCACCCGTATCGAGGTTCTGGCCCTTCGAGGCAAATGTCACACCCGTGAACTCGCAGCGGGCGTTCTCGCCGTGCAGGACGCTGCACGGATAAAGCATTGATACGTGCGAGCCGAAGGAGCCCGATACCCACTCGATGATGCCGTCCTTCTCGACGAGGGCGCGCTTCGTATTGAGGTTCATCATGTTGCGCGACCAGTTCTCGATCGTCGAGTAGCGCAGGCGCGCGCCCTCCTTGACGAAGAGCTCGACGCAGCCGGCATGCAGGTTCGTGACGTTGTATTTCGGAGCCGAGCACCCCTCGATGAAATGCAGGCTGGCTCCAGGCTCGACGATGATGAGCGTGTGCTCGAACTGGCCGGCTCCGGCCGCGTTCAGACGGAAATACGACTGCAGCGGTACATCGACATGTACCCCCTCCGGCACATAGACGAACGATCCGCCCGACCATACGGCGCCATGCAGCGCAGCGAATTTGTGGTCTTTCGGCGGCACGAGCGTCATGAAATATTCCTTGACGATATCCTCGTACTGCGTGAGCGCCGACTCCATATCCGTGTAGACGACGCCCTGCTGCACGAGCTCATCCTGCATCGAGTGATAGACGACCTCGGAATCGTACTGGGCGCCGACACCGGCCAGCGATTTCTTCTCCGCTTCCGGGATGCCGAGCCGGTCGAACGTATCCTTGATATCCTCCGGCACCTCGTTCCAGTTGCCGACCATCTTCGCATCCGGCTGCACATACGTCACGATATCATCCATATTGAGCTCGGAGAGGTCCGGCCCCCAGGTCGGCAGCTCGAGCGAATTATAGATCTCAAGCGACTTGAGGCGGAAATCGAGCATCCATTTCGGGTCGTGCTTGCGCGCCGATATGTCGCGGATGATATCCTCGGTCAGACCGCTCTTCGTCTTGTAGATGGAGTGGTCTTCGTTCTTTATATCATAGAGCGTGCGCTCTATATCCTCTACATAGGTCTTCTTCTTTTCTGCCATGACACTCGCCTCACTTATTATTCGGGCAGGTCTCAGCATTCGGGCAGTTGCCACCTACCGGGCAGCCTTGCGCATCGAGCAGATGGGTGAAGCCACGCTTGTTGATATCATCGATGAGCTCCGGTCCGCCCTCTTCGACGATCTGGCCGTTCATGAGCACATGCACGCGATCGACCGAAAGATGCTCGAGGATGCGCGTGTTATGCGTGATGATGAGGCAGGAGTTCTGGTCATTGTGGAACTTCGCCACGCCCTCGGAAACGATCTGCACAGCATCGACATCGAGGCCTGAATCCGTCTCATCGAGCAGCGCGAGCTTCGGCGACAGCATGAGGAGCTGCAGGATCTCGGCGCGCTTCTTCTCGCCGCCCGAGAAGCCAACATTCAGATAGCGCTGAGCATAGCTCGGATCCATCTTCAGCGACTTCATCACGCCCTGGAGCTCGCGGCGGAAAGCGATGATGCGTTCCTTCTTGCCCGTGATGGCCTGACGCGACGTGCGGATCATATTCTCGAGCGTGATGCCCGGGATCTCCTCCGGCGTCTGGAACGACAGGAACAGGCCTTTGCGGGCACGCTCGAATGTCTTCAGCGCTGCGAGGTCCTCGCCGCCGAACGTCATCTCGCCGGCCGTGACCTCGTATTTCGGATGACCCATGATGACATTCATGAGCGTCGACTTGCCGGAGCCATTCGGCCCCAGTATGACATGGACCTCACCGAGTCCGACCTCGAGATTCAGGCCCTTGAGTATCTCCTTGCCCTCTACTCCGGCATGGAGTCCCTTGATAGAAAGCAGTTGCTCTGACATGGAATAAACTCTCCTTTACTGTAACGAAACTATGACGATACGGCCGCTGCTCACCGCGGTCCGCATGAATACCAGCTAATCCTTAGCATTTTACTCAGGATTGATGATTTCATTGTATGGCGTTTGCGCCAGCTTGTCAATAGCAGGTATTTTAGATATTATTCTGCAGAAAAAATCGCTTCTAGTTAGCCTTTTGTTCTATAAATATTCCCATAGCTTTATGTTTTGTTGTATAATAGATAGAAAATCGCCTTTTTATGTAAACACGACTAATTTTTTAGGAGAGAGCATATTATTATGAAGAAAGCTTATCTGATGGGCAACGAGGCCATCGGGCTCGGGGCACTGGCAGCGGGAGTGAATCTCGTGAGCGGCTACCCTGGCACCCCCTCGACCGAGGTGCTCGAGACCATAGCCGCCCATAATGACGACGGACGCATCCACGTCGAATGGTCGACAAACGAGAAGGCCGGCATGGAGACGGCAGCCGGAGCTGCCTATGCCGGTGCCCGCACGCTCGTCACCATGAAGCAGGTCGGCCTCAACGTCGCCACCGACCCGCTCATGAGTCTGGCCTACATCGGCGTAGAGGGCGGCATGGTCGTCCTCGTGGCCGATGACCCCGGACCGATATCATCGCAGACCGAGCAGGATACCCGCACGTTCGCCCGCTATGCGAAGCTGCCCTGCTTCGATCCGTCGAGCGTACAGGAAGCCTACGATATGATACAGGAGGCCTTCGAGTTCTCCGAGAAATATCACACACCTGTGCTGTTCCGGCCGACCACGCGCGTCGACCACGGCTATGCCTCGATAACGATAAAGACGCCTGCTGAATACACGCGGCATGAACCGAAGGGCTTCGCCCGCGATCCGGGCCGCTGGGTCATATTCCCGCGCCTGTCGCTGCGCGCCCATGGCGCCATCGAGCACCGCAATGCGGAGCTGACACAGGTATCATCCCTATATGAGCGCAACCGGCTCATCCCGGCAGCGCGGCCGGTCATCCGCAGCGGCATCGTCGCCCAGGGCGTATCCTGGACCTATCTGGCCGAAGCGCTGCACGAATTCCGCTCCGAACATGCCAGCGAGCTGCCGCGCCAGCTGAAAATCGCCATGCCGTTCCCATTCCCGGAGGAGCTGGCCGTCGAATTCATGCATGACCTCGACGAAATCCTTTGTATCGAGGAACTCGACCCCGTCATCGAGCGCGAGCTCACCTATATCTGCGGCAAATACCACCTGCCGGTCCGCATCCGCGGCAAGCTGACGGGCGATATCACCGCCGCCGGCGAAAACACGCGCGACTCCGTCTATGCCGCTGTTGTGAAATTCATGGACTGGCAGGCCGCCCCGGCCCGCACTCTGCCGCAGCCGCCGCTCGCGGTCGTACGTCCTCCGGTACTCTGTGCCGGCTGCCCGCACCGGGCCTCGTTCTACGCGGTCAAGCTCGCCATGAAGGGGCAGAAATGCCTGTTTGCCGGTGATATCGGCTGCTACACGCTCGGCAACGCCATGCCACTCGACATGGTCGACACTTGTCTCTGCATGGGCGCCGGCCTCGGCATCGCCCAGGGCATTAGAGCGGCCGATCCGGGCACGAAATGCTTCGCCTTCGTCGGCGATTCGACATTCTTTGCTGCCGCCATCCCCGGCGCGATCAATGGCGTCTACAATCAGGCCGATTTCATCCTCGTCGTGCTCGACAACTCCACCACCGCTATGACCGGCCACCAGCCGCATCCCGGCACCGGCCATACCATGATGGGCGAGGTCGTCGAGAAAGTCTCCATCGAGAAGACACTCGCCGGCATCGGCATAAAGACCATCCGCACGGTGGATCCGCTCGACCTCGAAAAAGCTGTCGCCACCGTGCGCGACGTCGCTGCCGAGCCCGGCGTCAAGGCCATCATATTCCGCTCGCCCTGCATCGCTCTCGTCACACCGCGCGGCCGCGCCCACATCGATGCCGATCAATGCCGCCAGTGCAAAAAATGCATCCGCGAAATCGGCTGCCCCGGCATCGTCATCGAGCAGGGCCGGGTCACCATAGACGCGAGCCAGTGCACCGGCTGCGGCCTCTGCAGCGAGATCTGCCCCTTTGATGCCATCGATGTCACGCTGGACCCGCGGGGCGTCCGCCTCAAGGCCAAAGGCTGGCCGCCCCGGCAGCCGGCAGCCGGACGGCAGGACAGTGCTGACAGCAAAGGAGGCGACCAGTGATGCAGAAGAATATCATACTGACCGGCGTCGGCGGCCAGGGCACCGTCCTCGCATCGAAACTCATCGCCGCCGCCTCTCTCGCGAAAGGCTATGAAGTAATGAGCGCTGAGACCATCGGCATGGCCCAGAAAGGCGGCTCCGTATTCAGCCATCTGCGCGTAGGCGACGAGCTTTACAGCCCCATGATACGCCGCGGTACTGCTGACCTGCTGCTTGCCTTCGAGCCGGCTGAGGCCGTGCGCATGCTGCCCTATCTGAAGCCGGATGGCACGCTCGTCGTCAGCAGCCATCCGATTATGCCCGTCACCGCCGCATTATCCGGCACGGACTACACGGGAAGCGAGATGATCGAATACCTGAAACGCGAAGTCAGCGATATCCACGTATTCGACGGGGCGGCTGCAGCCAGCGAGATCGGCAATCCGAAAGCGCTCAACGTCATCATGCTCGGTGCGGCTCTCGCGAGCGGCGCGCTCGATTTCCTGACCGCCGACGACCTCCTGACCGCCATCCGCGCCAAAGTAAAGCCCCAATTCGTCGCCCTGAACGAGCGCGCCCTGCGCTACGCCAGTGAGAAGGGTATATAACATACTCCCAGCCTTCTCCTAGGAAAAGGGGGACCGCGTCAGCAGTGGATGGGGTGGGGCAATGAGCAAAGCATCCCCCCTTGGGGGAGGAGGACCGCGCTAGCGGTGGTGGGGGTGGCGAGCTAGTAGCTTTTTACTCGAGTACTATCGCATAAACGGCCCACCAACAAATAATCCAGGCAGCCGAACCATCAATGTGTTGCCGAACGCTACATCGCGCCTCGCCACCCCTATCGCCTCGCTGTGCTCGGCACTTCCCCCAAAGGGGGAAGCTTGCATGACGCCCCTTAGGGGAAGCTTCCTTATTACTTCAGCCACTTGATTATGAAAGGAACGAAGCTTTATGCAGATATCCAACGACCAACTCGCGCTCGTCAATGAGCGCATCCAGCAGCTCCTCAAAGCCGACAGCTTCTATGGTCATCGCCTGCGCGAGCAGGGCATCGATGGCGTGAGCTCAGCCGCCGACTTTGCAAAGCTCCCCTTTTCTGAGAAAAAAGACCTGCGCGATGCCTATCCGCTCGGCCTCATGAGCGTTCCCGAGGAGAAAATCGTCCGCATCCACTCCTCCTCCGGCACGACCGGCAAACCGGTCATCATCCCCTACACGGCGAAAGACGTCGCTGACTGGGCCACCCTGTTCGCCCGCTGCTACGAGATGGCCGGCGTCACGAACCGCGACCGCGTCCAAATAACCCCGGGCTACGGACTATGGACCGCCGGCATCGGCTTCCAGGCCGGCTGCGAGAAGCTCGGCGCCATGGCTGTACCGATGGGACCGGGCAACACCGAGAAACAGCTCCAGATGATGATGGACCTCGAGAGCACCGTCATCTGTGCCACGAGCTCCTATGCCCTGCTGCTCGCCGAAGCCATCGAGGCCCGCGGCATAAAGGACAAGATCCATCTGCGCAAAGGAGTCATCGGCTCCGAGCGCTGGAGTGAGAAGATGCGCCTCTCCATCGAGGAGAAACTCGGTATCGACGCCTACGATATCTACGGCCTGACCGAGATCTACGGCCCCGGCATCGGCATCAGCTGCGATGCGCACGACGGCATCCACTACTGGGACGACTTCATCTACCTCGAGATCATCGACCCGCACACCGGCGAGAATCTGCCCGATGGCGAATGGGGCGAGATCGTCATCACGACCCTGCGCAAAGAGGGCGCACCGCTCATCCGCTTCCGCACGCATGACCTCTCGCGCATCATCCCCGGCGACTGCCCCTGCGGCAGTCATTTCCCGCGCATCGACACGATACAGGGCCGCACGGATGACATGGTGAAGATAAAAGGCGTCAACCTCTTCCCGAGCCAGATTGAGGAGATTCTCCATGACTTCCCCGAGGTATCGAGCGAATACCAGATCCATATCTCCCATCTTGATGGCAAGGACACCATGCGCCTCTACGTCGAGACGAACGGCAGCGTAGACTTCCTCGACCTCGCTCACCGCATCGCCGAGCGCGTCAAGAGCCGCATCGGCTTCACGCCGCTCGTGAAGGTCGTCGAGATCGGCGTTCTGCCCCGCTCCACGAAGAAGACGAAGCGCGTCATCGATACCCGCTACGACAACTGATATCATGCTGGAAATATACACAGGCTCCGGCAAGGGCAAGACGACAGCCGCCCTCGGACTGGCGCTGCGGGCCCTCGGTGCCGGACATCACGTCTACATCATGCAGTTCATGAAGAGCCTCGCCTACAGCGAACAAGGGGTGCTCATGCACCTGCCGGGGCTCGAGCTCCACACGAGCGGCAAGCCGTTCTTCATTGTGCCCGAGGGCACGCTCGACGAACGCAGCCGGCGCGAGCTCGGTGACGACATCGTCGTATTCCCGCCCGGACAGCCGCCCGCGGACTATGTCGCTCTCATCGCTCGCGGGCTGGCAGAGGCCCATACGGCCATCGCGAGCGGACGCTACGAGCTGGTCATACTTGACGAGCTGAATGTCGCGCTGCATTTCGGCCTCATCTCTGAGTCAGAGGTCCGTCCCTGCCTGGCGCCTGCCATCGGCAATCCGGACCTCGAGATCATCATGACCGGCCGCGGAGCCCCTGACTGGCTCATAGATATCGCCGACCTCGTGACCGATATGCACGAAGTAAAGCACTACTACGCCCACGGCGTTGCCGCCCGCCGCGGCATCGAAGATTGAACTCCACATTATTTCAAACAGCCTCCTGCCGGAATGACGACCGGCAGGAGGCTGTTTGGTCTGGCTTGTAAATACTGATATCCAAAAATCATACTTTAGTACGCCTCCAAAACACGCTACACAATATTCTCACAATTAAAAAACGTGGTATAATAAAAGAAACATATTTTATATTACGAAGGAGGTATAACCATGGACACCAAGCCGCAAAAAGAGTCCTTTGCCAAAAAATATGGACTCCTCATCGCATTCGCTGCACTGATCATCATCTTCATGATTCCGACACCTCTGGATCTGACAACGGCAGGGCATCGGATGCTGGGTATACTTATTTTCGCCGTCATCATCTGGATTACTGAAGCTGTCACCTATCCGGTCAGCGCAACGCTCATCGCCTCACTCATGATACTGTGCCTCGGATTCGCACCGAATCCGCAAGTACCGACCAAGATGCTGGGCACCGGCGGCGCCCTCAAAATGGCCTTCACCGGCCTGAGCTCGAGCGGCACCATCCTCGTCGGTGCGGCGCTGTTCCTGGCTGCGGCCATGATGCACACCGGCCTTGACCGGCGCATCGCCCTGTTCATCCTCTCGAAAGTCGGTGCCAAGACGAACCGCGTCCTGGCCGGCATGATATTCGTCGGATTCATACTAGCCTTCTTCGTCCCGAGCACGACCGCCCGCGTGGGCTGCATCGTGCCGATCATCCTCGGTATCATCGCGGCCTTCCACCTGAAGCCCGGCAGCCGCCTCGCCGCCCTGCTCATGGTAGCGACCGTCGAGGCCGCGAGTATCTGGAACATCGGTATCAAGACAGCGGCCGCACAGAACATGGTCGCACTCGGCTTCATCGAGAAGCAGCTCGGCGCCACGATATCGTGGGCTCAGTGGTTCATCACCGCTGCTCCGTATGCTGCC
This sequence comes from uncultured Selenomonas sp., assembly GCA_902766095.1. Lineage (GTDB taxonomy): Bacteria > Bacillota > Negativicutes > Selenomonadales > Selenomonadaceae > UBA2913. The sequence continues at coordinate 16,800 of CACXCN010000002.1, read as the reverse complement.
ATCATGTCCGTGGTTCTGTATTTCCTCTGCATCAAGATCCTGCCGCCTGAAATGAAGGAAATCGAAGGCGGCGAGGAGTCCGTCCGCAAAGAGCAGCAGGAGCTGGGCCCCATGAAGCCATCCGAAAAACGCCTGCTCATCGTCTCCGTCGGCCTGCTGTTCCTCTGGGTAACTGAGAAAACGCTCCATCCGCTCGACACGACGACCTCGACCATATTGGCCATCACGCTGCTGTTCATGCCGAAGATCGGCGTCATGACCTGGAAAGAAGCTCAGTCCCGCGTCTCCTGGGGCACGCTGATCCTGTTCGGCGTCGGCATCAGCATGGGCACAGCCCTGCTCACGACCAAGGCCGCAGCCTGGCTGGCCACCCACCTCTCAAGCGCATTCGGACTCACGAGCATGAGCCTGTTCTCCGTCTTCGCGATACTCGCCCTGTTCCTGATCGTCATCCACATCGGCTTTGCCAGCGCCACGGCAGTGGCCTCCTCGATGATCCCGATCATGATAGCTGTCCTGCAGGGGCTCGGCGGCTCGGTCGTCAACATCGTGGCCATCACGATGGTCCTTCAGTTCGTCGTCAGCTTCGGCTTCATCCTGCCGGTCAATTCCCCGCAGGGCATACTGGCCTTTGCAACTGATACGTTCTCAGCGAAAGACTGCATAAAGGTAGGTCTGCCGCTGACCATCATCGGCTACGTACTCCTCCTCGTCTTCGCCGCAACGTACTGGAAATTCCTCGGCATATTCTAAAAAACTGCAAGAGCACGACCTGCGCTTGACAAAGGCCTGGATATCTTGTTACTATAGCAGTAGATTTTTCAGAAAACCATCATTTGGATGTGGATTTTTCTGTCCGCCTCTCGAGGACCGTTTCGCCACACAGCACGATATTCGTGTTGTGTGGCGTTTTTGCGTACAGAAAGCAATCATCCGTCCGGAGGCGAATTCTTTGTCAAAATATCGTTACCCACTGCTCGTATTTCTCGGCGGAGCCTGCTACGGCATCCTTTCGACCATCGTCAAGCTCGCCTATGCTGCAGGCATCGACCGGAGCGGTGTGTCGAGCGGACAGTTTTTCTTCGGTATCGCGCTATTGCTCCTGCCGGCATGGCGCGCACGTCCCCGACACCTCACGGTTCGGCAGGTGCTGATACTGCTCGCTGCTGGCCTGCCTACGGGCGCTACGACGCTTTTTTACTACCATGCCCTGGAGACAACCTCCGCTTCGCTCGCTGTCGTATTGCTTTTTCAATATATCATCATCGCGCTACTTTTCGAGATGCTGCTGCGCCGCAAGTGGCCATCGCGACAGAAAATCATCGCCTTGCTGTTGCTATTGCCAGGCTCGCTCCTCGCCAGCGGTGTGCTGACGGGAGAGCCGATTGCGGCCGACGCTCGAGGCGTTGTGCTCGGCCTGCTTTCCGCCCTAAGCTATGCCATCCTGCTGCTCGTGAGCGGCACCGTCGCCCCGGATGTACCGCCAGTGTTCAAAGCAACAATCATGGCCTGTGGCGGCGGACTCATCGTCTTCACCGCCCTGCCGCCGCTATTCCTCACGAGTGCCACGGCCTTTCTTGCCGTATTGCCCTACGGCTTGCCGCTCGGTCTGCTCGGCGTCACATTGCCACCGCTCCTGTTCGCCATCGGCATTCCTCATACCGGTGTCGGCCTGGCCGGCATCCTCACGTCCTCAGAACTCATCATCGCCATGCTATCCGCCTGCTTCGTGCTGGGCGAGACGGTTTCACCACCAGCGTGGTTCGGCATCGCCCTGATTTTCAGCGGCATCGCTATCGGCAACCGGCAATAGCTGAGAGCTTGCCGGGTCATATGTCTAGTGGTATAATACAGCTAGAAATCAGTAGTCATCGTACTACGAACAAGAAAACGCCCTCCGCGGTTTTGGTTGCCGCAGATGGCGTTTTTGCATAATTAACCGGGCCATACCCTGGCAGGAATACAGAAAGGATGATCCATGATGAGCAAGGAATTTTCGGGACAGAAAGCGTGCATTGCGCCAGAGGGCGTCTTCATCATCGGCACCTATGATGAGAACGGTGTGCCGAATGCCATGAATGCCGCCTGGGGCGCGCAGTCCGACTATGGCGAGATTACGCTGTTCCTCGCGCCGCACAAGACGACTGAGAATGTTAAGAAGACGAAAGCCTTCACCGTAGCATTCGCAACGAAGGATACCGTCGAGATTGCGGATTACTTCGGCATCGAAACGGGCAAAAAAGTCAACAAGATTGAGAAATCCGGCTGCCATACGCATAAGAGTGCCCACGTCAATGCACCGATTATCGAGGAATTCCCTGTAACCCTCGAGTGCGAGATGAAAAGCTACGATGATGAAACAGGCATCCTCATCGGCAAGATTGTCGCCGAGCAGGCGGATGAGTCCGTCCTGACCAATGGCGAAGTCGACTATGACAAGCTCCAGCCGATCATCTTCGATATCGCCTCCAAGACATACCGCCTCATCGGCCCAGTCGTCGGCAAGGCCTTCCACGACGGGCTGAAGCTGAAGGATTGATTTCCAGTCCATTGACAACTATTCTAACACATAGGGGTGCCTACCAGAACAAGAGCCCGCAAGAGCTGCGGCACACTCTGAGACGGCAGATCCACAAGGAAGTAGTTTTCGCCACTTTGGTGTCCAAAGTATTATACGAGTTTTTTTTCCACTTGCCTACTGACTTTTTATTCACCAATGGATGTGGTATCATGAATTTCAGAGAAAATCGAAGCAAACGGAAAGGACGATACCTATGACAACCACGAGGACGGTCCATGTCACCTGCCCGAGCTGCCATGCGCAGGGCGAGTTCACGGTCTACAAGAGCATCAACACGAAGGAGAGCCCGGCTCTCAAAGAAAAGGTGCGCGACGGCTCGCTGTTCCAGTTTGCCTGTCCGGCCTGCGGCGCAAAGACGACGGTGGACTACCCGTTCCTCTACCATCAGCCGGAAGACCACTACATGATCAACTACGGCAAGCTCGAGGACGGCGCCAAGGCGCTCGAGATGCTGCGCGGCAAGGGTGTCGCGCTCAAGGACTGGGCGGCGGAGATGGAGAAGACGACGCGGCCCTACGTGCTGCGCGCGGTCGATGACCGCCTGGCCTTCCGCGAGAAGCTCTTCATCTTCGATGCGAGGCTCGACGACCGCCTCGTCGAGATCTACAAGTTCATGGTCTGCTACCAGTATGCAGCGGCAGGCAAGGCGCAGGGCGGCGAGCACGCGTACTTCTACACGGACTCGAAAGGTCATCACCGCGTCCAGCTCGTGCGCGGCAAGGAAACGCTCGGGCTTGCGGACTTCCCGCGCAAGATCTACAACCAGATCCATGCGGAGTACGCGAAGAAGCTTGGGAACATCCGGAAGGCGGAACCGGTGGTCGATGAGGCGTGGGCTAGGAAGTTCCTGATGGCGCAGGGGCAGGTTTGAAGAAGGACTCAGCAGACATCGTGGGGACGGCAGTCTTCAGGCAGACCAAAAAGGAATGGCGGCGCCATTCCTTTTTGCTATTACCGATATCATTTCATCATGCGTGGCGGCCTTGGCCGATGGCGGAGATGTCCATGTCGGGGTCGATGAGGATGTGGTAGTCGGGATAGGCGGCCTGGACTTCTTGGTGGAGTTCTTGGAGGATGGCCTGGAGGTCGTTGCCGAAGCGCACAACGACGTCAAAGCGCATCTCTTTCTCCGTGCGGTCGACGTAGAAACCGTGGACCTGCAGGGCGTAGGGATGGGCCATGACGATCTTGTAGACGGCCTTGCGGATGGGGATGGCCCCGGGGTCTTTGGCGTTGTAGGAGTAGACGCTGACGCCCATGAGGCGCACGCCGGTGGCCTCGAAGACTTTGTCGTGGATGCGGCGGGTCAGGCGGTCGGCTTCTTCGACGGTCATGGTGTCGGGGAGCTCGATGTGGACGGATGCGTAGTTGCGGCCGGGGCCGTAGTTGTTCATCATGAGGTCGTAGGCACCGCGGATCTCGGGCTCGCTGGCGAGCATGCCCTTGATCTTGCGCACGAGGGCGGGGTCTGGCCGCTCACCTAAGATGTCGTTGAGTGTCTCGCGCATCATGTCGATGCCGGACTTGATGATGAAGCCCGCGATGATGATGCCGACATAGGCCTCGAGCGAGACGCCCGTGCCGAGGTAGATGAGCGCTGACACGAGGACGGAGAACGACAGGATGGCGTCAAACAGGGCGTCGGCACCCGACGCTTCGAGCGCGCCGGATTCGGCGGCCTTGCCCTGCTGCTTGAAATAGCGGCCGAGCATGATCTTGACGACGACGGCCACGGCGATGATTACGAGCGACAGCATGCTGTAGTCGGCGGCCTCAGGCTCGATGATCTTCTTGCCCGACTCCCAGAGCGAGGTCAGACCTGCGTAGAAGACGATGGCTGCTATGATCATGGCGCTGAGGTACTCGATGCGGCCATGGCCGAATGGATGCTCTTTGTCCGGCTTGCGGCCCGCGAGCTTGGCACCGACGACCGTGATGACGGACGACAGCGCGTCGGACAGGTTGTTGACGGCATCGAGCAGCACGGCGATGGAGTTCGCCGTCAGTCCGACGGCCGCCTTGAAGGCCGCGAGCAGGAGGTTGACGACGATGCCGACGAGGCTCGTGCGCACGATGATCTGCCCGCGCATGGCCATCTCCTGTTTTACTGGTATCGTATTGGGATTTTCTGTCATGGTGATACCCCCCGTTGGCGTGAATTAGCTTGATTAAGTGTACATTATAGCACACTTTTCGCACAACTGCCGTTTTTCTTCCACTAGTTGTCAGTGGAAGATAAGAGCTTTTGAGATACTGAATTGAAGAAAGGAAACCTGACAACCATGCCATACAGCAATGAATGACGCGAAGCCGTCCTTCGGCGGGTGCTCCTGATAGGTTCAAAAATAGGCTGCCGCTCATGCGACAGCCCTTATTTGCTATGGTGTGCTTGGTGGGAGTCGAACCCACGACCCTTCGCTTAGGAGGCGAATGCTCTATCCAACTGAGCTACAAACACAATTATTCTTTTATTTTAGCATCATAATACATAGCTGTCAAATTCCCCCCGGACACCATTCCGGCATGCCCGGCCCCTTCCGGCACCGGTCCAGCAGCCAGTGAAATAAATTTACACTGCCATACGTTTTATGCTAAAATAGCATACTTAGGAAGTGATTGTTTTGAATTGGAAAGTGGTGTTGGCGGTCCTGTCCGTCAACGTTTTTTTCATGTGTGCCAGCTACACCATGCTGGTGCCGTTCCTGCCCATGTATCTCACGAGTGAGCTCGGCGTCAGCGCTGAGGCAGTCAATATATGGTCGGGTGCAGCCTTCTCAGCAGCCTTCGTCGTATCGGCCTTTGTCGCGCCGCTCTGGGGCAAGCTCGCAGACAAGCACGGCCGCCGGCTCATGGCTATGCGCAGCAGCGCGATGCTGGCCATCAGCTACGGCCTCTGCGGACTCGTCCAGACGCCGGAGCAGCTCATCGCCGTGCGCCTGTTCCATGGCTTCGCCTCCGGGCTCTGGCCCATGGATCTTGCCATCATGACGCTGTACGCCCCGCAGGCCAAAGTCGGCTACTGCCTCGGCATCCTGCAGAGCATCAACATCTGCGGCGGCATCATGGGACCGCTGCTCGGCGGCGTGCTGGCGACGCTCGTCGGTATGCGCGAGTCGTTCTTCCTCGGGGCAGCGGGGCTCACGCTGAACTTCCTCGTCTTCACCTTCATCATAAAGGAACCGCCCGATCCGGAGCGTGAGCGTAAAGCAGCTGCCATGGCTCGCGGTGAGGATCCCGATGCCGGTCGCCCGAAGTTCTCGCCCTGGCGCATGCCGATCCTGCGCGACATGCTGCTCTCGGGCATGCTGGTCTCCATGGTCATACTCATCCTGCAGCCGGTACTGCCTACGTACATCACGTCACTCGTCGGCCAGGTAGACAACCTGCCACTCGTCTGCGGCATCGTATTCTCGCTCGGCGGTCTTGCCGGAGCTATAGCGGCTCCGTTCTGGGGGACGCTGGGCCAGCGCCGCGGCTTCATGCGCACCCTCTGCTGGGGCGCCATAGGAGCCGGACTCTGCCTGATCGTGCAGAGTCTGCCGCACAACCTGTATCTGTTCGCCGCCCTCCAGTTTGCCGGAGGCCTGTTCTTCGCCGGCATTTTCCCGGCCCTGAACTCCAACCTCGCAGCGAACACGCCCTCCGACTACAAAGGACGCATTTTCGGCCTGCTTTTCTCCGTCCAGCAGGCCGGCTCCTTCCTGGGGCCGCTGCTCGGCGGCATCATCGCCACCTATCTCGGCATGCACTATATATTCATCATCGCCGGCGGACTGCTCCTGCTGCTGAGCCTGACCTTGTATCGGAAGTACCTACATCATTGAATGAAACAGCGAAGATAAGTAAAGACACCGTAGATATTTTCGGGCAATACCTGCAGACAAACGCGAAATGCCAAAAAAAAGCGGGGCCACGTCGATTCTGATCGTGGCCCCGCCTTTTATCCGATGCTAAGGGGCGCTAAGCCCCCGCCTCTTCAGGCGGGAGATAAACGCCCCTAAAGCCCTGGGTAAGTTCGACTAGATTCGGAGGGAGTAAAACTCCCTCCGAATAAGTCTCACTTTATGCGGGATATTTATCTGTTTTGGGAGGTTATCTTATCAATCAGCCATCTCTGGTGCCTTGCTATCCTTGCCGAACAGCTCGGAACCGCAATGCTTCACGACGAGCACTGCCAGCGTCATCAGAGCGAGGGCCAGCACGAGCTGCAGGCCATCGACACCGAGCACGAACGTGCCGGCGGAGAGCTTCGTGAATATACCATAGACGGAAAGAACCAGCGCACTCATCGTCACGATGAACATGAACGTCATCGGTATGTAGAGCATCCAGCCCTCGCGACCCGTCGTCTTGAGGAACACCGCCAGTGCTATGAGCACGAGCGAGGCCAGCAACTGGTTGGCAGCGCCGAACAGCGGCCATATGCTCATGTAGCCGGCGAGGCAGAGCGCATAGGCGAGTGCGAGCGTTATGACCGTCGAGAAATACTTGTTCATAGCGATGGTCTCGATGGTATTCGGCTTATCCCCTTCACTCGGAGAGAACAGTTCCTGGAACGACATGCGGCCGATACGAGCCACTGAGTCAATCGTCGTCATGGCGAGAGCCGAAACGCACATCGTGATGACGCAGGCCGAGACACCGGCCGGCAGGCCGAACATCTGGAAGAATCCGCTGATCGCGCCAGCGAAAATCTGGAATGGCGTGCCCTTCGGCAGTACGCCGTTCGAGGCCGCCGCGCAGGCGATGACGAGAGCCACGACGCCGAGCAGCGACTCAACGAGCATGGCACCATAGCCGACCGGAAGCATATCGCGCTCATTGCTGACAGCTTTCGAGGACGTGCCCGAGGAAACGAGGCTGTGGAAACCGGATACAGCGCCGCAGGCGATCGTGATGAACAGGATCGGGAACAGCGACTGGCCGTTGACCTCGAAGCCGACGAATGCCGGCATATTGATAGAAGGATTAGCGATGATGACACCGATAACGCCGCTGGCTACCATGCCGAGAAGCAGGAACACGCTGAGGTAATCACGCGGCTCCATGAGCAGCCACATAGGCAGCACCGAAGCGATGAAGCAGTAGGCGAATGTCACATAACGCCAGGTCGTGACGTCGAAATAAAGCGGGAAAGCCATGCCGACGTAGAACATAGCGACGACGAGAACAACTGCTACAAGGAACTTCACGATTCCTGAAGGATTGAAACGGCGGATGAACCAGCCAAATCCCATAGCTACGATGATGTAGAGCATCGATACCGAAGCGGCTTGAGCGCCCGGTACATTCAGCGAGCCATCCTGTGCAAAGCCGTTGAACGTCTTCGCAATGATATCAGCAAAGGCAGCCATGACGAGCAGCGTGAACAGCCAGCAGAACAACAGGAACAGGCGACGGCCCATCTTGCCGACGTACTGCTCGATGAGCATGCCCATCGATTTGCCCTCGTTCTTCACCGAGGCGTAAAGTGCGGTGAAATCCTGTACAGCACCGAAGAACACGCCGCCGATCAGCAGCCAGAGCAACGCTGGCGCCCAGCCGAACATCGCGGCAATAATCGGGCCGGTCACCGGTCCCGCCCCCGTAATGGACGAGAACTGATGTGCAAAGACGGTGAAACGAGAAGCAGGAGCGAAATCCTGACCATCCTCGTATTTGACTGCCGGCGTCTTGGCCTTGGGGTCTATGCCCCATTTGCGCACGAGCCAACGACCGTAGCCGAGATAGGCTGTGCCCAAGACGACGATGGCAAGTCCTACGATAGTCAAACCATTCATCTTGAAAACCTCTTTCCATCAGCAGCCCGATTGATGAATACAGAATACCGGCTGCGAAAAAAATGAAACCTGTCCGCGTTTGAAGTATCGCGGACAGGTTGGTAATCTGTACATAATATACATTACTACGACACCATTGTCGCTCCACTCAAGTGGGACATTATGTGCTTGTGAAATGTATATTACCACTTTGTGTATACACTGTCAACAGGATATTTGAAAAAATATCCTAGGGTTTACAAAGAAAAATGCTACATGTTGACGCTGTGTCCATTGTACGCGCACACCGCTGGCAATTGCCTGTGCTTCGTCTACTGACAATGGAGCAACACGTACTCAGGCCTTGGCCGCCCGCATACGCGCCCGCTCTTTCTTCCATTGCCAAACGCAACGCATGCCGGGATGCATATGCGGCAGGACGAAGCAGCGGCTGCAGGACACGCAGATCGATGGCTCCTCGCCGCGCAGCAGGAAGTCCGGCTCCGCTATGAGCGCACGGCCCAGCGACACGGCGTCGAGCCCTGCCTCTATGACCTGGCGCATGTCCGCCTTGGAGCGCACGCCACCGACGAGACTCATGGGCTGCCCCGGCACATCGGCCTTCAGGGCAGCGGCTTCATCGAGATAGTAGAGCGTAGCCTTTTTCGGCTGATTGATGAAATCGACGCCTGAGAGCTCGACGAGCTCGACGCCCAGTTCCCGGCAGCGCTTCATGATCTCGCGCATGCCAGCCCGGTAGCCTGCGTGGTCCTCATGCTTCGTGTCGATATTGATCTTTATGAGCACCGGGAAATCCTCCCCGCAGCGCGCCTTGATCCCCCGGATGATTTCCTCGGTCATGCGGAAGCGATTCATGACGCTGCCGCCATACTCATCCGTGCGCTGGTTGAACGTCGGGTCGATGAAGCGCGACAATAGATACGAATGCGCGGCATGCAGCTGCACGCCATCGACTCCAGCCGCCTGCAGCCGCACAGCCGCGTCGATGAAGCATTCCTCGATATGATGGATCTCGTCGACCGTCAGCTCGCGGGCATGGCGTCCCTTTTTCAGCGGCCGTGCGCTGGCATCGGCCAAGTCATCGACGCCTATGGCGCGCGGGCCGGCATGACTGATCTGCGGGATGAAGCGCACATCCTGCTCATGCGCGATCTTTACGGCCCGCCGGAACTGGTCGATGTACTGGTCACCATATATATTGACCTGTTCCTCATTGGCGCGTCCGAGCGGATCGACGCAGCAATGGCCCGTGATGATGGTGCCGACGCCGCCCTGAGCCAGCGTCTCGTACATCTGATATTCATCCTCCGTCATATACCCGTCCTGCCCTGCCAGGAACGAGTGTACGGCTGAGCGTATGATGCGGTTCTTCAGTCGTATATGCCGCAGATCGAGCGGCTCATCGTAGTTATTCATCGGTTCCTCCCAAAATATAAAAACAAATGCAAAAAATGATAGATAAGTAAGAGCTATAGTTATTTTTATCACAAAGGCTGTATGACAAAAATAGTGCTGAGCATATGCCCAACACTATTTCCCATAACTGCTGAATTTACTGGTTCACACGACGTATATCCGCGCCAAGTCCCACCAGCTTGGCGACGAGATTGTCATAGCCGCGGTCGATATGATGGATATAGCCGACCTGTGTCTCGCCCTCAGCGACGAGGCCTGCCAGTACCATAGCGGCACCAGCTCTGAGATCGGTCGCCTTCACCTGGCAGCCCATCAGCGAGTCGACCCCTTCGACTACTGATGTCCGCCCATCGATCTTTATATTGGCGCCCATGCGCTTCAGCTCATCGACATGCATGAAGCGGTTTTCGAACACCGTCTCCGTCACGAGGCTCGTTCCCTCGGATATGGCCAGCATCGCCATGAACTGGGCCTGCATATCGGTCGGGAAGCCCGGATACGGCATGGTCTTTATATCGACAGCCTTCGTGCGGCGGTCGCAGGTGACGCGCACGCCATCCACGTCTTCCTCGATCTTCACGCCAGCCTCTTTGAGCTTGGCGATGACCGGCTTCAGATGCTCCGTGATGGCATTCTCGATGTACACATCACCGCGCGTCATGGCGGCGGCTACCATGTAGGTGCCAGCCTCGATACGATCCGGGATGATAGTATAGCCACGCCCCTGCAGCTTCGGCACGCCGTTGATCTTGATGACGTTCGTGCCCGCTCCACGGATATCGGCGCCCATGACATTGAGGTAGTTCGCCAGATCGACGATTTCCGGCTCCTGAGCCGGATTCTCAAGTATCGTCTGACCTTTGGCCATCGAGGCCGCCATGATGATGTTCTCGGTCGCTCCGACGCTCGGGAAATCGAGATATATCTTCGTGCCTACCAGCCCGTCAGGCGCTGTAGCTTCTATGAAGCCATGACCGATCTTTATCTGGGCGCCGAGAGCCTCGAAGCCCTTCAAGTGCAGATCGATCGGACGCGTCCCGATGGCACAGCCGCCCGGCAGCGATATCTTGGCCTGTCCGCAACGGGCGAGCAACGGCCCCATGATCAGGAACGAGGCACGCATCTTGCGCACCAGGTCATACGGAGCCTCGCAGCTGCCTATGACCGAGCTGTCTACCTTCATCTGATGGCGCACAGCATCAAACTCAGCCTGGACGCCGAGTTTCTTGAGCACCTCGGTTATGGTATGGACATCCTCGAGTGCGGGCACCTCATCGAGCAGACTCGGAGCATCCTGACCGAGCAATGTAGCCGCTATGATCGGCAGCACGGCGTTCTTGGCCCCGCTTATCTTCACATGCCCCTCCAAGCGGCGTCCACCATTTATGATCAACTTTTCCATGTAGGTTCGTATTCCTCCTGACGGTACCTGCAAACCATCCGTATTCTAACGGACATCATTCACTAGTCTACTATGAAATTCCAAGAAGTCAAGCCTTCCTTATTTCTCTACGATCTGCAGCGACGTGTGTATGACATTATCTATGATGTATTTCGTCTCGAATTTCGTCTCGCCCGACTTCTTTTCTTTGTTCACGCCAAGGAGATTGACCTTGCGTGGCTGCTTCGCCTGCTTGCGCGCTGCCTTGGCAGCCTCGCGGGCCAGTTTCGCCTGCTGCTGCTCGGTCAGAACGACCGGCGTCGGAGCTATGACGATATCATTGCTGCGGCCGGAGTTCTTGAGCTTGTCGAGCTGCTCCTCCGTCGTCAGCTGCTTCGTGTCATCCGCTGCGACGGCTACTCCCGTCTGCTGGAGCAGCTGCATCGCCGTGATCGGCACGAGGCTGCCGCCACGCACATCGAGGGCCAGTTTGCCGGCCGGCTGATTCTTCGGCACTGTGAACGGTATCATGAGCGTCTGCTTATCGGCGCGATACGGCTTGATCGTCGTCTTGAAATTGACGGTATCGCCCGGTTTGACGCTGGATTTATCTGGTATGGCCGACAGGAGCGTAGCTGTCTTACGTCCGGAATTGAGCGTTACATCCACCTGCACATCGATGATATCCGATTCCTTGTCCGTATTGGAGCATATGATATTCATGGCCTGCATCAGCTCGCTGACAGCGATCTGACCGACATCAGCGGTATTGTAGAACATATTGCTGCGCACGAATTTGCCATCCTTTACGGCATTCGTGCGGATCGTGAACTGCAAGTTCGCCGTGCTGGCACTGAGATCGTCGGCCGTGCGGCTCATCGCTGCATAGGCGATACCGCCGGACAGCTGGGACAGGAAGTCCTCGTCATAGGCAATGCGCGCGCCGAAATTCTCATCCCGGCCGAGCGAATTATCCTTGATGTGCACTTTGATCGGTACGACTGACGGGAAATCACCGAGCGTGCCAGCGATGCCGGTCTCACGGTCCTGCGAGATGCGTCCGATGATATGGCCGATCGTTGCGACCTTCATACCGAGACTCTGGCCGCTGATTGTGCCGATGATCTTCGCATCGGTCATGAAATAGTTCACATTACCGCGGTGCAGGAACGGATGACCGAACGCAAGGATGCGCTTGCCATCGACGGCCGTTACCGTCCCTGTCGCTCCTACTGAGAAATCCCCGTAGCAGGCAGCTACTCCGACCGCAGCTCCCGGCAGCAGCGAGGCATCATAGTCCGTATCGGAGCCATCTCCGCTCGCGACGCCGCCCATCGGCAGGAACTCATACTTGCCATTCGGATCCATCGTCTTCTTCATGAAAGCGAGACCCGCGCTGTTGAAGCCCGACAGGAAAAGCTTAGCCTTCGGCTCAGCCTTGGCCTTGGCCGCATCTGCCGCCGGTTCTGCCGGTCCAGCATTCTCAGCCGGCTTCGCTTCCGTCTTCTTGTCTGGAGACGTCTGGTCGGACTGGGCCTTATCCCCCTTTGACTCCGCTGCGCTTTCTGCCTTGTCTTTCTGATCTTCCTGCTTATATTTCGCCTTTATCTTAGCCAGCTCGTCATCAATCTTGCTGGCCGTAGCGGCATCGATGGCTGACGCCTGACCAGCCGTATCGGCCGTTTTCTGAGCCTCAGCCGCTGCTTTCTTCTTAGCCTCTTCCTCCGCTTTCTTGCGGTCGGCCAGATATTTCTTATAGTCAAAGCTGCGGATGCGCGTCTTGTTCTTGCGGTCCGGCATCTGCCACAGGGGCAGCATATCCTCGATCGGAGTGATGAAGAACGTATACGGCGTCATATCCTTGATACCGGCTGACAGGGCTCCTATGAGCTTGCCATCGATGTATACCGGACTGCCGCTCATGCCTTGCAGCACGCCACCAGCCGCACGCACGACCGGCCCCGAGGCCTTGGCCATGATCATGCGGTCTGAGCCCTTGTCATTATCGACATTGCCGATGATCTCGACATCGAACTGCTTGATCTCACCCGAGGCATCGACCACGGTATGGGCAGTCCCCTGAGCTCCCGGCTCGACCTCGCTATAGGACATGATCGGCTCCATCGCCGCTGCTGTGCCCCCGTACGAACCGAGCAGAGACACCGCCATCCCTATAGCGACGATTTTCTTCAAATATTTACGCAAAGGATTCACCTCATAATCAGGCTGTATGCCTGACAAGCTGACCAAAATATTCCATGTTTAGTATTATACCACACACAGTCTGCAAAAACCTGCCATCCGGCAAAAAGTATGCATATAACTCCAACGGCGTCGTCTTCAGCGCTGCAGCAATACCAGGGCAGAACCGACCGGCCGCTCGTGTCCGTCCGACGGCGAGTTCAGCACCTTGCCCCCGAGCACGAGCTCGCTCGAGCCGCCGCCATCGAAATTGATGGCATCGCGCGCTCCGAACTTGCGCAGCAGTTCGGCCCACTCGGTGAGCGTCAGACCGACGCTGTGCGACTGACGGCCATCGACGACGCCGAACAGATAGTTGCCATTATCGAGCACTGCGAAGGCGCTGCGCGGTGCCCGGCCATAGCGGATATCGCCGGGGAACTGTTCCTCAGCGACTGTCACATTGACCTTGTCATTCTCGACGAGGCGCGGGCCGGCGCCTATGATATCACGCGCCTCATCCCAGGGATGCCCCAGCTCCTGCGTGATGCTGGCCTTGTCACCGACCTGTACTCCGGCAAAAGCTTCCGCTACCTTACCATGAACGGAAATCACGCAGTCACCATCGCCCGTCGGAATCGGCGAGTCATTCGTCCGTATGTCCGTCACCCGGCCATTGCGCACGACATATTCACGACCATACTCATTCGTGCCAGTCGTCTTGCCGTACCATTTATTGTAGATGACGAGTTCATCCGCACCGCGCTCGCAGTCGACGCCGCCGACCGGCTGCGTCACCTTGCCAAGCGTCACACTGCCCGTATATGTCCCACGCCCCCAGACAAGGCTGCCATCCGGCATGATGCCCACGGCCGAGCGGTCGTAGTATGTTGTCCCACACACGAGACCGTTGATCTTCAATAGACCGATGATATCGCCATCAGGTGCAAAATAATTCGCATTTATGGCTGCTACGGCCTGCGTGCGGTCAGAGATGCCGGAGACGCTCTGCCGTCCGGGCACCTGGCCCCGGGCCAGTTCGGGCATGATCGTATATTTGCTGGCATCAGCCTCGACGAAATAGGCCGTCACCTTGCCGGCATTGTTCCAATATACATACGTCTTCTTCGCGATGCCCGGCGCCGCGATCTCGGTATACAGGCCATCGAAATCCTGCTGCGATAGGCCCTCGGCCCCAGCCTCTGCTTTAGCCGCTGGCTGCGTCGCAGCTGGTCTGTCCGTCTTCTTCGACGACGCCGACTGCACCGGCACGATATCCACGAATACGCGCGCCGGCTTAGCGGCCCGCCCGGCTTTGGCCCGGAATCCGTCCGCCAGCTGGAATGTGACGAGGAAATGGCCTTTGCTCTCGCTGTATTTCACGCTGACAATGCGCTGCGAATGTATAGATAGTTTCTTAAAATTCTTGGCAGCCGCACTATCCGTCAGGTCGAGTGTCACGACGCGGCCATCAGACGCCGTAGTCAGGCGATAGGGACTGAGCTCCGAGAGATCCAGCACGACGCGGTCATGCGTCTCGCCGCTATGCACGCGTACATCATTCACCTCGGCCGCCCAGGCAGCCGGCATAAAACCTATAGAAAGGGCTAATGCCAATCCGGCTGCACGACCAGCCCATCTCGAGAAAAATCTGCCTTTCATGGATGCTTACTTCCTTAATACAAAGAGTTACCTGTAGGTCCCAGAAAAAGAGCGTTCTGCAAACGCGTCTGCCTTCTACTTTACCACGCCAGCCCGCTACGGTCAAATATGCTTCTGATTCCCGCCAATATCATCAAAATACCACCAAAAATATCCATTATAGCATTGATTTACTCTAGCACTCGGCTTATAATTCTTTTAGGGATATTTTGAAAAGGGCAGATCGCTGCTATTTAGGAGGATTAAGCAAAATGAAACAAATTCAGGTAGAAGTAAAATGCTCGCTCGGAATCCATGCTCGCCCGGCTGCGCTTATCGCTCAGGCCTGCACGAATCTGAAATCGTCTGTCACCCTGGAGACGGCTAATGAGACCGCTCAGGGCAACAACGTGCTGGAAATCCTGGCTCTCCATGCGACGAAGGGCACGAAACTGACCATCACTGTAGATGGACCTGATGAAGATACCGCTATCGAAAAAATCCAGGAAGTTTTCGATGCCATGGGTCCGAAGGACAAGAAGGTTCCGGTTCTGAAGGTAGCTTTCTTCGGCACGAAGGATTATGACCGTCTTTACTTCAGCGAGCTCGCCAAAGACAAGGGCGAGGGCACCTATAATGTCGATATCAAGTACTTCAGCAGCCGTCTGACCTCGGAGACTGCACATCTCGCCAATGGCTACGATGCGGTCTGCATCTTCGTCAACGACGAGGCTCCGCGCGATGTCATCGAGCAGCTGCATGACGGCGGCGTCCGCCTGATCCTCCTGCGCTGCGCCGGCTTCAACAATGTCGATAAGAAAGCCGCTGCTGAGTACGGCATCACCGTGCTGCGCGTACCGGCCTACTCCCCATACGCGGTGGCTGAGCATGCCATGGCGACCATCCAGGCAGCCAACCGCCGTCTCCACAAGGCCTACAACAAGGTCAAGGACAACAATTTCGACCTCACCGGCCTGCTCGGCGTCGACCTCCACAACAAGGTTGCCGGCATCCTCGGCACCGGCCGCATCGGCCAGTGCATGGCCCGCATCTGCAAAGGCTACGGCATGACGGTCATCGGCTGGGATGCTTTCCCGAACAAGAAGCTCGAGGAAGATGGCCTGCTGACCTATGCCTCGAAGGAAGAAGTCCTGCGCAAGGCTGACCTCATCTCCATTCATGCTCCGCTCATCATGGGCGAGGGCGGCACCTACCATCTCATTGACGAGAAAGCCATCTCGCTCATGAAAGATGATGCGATGCTCGTCAACGCTGCCCGCGGCGGACTCATCGATACTGAGGCGCTCATCGCCGCTATGAAGAAGGGCAAGTTCCATGCCGTCGCACTCGATGTCTATGAGGGCGAGGACGCTAACGTCTACACCGACCACAGCGCCGATGTACCGACCGAGGACATCACGGGCCGTCTGCTCATGTTCCCGCAGCTCATCCTCACGAGCCATCAGGCCTTCTTCACGCGCGAGGCCCTGCAGGCCATCGCTGCCGTCACCATGGAGAACGCCCGCAACTTCAACGAGGGCTGCCCGCTCGGTGCTGCCGAAGTGAAGTAATAATAGCAGAGATACTGCTTCTATAACATAGAGAGGCTGCCGCAAGCGTTAGTGCCTGCGGCAGTCTTTCTATCTATGAACGGGCTGTAACGAAACAATATTTTGCCAAGCCTAAGCGTATAGCACCGCGACAGGCATGGTTCCTCCATTCCGCTATTGTGATTTGGCTAAAATAAAATTTTTCCCATTTAATAGGTCCCTTGAAAGTACTTAAACGCGCTACGCTTGAACGAAAGTACTTTCCGCGGG
>CACXCN010000001.1 GCA_902766095.1 uncultured Selenomonas sp. | reverse complement strand
AGTCATTGAAAGCAGCCTTGTTCGGGCAGCCAGTCAGCTCATCGGTCAGCGACCGCCGTACCGTATCGGCGATATCGCTCTGCAGCTGCCGAATCTTCGTCTCCAGGTTCATCTCGCGCAGCATCTGCTCTTTGATGATGAAGAAAATGAAAAAGACGAACGTATAAAAGCCCAGCGACAGAATCTCAGACGTCCAGGCAGGAATCATATGCATATGGATAGCGAAGCCGTCAAAGGTACGGGTGCCTACGACGCCTATCGTCGGCAGCACAATATAGCGGCAATAACGGTTGCCGTTCATGATCGACCGGAGCACCCAATAGAAAGCCGGCGTGTTCACCGTGATGATGGATATATACGTCACATTCTTGCCATACTCGATGCCATCGAAGCCAGCCAGCTCGGCCAGCAGGGCCACTACCCATACCACGGTATAGTAGCCATAGATATAGCGGAATCCCCTGCGCCAGCGCTCATCTACGATCTCCTGCAGGACCACATTGCACAGCAGCGTCAGGCCGATGAAGCAGACGGTCGTCACATGCCACCACAACAGCGGCTCATCGAGCAGCAGATTCTTTACATTTGACTGAGCGATCATCAGCGCGATCATCATCAGCAGCAGGATAATCAAGGCCCGATACAACCCCCGCTGACCAGACTGATTGAAATAGTACGTCAGCAGCACCATGACAATGAGGATGGCGACTGGCAGCGACAGCAGATAGGGCGCATCATTGATGGCCATATTGCGGGCCTGATCGAACTTCGTACCGAGCGAGAAGCCGCTCATATAGCCGAGATGATAGTTGGCCACGCCGGAACGCAGCTCGAAAGTCAGCGGCAGGGTACCCGTGAAGGGCGGCAGCGTCACAAGATGCCAGCGCACACCCGGCACGCCGCGCACGCTCGTGACATCGCCATATTCATAAAGCAGTATATCGCCGAGCCATACGCGCAGCGACTGATTCGTCGTCGCGAACAGGAGCGTATTATCATCCGGATTCTCGCTCGTGACCTGCGTCGTCAGCCAGACCTGACCAGCCGACCGCGGCAGAGACGGCTGGTGCGGGAAATCATACCTCGTCCAATCCGCCGAGCCGATACCGGCCTGAGCTGCCCGGGACACATCCTCCTCGAATGTCCCCATCGGCACCGACGTGCTGTAGCGCCAGTCGCCGACGATGCGCGCCGCCTCAGCCGTCGGCATCGCTGTCCCCAGCCCTGCCATCAGCATCAGGAACATCATCAGCAGGAAATTCAGCTGCAGGAAGCGGGCAGCCCGATCATATGTTGTTTTTTGCACGACTGCCTCACCCCTCGCTTAGAAATACAGTGACTTTTTTCCTAAATTATAAGTCTACCCATTCCTTCAGATTTCGTCAAGCCCGCGCGAGCACGATTTCTCCCTCACACGAACCGATACACACGAAAAAAATCAAAAAGGTCTCACCAGCCATTGCTGATGAGACCCTTGATAATGCCTCTTAATGGCATAGGACCTTTGATATAAACGTTGCTTATCACGCGAGCACGCGGGCGAGACGCACGAGCTCCGGATCCAGGGTTTTCTGGTTGTTGACCGCATCGAACAGATTGATCGACACCACTTTGCCCTCATCGAAGCCGAATACGACATTCGAAACGCCGGATATGATGGCCAGCGCTGCCTTTTCACCGAGCAGCGAAGCATTCATGCGGTCGATGACCGACGGCGAGCCGCCGCGCTGAATATGGCCGAGCACGGACACACGCGTATCGATGCCCGTCTTCTCCTCGACGACCTTGCCGAGACCAACACCCGAGCCAGCGCCCTCCGCCACGACGATGATGCTGTAGCGCTTGCCGGCATCATAGGAAGCCTTGAGCTCATGGCACATATCATCGAGGTCGTATTTCACCTCCGGCACGAGTACATACTCAGCACCGCCAGCGATACCGGCCATCATGGCCAGCCAGCCCGACGTATGGCCCATGACCTCGACGATCATGATGCGGCGATGAGCCGAAGCCGTATCGCGCAGCTTGTTTATCGCATCGATGCAGGTATTGGCTGCCGTATCGCAGCCGATGGTATAGTCCGTGCCCCAGACATCATTATCGATGGTGCCCGGCAGTCCGACGATCGGCATGCCCGTCTCCTTCGACAGCAGCGAGCCGCCTGTCAGCGAGCCATCGCCGCCGATGATGACGAGTCCCTCGACGCCGCGGCGCACGAGATTATCAAAGCCCTGCTTACGACCCTCAGGCGTCTTGAACTCCATGCTGCGCGCCGTGCCCAGGAACGTACCGCCACGCTGTATGATATCAGAGACCGAGCGGCTGGTCAGCTCATGGATATCGTCCTTGATCATGCCATCGTAACCGTTATATATGCCGTATACCTTTACGCCCTCAGATATCGCTGTGCGCACGACAGCACGAGTGGCTGCATTCATGCCCGGGCTATCGCCGCCCGATGTCATAACGGCAATTGCTTTCGTTATCATAAGCAGATCATCTCTCCCGTCTTTTCTTTTCAAAATTTTCAATTCCACTATTTATTTTACGAGACCCAGCCGGGAATGTAAAGCTTTTTTGACCGGAAATATGTACGTAATAGGAAATTCCCCCAGGCGGGCCGCACCTGATAGTAAAAAAGAGGAGCCCTAAAGGGAGGGCTCCTCGACTAACTGCATGGCAGGCAGTTAGAAAGGGATTGAGTTTTGCTATTTCCAAGGAGGTCCAGCTCACACGCATTCGCGCATCGCTGTTGCTCCTCCATCTGCAATTCGTTGCTTCTTACTTCACGTTCATGATGCCGAGGCCATAGCAGATGATGCCGATAGCGAACAGGGCAAAGATGATTGTGATCGCGCTGACCTTCCTCTTGAGGAAGTACATGCAGGCGAACGTCATGATCAGCGGTACGAGGCCCGGCAGCAGCTGATCGAGCACGCTCTGGACCGTCGTGACGACGACTTCGCCCTTCGCGTTCGTTATCGTCGAGATGACGACCGGGATATTGACCGATGTCCATTTGTTGACCAAGGCGCCGATGACGAACAAACCGAGGATGGATGCGCCCTCTGTGAGTTTCTGCAGGCGGTTGCCAGCCACATCCTGAACGATATCCGTACCTTTCTCATAGCCGTATTTGATGCCGTACCAGCGAACCCAGAGACGGACCGCGTTGAACAGCACGAAGAAGATAATCGGACCGAGGATGCTGCCGCTCATAGCGAACGAAGCGCCGAGCGCGGCCGTAATCGGACGCAGCGTGCCCCAGAATATAGGATCGCCGACGCCGGCCAGCGGTCCCATCATGCCGA
Organism: uncultured Selenomonas sp.; assembly: GCA_902766095.1. GTDB lineage: Bacteria > Bacillota > Negativicutes > Selenomonadales > Selenomonadaceae > UBA2913. The sequence continues at coordinate 9,832 of CACXCN010000001.1, read as the reverse complement.
CCTTGATACCGTTGATGACGCCATCCTCGATATCAGCGCCATTCGCTTTCTTTTCCTCAAGAGCCGCCGTGATGCCGATGATCGGAGCCGTGACGAACGGCTGCGTGTTGTAGAACTCGAGATGACGTTTCAGAGCCTGCTTGAGGTCATCCCCCTCATAGAGGCGCTTCAGGATAGGAATCACGCCGAAGCAATACCCGAGTGCCTGCATGCGCTCCATGTTCCACGAGCCCTGAGCGAAGTTCGAACGTATGAATGTCCAGAAAAAGTCATTGGACGTAAGTTTCTTTTCCATGTCTATATCCTCCTTCTATCAGTCATCAGTCCAGCTCGTCATCGAGATCATCGTCAGCTCCGCTGCTGGCTGCGGCCGGAGCAGCTGCGACCTGAGCATATTTCGGATTGAGCTGTACATAGATGATAGCCATAGCGAGGCCGATGATGCCGAGTGCCACGAGGTTGAAGTTCGTGAATGCGGCCACGCAGAAGCCTATGAAGAAGAACGGCATGAGGTATTTCGCGCCCATCATGTTGATAACCATCGCATAACCTACGACGACGATGAAGCCGCCGGCGACCTGAAGGCCACCAGTGATGACCTGCGGGATAGCATCGAGCATCGCCTGGACAGCACCCGTACCGATAGAAGCAGCAACGATGGTGCTCGGGATGGATATGCGCAGAGCCTGCAGTCCCAGAGCGCCGAGGTGGCAGATATCGATGCCGCGCGTGCTGCCCTTCTGTGCGAAGTCATCAGCCTTGTGCTGGAAGAACACGGTGATCGTGCGGCAGATGATGGTCAGAACCTGGCCAGCTGCTGCCAGCGGCATAGCGATAGCGATACCAGCGGCGATGTCCTGATGGCCACCGATGACCAGTATGGTCGAGACCGTCGAGGCCAGTGCTGCATCCGGTGCCATAGCAGCGCCGATGTTCATCCAGCCGAGTGCGATCATCTCCAGCGTACCACCGATGATGATACCGGTTGTCATATCGCCCATGATAAGACCAGTGATCGTGCAGGCGATGAGCGGACGATGGGTCTGGAACTCATCAAGCACGGATCCCATGCCGGCAATGCATGAGAAAATGAAGATCAGGATCAACTGCAGTCCATTCAGTTCCATTGTTTTTCCCTCCAAAAATAAGAACTAAAAGATAATTTCCAGAAGAGGACGCCCCCCAGCATCCCCTTCTTCCCTTATAGGAACCCTGCGCTTATTTCGGCAGGACGTCCATCAGATTCTGCGGCTTGTCGCTGGCAACGATGCGGATCTCCAGCGTTATGCCCTTCTCATTGAGCTTCTTGAAAGCCTCGATATCATCCTCGTCGACCGAGATGGCCTTCGTCAGCTGTTTCTTGCCCTCATGGAAGGACATGCCACCGATGTTGACGCTCTTTATGTCTACGCCATGCTCGACGAGATAGAGCACGCTGGCCGGTTTCGTGAACAGCAGCAGGCAACGGTCGTTCTCGTATTTCGGGTTGTTGTAGACGCGGATGGCCTTGTCGAGGCCCACGACATGGCTCTTGATGCCAGCCGGTGCGACCTGCTTCAGCAGCGTCGCACGAATCTTGTCGTTGGCGACGTCATCGTCGCAGACGATGATGCGCTGGCAGTTCGTAGCCTTGGACCAGACCGTAGCCACCTGGCCATGGATCAGACGATCATCAATTCTTGCAAGTACGATATTCATTATAAATCATCCTCCTCATCATCAGCGATGGAACTAGCATGGAAAGTCTGTACGCCGTTCTTGCCGGCCTCGACGGCCTTGGTCATCAGTGCCTTGATATCCGAGCCATCATCCATCATCTGCGCGCTGCACATCTCGATGAGCATCGGCAGATTGACGCCGGTCACGATCCCGTATTTCTCGTTCGAGATGACCAGACGGCAGGCCGCGTTGTACGGGCTCCCACCGAACAGATCGTTCAGGAACAGCACCCCATCCTCGCAATCCAGTTCCTTGATTGCCTGCTCGTACTTCGTCACGACATCATCAGGCCCCTCACCCGGGATGAGCGTGACCGCACGAACATTCTTCTGCTCGCCACAGATCATCTCACAGGACTTCAGCAGCTCCTCCGAGAAACGTCCGTGCGTCCCTACGATAATTCCAAACATAACCTTACCTCCTAAACATGCATTATAACAATGCAACCCCTATAGATTTTCTTTTTTCTATAAACTTTTCTTCTCGCCCAATATATAATGCATAAAGCGTGCCAACTTTGTGTATCAAAATCAGAATTCTTATTTTCGCCCGTTTTGCCGCTACAAAAACACTAAAAGGCCAAAAATGAATACGGTTATTATTGATTTGATACACTATCAATATTTCTTTGATACTATTTCGAGCATTTTCCCGCTGTAAATGCAAAAAAAGATACACATCCGATTCTATTTTCGGATATGTATCTTTCTGTATCATATAAAATTTTTATGTATTGATTATCTGACTTAAAATATTGCTAGCAGCCTGTCAGAATCCGGATTCCGCTCCAGCTATTCACCCAGCATACCGGCCATGAAGTAATACTCATCCTCGCTGAAATGCAGATGCAGGGTCTCCTCGAATATCTGAGCGGCTTTCTCGAGAGCCGCGATACACTGCGGGTCTGTCTTCGATTTATCTTCCTTATATACGAGCGGCGACCTCGTGACACAGCGCTCGAGCGCGCAGCCTACATGCACGATGAGGCGCACGCGGAGAGGATTCGAGAGGCTCAGGCCGAGCTCCTGCTCCAGCACCCGGTCGAACTCGAACAGACTGCCCATGATCTTATCCGGATTCAGATAGGTCAGGAATTTCTGCAGCGACTCATGACAAAGCTTCTGCACGACGCTGCTGCCGCTCTCCTGCGGCTCGATATCGATTGCTTCGCCGAATATGATCTCGGTCAGCCGCTGCTCGCCCTTGCCGCCCACGAATTCCTCGATGGGTACGAATGGCACGGCCATGGAGGGCTTCTTCATGCCGATGGCAGCCAGTATGCGATACTCATCAGCCAGCTGGTCCATATGCTCGTCGAGCTTCGCCACGCCCACGGGCACGACTTCTATGGCCCGCCCTGCGTGATGCAGGACCTCCTCGACGAGCTGTTTGAGCTTCAGCGCCGCCCCCTGCCCCGACGAGCAGATCGTGACGATGGCCTCAGGCTTTCCTGACTCCACACCGGGCTCGGGCTCCAGCGTCTCGTAGCCGCGGAAATTGCGCAACGACTCATAGATGCTCTCGAGGTCGGCCCCGCCGATATCCACTTTGCGCATGGCCTCGAGTATCAGCGGCGTCGACACCATATCGAGCGTGCGCACCGGTATGTGCAGCCGCTCGGAGAGCAGCGGTCCTACATTGCAGAGCGAGCCCATATCAGCCAGGATCAGCACCCCGCGCGGACAGCTCTGTGCGCGCAGCATGCTTTCCATCTTGTCCAGGATATCCTGCGGCTTCACCTCGAGCGGCATATCCACTGCCAGGATATTGATATCCGTATTATTGAACAGCTTCTGGGCGACCTCGACCATGGAGCTGGCCGTACTGCTGCCATGCGTGGCCACGATGATGGTCACCTGCTCGTCGAGATCGTCATCCTCCGCCGACTCGAGCAGCAGGGCGATATAGCCGACCTCAGCCGGCGGCACGGTCAGATGGTAATGCTGCTCGATGAGGTCCCCGATCTCATGGGCGACCTGGCGCAGGTCGGAGTTGCCATTGTCCGTACCGAAATCATTATACTCGATCGTTTCATGGTTGCGCGCCCGCTTGAGGAAAGCCGACAGATGGAGGCTGAACGCATAGAGGAAACGGTCGCGATAGCTGCGGTTGAGCCGCTTCTCCACATAGAGCGACACCTGCTCCGCAAAGTCGACGAGTCCCGGATCGACAATCTTGACGAGCCGCTCGCGCGTCGTCATCGCCACGGTTTGCTTCTTATTATATAACTCTTTGACATAGACATTGACATCGGTCGCCACGATCTGCTTGATGAGGTCAGCGCTGATGCCCTCCTCCTTCAGCAGCGACACCTTGTCACCGACGACCTGATACAGATTGAAATCATCTGCCGGCTCCTCGTCCCCGTCCTCGTCCTGGGCCTCGCGTCCCGGGGGCTCGATGATGAGCGGGCCCGAGAGATAGTGGGTGAGATCGGTCAGCGCCTGCCGGTTCGCCGCGAGCGTCAACAGCCCGTTGCGGATATTCGGCGGCAGCATTTTGAAATCGACCTCGATATAGTCCGGATTGTCGATGCCATTCAGAAACGCCTGCGCACAGAGCAGCTTGATGTTCGACTTGAGCTGGCCGACATTGCCGCTGCCGATACTGCCGATGAGCGCTTTCACCGACTCCGTGCCCACGCGGATCGGCTTCTTTACGCGCTGGGCCTCCTCGGCGAACAGCAGCCGCAGGATATCGATCTTCTCCTGCAGCGTGCGCTCCGAGAGCGGCTTGATCTCGATGATATTCGGTATGCGGCGCACGAATGTCTTTGTCAGCACCGAGTCCGGATCCTCCGTCGTCGCCCCGATGATGAGCACCTTCGCGCGCCGGTCGCGCGTCGTCTCGCCCAACCGGTTGTACGTGCCCGTATCCATGAAATAGAAGATCATCTCCTGCCCCTCCGGCGGCAGGCGATGGATCTCATCGAGGAACAGCACGCCGCCATCCGCCTCCTCGACGAGACCAGGCTGGGCCGTATCAGCGCCCGTGAATGCCCCTTTCGTGTGGCCGAAGATATGCGAGATCAGGAGCTGGGGATTATTATAGTAGTCCGCGCAGTTGAACGTCACGAACGGCGCATCGGCGGCGAAGCGCTGCATGGCCTGCCCGTACTGGAACATCATGTGCGCGAACAGCGTCTTGCCGACACCGGTCTGACCGACGATCAGCGTATGCAGACCGTCCGGCGGGTAAAGGATGGCCGCTTTCGCCTGCTCCACCTGCCGCTTCAGGCTCGAATCCGCGCCGATGAGACGGGCGAACGGATTGTCCACGCCGCCCGACTCCGGCGCCACGCTGCGCCGGCAGGCCGCCACATCAGCATACTGGCAGGGCCCCGCTCCGAGCTCTGCCCCGAGCATTTCCTCCAGCGTTGCCTTGTCGAAATAAAGCACCGGACGCCCCGTGAATTTCACAATGCGATCATCCCGATGCAGCGCGTTCAGCTCCTTCGAGACATTGTTGCGCAATATATCGAGCGCATCCGCGATCTCCTGCGCATCAAACCCCACGCGCCCCTGCAAGTCCTTCGGCGCGAGCTCCTGCGAGCGCTCGCGTATATACTCATAAATCCGTTCACTTCGTTTCACCGTATCACCCTTTCTGATACACTACTCCCCATTATACCAAGTGTATCAGTAAAAAAAAAGCCTTCCCCTGTGGGGAAGGCTTGCACTTACCTTATCGCATCGGCGCCGCGCTGGCCGGTGCGGATGCGCAGGGCATCGCTGAGCGGATAGATGAACACCTTGCCATCGCCGATCTGGCCCGTATAGGCCACTTTGCTGATGACATTGACGACCTTTTCGACCCATTCCTCGGCCGACACCACGATTTCGAACTTTATCTTCGGCCGCATGTTGATATCGACCTTGGTGCCGCGCACATTCGTCGCATAGCCCTTCTGCATGCCACAGCCCATGACCTGAGAGACCGTGATGCCGTGCACCTCGACCTCATTGAGCGCATCTTTGAGATCCTCATAGACCTCCTCGCGCACGATGGCTTCCACCTTGTATATCATATCACTCTACCTCCGTTATCAGTCGAGACCATTGAACGCCGGATAAGCCTCCTCGCCGTGGAGAGTGCGATCGAGACCGATCTTCTCCTCGCTCTCCGTTGCCCGCAGCGGTGTGAAGATACCCACGACCTTCGCGCAGATAAACGTACCCACGACGCTCACGCATATGGATGCGATGACCGCCAGGACCTGCGCCGTAAAGAGCTGCGTCGCACCGAAGAACAGACCATCCCACTGGGCGACCGGATTGATCGCGCTCTGACCGAAGACACCGACCATGATGCCGCCCCAGATACCGCCGACGCCGTGGCAGCCGAAAGCATCCAGCGCATCGTCGTAACCGATTTTCTTCTTTATAACTGAAACCATGAAATACGCAATCGGGCTGATGGTGAGGCCGATCAGCAGCGCCGCCCAGATGGGCACGAAGCCCGCGCCAGGCGTGATGGCGACGAGGCCGAGCACCGCACCAGTCGAGAGGCCGACCGCCGTCGGCTTGCCCTGGATCTTTATATCGATGAACATCCAGGAAAGCATAGCCGCGGACGCCGCGATATTCGTCGTCATGAAAGCATGAGCTGCGAGGCCGTTCGCGCCGAGGGCGCTGCCGGCGTTGAATCCGAGCCAGCCGAACCAGAGCAGCATGGCACCGAGTACGACGAACGGGATATTATGCACGCGATAGCTGATGCGCGGCACACCCTTGCGGCGTCCGATGAGCAGCGCCAGCGTCAGGCCGCTCAGGCCCGAGCTGATATGCACGACATTGCCGCCCGCGAAGTCGACCGAGCCAAGTCCCTCGCCGAGCAGACCGCCATGGCCCCAGACCATATGAGCCAACGGGTAGTACACGATGAGCGACCAAAGTATAATGAAGAAGAACAGCGCCTTGAACCGCATGCGGCCAGCGACCGAGCCCGTCAGCAGAGCCGGCGTTAGGATCGCGAACATCATCTGGAAGCCCACATAAGCGTAGGACGGCAGCGTGTCCGCATACTCGCTGATCTCCGGCAGCCCGCTGAGGAAAACATTGCTGGGCCCACCGATAATGCCGCCATTGTCGCCCGAGAAACTGAGCGAATAGCCGAACAGCATCCACATGATGCCGCAGACCGCCATCATGACGATCGACATCATCATCGTATTGATGACATTCTTGCGCCGCACGAGACCGCCATAGAAGAACGCCAGAGCCGGCGTCATCAGTAATACCAGCGCCGCACTGACCAGCACAAAAGCTGTATCGCCCGTATCAATCAAAATAATCCACTCCTCAATTCTATAATATAATTACCACATAGTCAAAAGGCGCCAGAAAACAAAGCGGCCACTCCGCCCGTATTCCAGCGCCATTGCTGTCCAGCTCGTCCTGCCCGCTCATCCCTGCAGTGACGAGCGCACAAAACAAAAAGACACCTCAGACATAGAGCGACCGCTCCAGATCTGAGGCGCCATTGCCTCGCTATTCAACTAATGGGTATCATACCATAGTTCTACTAGGCTGTCAACCCAAAATACCATCCTTTTTTCTATCTGGCATGATCGTATCATAGCCCTCATAAATTACGGTTTTGCCTCGCGGCTGACCAGCAGCTCCGGATGACGCACCATCCAGCCGGTCAGCTCGCACCAGGCATCGCGCTCCGCCTGGAACCGCGTCATCCGCTCGACGGGCAGTTCTCCTGCCGCCGGCGCCAGCTGCTGCGCAAGCCCGCTGCGGTAGTCGCCGATCGTATCGCGTGTCATCCAGCAGTACGGCGTCACCACATGGTCGATGGACTCCGTCAGCGGCGGCATCAGCGAATAATACTCGAACCCCGCCGGCGCCACCAGCTCCATAATCGTCGGCAATATATTCATATGTCCGCCGATCGTATTCCCTGCCAGCATATCCGGCGTCAGCTCCGGATGCGACATCGCGAAAGACGTCAACAAGCTCTCGCGCATATTCGCTTCATCCCGCGGCACGATGTCATAATCAAAAGGCAGCAGTCCCGTCGTATGATCGCCCGATACGATAAACAGGCTGTCCGGATACACCTCCCGCATCTCACGCACGAAATGAATCAGAGCCTGGTCAGCATACCATATACCGGCCAGGCGGCGCCATGTCTTTTTGTCATGCCTCAGCCGGTCAGCGATCTTCGGCATCACCTTGTCCGCATCAAAACCATACTCCTCATAAGGCATAAGATACGGACCATGGTTCGAAGTCGTGTAAAGGAAGTGGAACGTCGGCTTCTCTGTATCTTCCGCCTTTATTTTCCTGGCGGCCTCTCCCAAAAAAATATGGTCATATACACCAAGCCATGTCCGCGGCGAATCTGCCGGACAGAAATCCGGACCTCCATAGTACTCATCAAAACCAGCTGCCGGCAGATAATGCAGCAAACTCCCCCAGGTCAGCGCCCCACCATACCAGAATACCGTGCGATAGCCCAACCGCTTCATCTGCACGGGCAGAGCCAGCGGAAGCGTCCCATGCCAGAAATCTACATTTTCATTGAGCTCCATATCGGCATCATAGAGCCCGGAGATGAGGCTGGTCAGTGACGGCTGAGATATCATGCCAGCCGACATAAAGTTATTCAGCGCCAGAGTGTGCGGCTCCGCGCGGAATTCCTTACTGGCCGCCATCAGATGCAGATGATCATAAAATGAATCAAACGGAGCCTGTCCGTGACTCTCCCCGAGCAGGAAGAAGACATGTCGCGGCTGCTTAATCAATGCTCCGTGAGCGGTCCGCCGGAGCATGGCCCAGGGCTCCCGGGGATCGAATTGCTGCTCTGTCGGCACCAGTGGCGCGATGATCTGTGTCGCTTCTGCATCATTATGCTGCAAAGCCTCAGAGACATGCTGCCGGAATACCAGCTTCAGCGCCACCAGATCATCGATGACCGCCTTCGACATGAATTCATCATCTTTGACCTGCTGTGGCACCTCATCCCATTCCGGTTTCAGACGATGCCGCAACGTGCCACCGTAGCGGAACCAGTAGAACACTAGCACAGCGAAAACGAACACCACTGCATTCAGAGCATACTGCATACTCGTAGACGCCAGCTCCAGATAGGGTATCTTCGGCACATGGGTCAGTGCCAGCCCCAGGCTGCTGCAAAGCACTAGGTATGGTACAATACCGAGCAATATGAGCGTCCCGTGATTCTGATGGAAGAATATATCCGCAAAATTCTTCTTGTCCGCGTTCGCTCCCAGACGAACCGTCTGATTAAAAGTATCATGAAAATGGTAATAGAATATCATCTTCCCCATAAAGGCAAGATAGAGTGCCAAACAGTACACGTCAAGCAATGCAACCCGCGCCGTATGACTTACTGAAAAATAGGTGGGAATGAAGGCTGCCGGTATGCTCACAAGCACCATCAGTGCCAGGAACACATAAGCATTCAGATCCATCCCCCACCAGAAACCATAACGGAAGCACTCGAGCCACTTGCGCCAGCCAGCTCGTCGCGATTTCTCCGGCGCATACACAAGCACAAAGGCTAGCCGAAATACCGCACAGAGCACCGGCGGCAGCACAGCCAGCAAAAAATCCTCCTGAATTCCCTCAAAAAATATCGAAAAAGACATATTCCATCTCCTGTCCATATCTAATGATATCCCATGCCTATTGCTATTCCCTATACATACTGAATAGCAATAGGCAGAGGCGGGACCAAACACGATCCCGCCTCTTTCGTATACTACGGTTAAAGAATCCCATTGAGCCGCCCCAGTTCGCGGACTTTTTCATTCGTCCAGCCGACAATCTGCGCGATGGTCTCTGCTGGCATGCCATGCTTCAGCATCGCGAGAATCGTTTTGTTTTCTCCCTCTGTACGTCCTTCCACACGGCCTTCCGCACGGCCTTCTATGCGTTCATCCTTCAGCCAGTCTTCGATTTCCTTGCACATATTGCTCACCTCTTCCGGATTCTCTTTATAACGCTGTACCGTCTCCCGCAATGCCTCAAAATGCATCTGCCGGTAATCCGACTATAATGGGCCAGCTGTCAAGACCACTTTGAAAATTTTTTAGTGTGTTTGTGATTGCAGCTATGCCGCGAAGCAGCTGGCGTAGATT